>NZ_JBIARH010000003.1:199557-315314 GCF_042889785.1 Streptomyces sp. NPDC002476 | reverse complement strand
GGGTCGTCCACGTACGCCCGGTACGTGGACGACCCTCCGCCTTGCGATGCACCGCACCGGACGCCGCGGGCCCCGCCCTTCGGGCGGACGACGCTACTTTCGAAACGCGCCCTGGGCCACCGTGACCGTGACACGGGAACCCGGCCGGGCCCGGACCAGCACCTGGCCGCCGTCCCTGCGCGCCCTGGCGTCACCGGTCACCGAGATCCGCCACGCCCCGGTCGCCGACGGCAGGGAGATCTCCGTGACGCCGCGCCGGCCGGCCGTGTAGGCGAGCCGGTAGACGCCGGCGGTGTCGTCGTACGTGTCGGAGCGGACGGTTCCGGCGACGGCGGGCGCGTACGGCGTGGCGGTGCGCTCCTTGTTCTTCGCGAAGGCACCGGAGGCGTCCAGGGCGCAGTATCCGCCGCCGTAGCACCACACCCACCCGGCCCAGCCGGAGCTGTAGCGGCTCAGCGAGGACATCGCGTCCCGGTAGAAGCGGCCCATGTTCGGGAGCGTGTTGTTGAGCGGGCCCCATTCGCCGACGACGATCGGGACGCGGTACCGCGCCGGATACCGGGTGACGGCGTCCTCGTACGCCTCGACCCAGCCGGCCGACGGGTCGTAGTCGCCCCCCGCCTCCATCGCGGCGTTGTAGAAGTGCGGTGAGTAGACGGTCCGTCGGTCCGCCACGGCCCCGAGCCCGGTGGGGACGCCCTCGCCGACGATGGGGGTGGGTTCGACGAACAGCCAGGTGGACCGATCGACCGAACGGATCGCGCGGGCCAGCCTGTTGTACATCGGGGTGATCTGCCGGGCCTCGATGCGGCGGGCGGCCGTCGCCAGATCCTCTCCCTCCCGCATCTCCCCCATCGGCTCGTTGATGAGGTCGTAGCCGATGACGGCGGGGTGGTGCGCATAGCGGGCGGCGAGCACCTGCCACATGCGCGCCTGGGCGCGCTGGAGGTCGGGGTCCTCGTAGAGGTGGGTGAAGGCGCGCTGCACGGCGGGCTCGAAGTACTCGGAGAACCAGTCGTCGGGGTGCGGGGTGAAGGGCAGCCCGTCGGTGCGGGTCGCCCAGGCCGGGATGCCCCGGCTCCCGAACGCCGGGCCGAAGACGTCCTGGTGGGCGTCGATGAGCACCTGGATGTCGTACTTCCGCGCCCAGTCCAGGATCCGGTCGATCCGGCGCAGATACGCGGTGCTGTAGTGGCCCCTGCGCGGCTCCAGGTCGTCCCAGAAGACGAGGAGGCGGGCGAGGCCGAAACCCCTGGCACGCAGATCGCGGAACTGCTTCTCGGTGATGGCGGACAGGGCCTGGTCACCGCTGTTCGCCTTGTCCGCGACGTTCCAGCCGCGCAGGGTGAGAACACGCCCCTGGTCGTCGGTGAGGCGGGGGATGACGTCGGCGGGCCGGTGGGTGCCGGGACGGTCCGGCGGCGCGGGGCGCGCGTCGGCGGCGGGGGCGAGCGCCCCCGCCACGAGCACGAACGAGGCGAGGACGGCGGTGACGGTCGAGGCGAGCACACGCCCCGTCCGCGTCCGGCCCCGTAAGCCCACCCGTCCCGGTGTTACCGCAGGTATCAGTTTTGGCATGCTCAGATAAGAGCAGGACGCCCCGTACACCTCAAGAGCAGGTGAGCACGATTTTTCCGAACTGATCGCCCGACGCCATCCGTTCGAACCCCTCGCGGGCCCGGTCCAGCGGCAGCACCTCGTCGATGACGGGCCGCACGCCGGTCGTCGCGCAGAACGCCAGGAGATCCTCCAGCTCGTCCTTGGAACCCATGGTCGAGCCGACGACCTTCAGCTCCAGGAAGAAGATCCGGGTCAACTCGGCATGCGAGGGCCGGTCACCGCTGGTCGCGCCCGAGATCACCAGCGTGCCGCCGGGGCGCAGCGACTTCACCGAGTGGGACCAGGTGGCGGCGCCGACGGTCTCGACGACCGCGTCGACGCGCTCCGGCAAACGCGCGCCGGGCTCGTACGCCGCGACCGCGCCGAGTGCGACGGCGCGCTCGCGCTTGGCCGCGTCACGGCTGGTGACGTGGACCCGCAGCCCGGCCGCCCGGCCGAGCACGATCGCGGCGGTGGCGACACCGCCGCCCGCGCCCTGGACGAGAACCGAATCACCGGGACGCACCCCGGCGTTGGTGAACAGCATCCGGTACGCGGTGAGCCAGGCGGTCGGCAGGCAGGCGGCCTGTTCGAAGGTCAGACCCTCCGGCTTGGGCAGCACGTTCCAGCTCGGGACGGAGACCTGCTCGGCGAACGTGCCCTGGTAGCGCTCGGTGAGGATGGAGCGCGGCTCCTTCGGGCCGACTCCGTGCCCGGTCTGGCCGATGACGGAGTGCACGACGACCTCGTTGCCGTCCTCGTCGATCCCGGCGGCGTCGCAGCCGAGGATCATCGGCAGCTTGTCCTCGGCGAGGCCGACGCCGCGAAGGGACCAGAGGTCGTGGTGGTTGAGCGAGGCGGCCTTCACCTTGACAGTGGTCCAGCCGGGACGCGCCTCGGGGGCGGGACGTTCACCCAGTTCAAGGCCGTCGAGGGGACGGTCGCGGTCGATGCGGGCTGCGTAGGCGGCGAACATGGCCCCGACGATAGGCCGGGGCGGCGGCCGGCGTAACCGGCCGCCGGTGTGACGCGCGCCGCGCCGCCCGGCACAGCCGCGGAAACCCGGAGGGACTGCAGGAAAGCACGGAAAAGGGGCGGACGGGCAGCGGGCCCGCCTCGGCCGCACCCCGCATCCGGGCACCCGCACCCGCACCGCCCCACGCAGCCTTCGGTGCCGGACCACGGTCCGGGACCGCGACCACGGTCCGGGACCGGGCCACGGCCCTGTACGGACCTCGGCCGGGGCCGGACCCTCGATCGGACCCCGGCCCCGACCCCGGATCGAGCCCCGGCCGAACGAGGCCCGGACCCGAACGGATCCCGGCGCCCGGCCCGAACGCGTCCCGATACCGGACCCGAACGGGCCACGCCCCGGTCCGGATCTCAGCGCCGGGCGACGCCCTCCGCGCGGGCCGCGGTGGCCACCGCGGCCGTCACCGCGGGCGCCACGCGCTCGTCGAACGGCGACGGGATCACGTAGTCGGGCGAGAGCTCGTCGCCCACCACGTCCGCCAGCGCGTTCGCGGCGGCGATCTTCATGCCCTCGGTGATCCGGGAGGCCCGGACCTGGAGGGCGCCCGCGAAGATGCCCGGGAAGGCCAGCACGTTGTTGATCTGGTTCGGGTAGTCCGAACGCCCGGTCGCCACGACGGAGGCGTACTTGTGCGCGATGTCGGGGTGGACCTCGGGGTTCGGGTTGGCCATGGCGAAGACGAACGCGCCGGGCGCCATCGACGCGACGGCCGCCTCGGGCACCGTGCCGCCGGAGACGCCGATGAACACGTCCGCGCCGGCCAGCGCGTTCTCCAGCGTGCCGGAGATCCCGGCCCGGTTGGTGATCTCGGCCAGCTCCCGCTTGACGGCCGTCAGGTCCTCGCGGTCCCGGCTGACGACGCCCTTGCGGTCGGCCACGGCGACATCGCCGAGCCCCGCCTCCAGCAGGAACTTCGCGATGGCGACCCCGGCCGCACCGGCGCCGGAGATGACGGCGCGCAGGTCACCGAGCTCGCGGCCGGACAGCTTCGCCGCGTTGCGCAGCGCCGCGAGGGTGACCACGGCGGTGCCGTGCTGGTCGTCGTGGAAGACCGGGATGTCGAGCCGCTCCTGGAGCCTGCGCTCGATCTCGAAGCAGCGCGGTGCCGAGATGTCCTCCAGGTTCACGCCGCCGAAGGACGGCGCGAGCCGGACGACGGTCTCGACGATCTCGTCCGCGTCGGTGGTCGCGAGCGCGATCGGCACCGCGTCGACCCCGCCGAACTGCTTGAAGAGGATCGCCTTGCCCTCCATCACGGGCAGGGACGCCTCGGGCCCGATGTCGCCGAGGCCGAGGACCGCGGTCCCGTCCGTCACGACGGCCACGACCTGCGACTTCCAGGTGTAGTCGTGGACCAGCTCCGGGTTCTCCGCGATGGCGCTGCACACCTTGGCGACGCCCGGCGTGTACGCGAGGGAGAGGTCGTCCTTGTCGCGGACGGGAACGGTGGCCCGCACGGCCATCTTGCCGCCGCGGTGCAGGGCGAAGGCCGGATCGAACGGCTCGTCGGTGGTGCCGTTGCCGGTACTGCTGTCAGTGGTGCTGTCGCTGCGAGGATTGACGATCTCCGCTGCCATGGTGTTGACCCCTTAAGTCTTTCATCGTTTGAGGGTGGCCACTCCTGGTTGAGGAGGGGTGGGCGGGCACCGCGTACGCACCCTGCGCCCGGCGGTTGGCCCGCCCCGGCAGGGGGGAGATACATACGCGCGGGGCGCGCCGCACACGCGCCCTGAGCCCCGGATGAGGGGTGTAAAGGTCTTTCTTACCGGACGGACCGCATTACGGACGAGTTCATGACCACGCGGTGACACGACTCATAGTCGAAAACCAGGACAAACTCAGCCGATCGACACACGACATCCACTGGTCCGGACACGCCGGAGATCCTCCGGCCCGCGAGGGGAGACTTCGGGGAAGGTCCGGCCCCGAAGGTCCGGAGCGACGAGATCCGGGGATCGCCCGTTATCTGATTTTGACATGCTCGGGCCACTAAAAGCACTGGTCAGAGTGGCAAGATGCCCTCACTATTCAGAGCGACGACACCTGAGAACAGGTGTCGTTCATCGCTCGGCAATGCCCCCTTCATCCGCTGGAGGATTCCGATCATGACCGCAAGCACCTTTGGCCGTACGGCCACGAAGTCCCGAATGGCGGCGGTCGGCACCATCGCGCTCGCCGGAGTCATGCTGCTGACCGCGTGCGGCGACCAGACCAAGAGCGGATCCAACAGTTCCGGCTCGACGAGGCCCGGCGGCACGGACTCCGCGGCCGCCGCGCTCCTGCCGCCGGAGATCAAGGCCAAGGGTGTCGTCAGGGTCGGTTCGGACATCGCGTATCCGCCGGTCGAGTTCAAGGACAAGTCGGGCAGGACGGTCGGCATCGACCCCGACATCGCCGCCGCGCTCGGCAAGGAACTCGGCGTGACGTTCCAGTTCGAGAACGGCACGTTCGACACGCTGCTCACGGGGCTGCGCTCCAAGCGCTACGACGCGGCGATGTCGTCGATGACCGACACCAAGGACCGCCAGAACGGCGTCGACTCCGAGACCGGGAAGAAGGTCGGGGAGGGCGTCGACTTCGTCGACTACTTCACCGCCGGGGTCTCGATCTACACCAGGAAGGGCGACGACCAGTCCATCAAGACCTGGGCGGACCTGTGCGGCAAGAAGATCGCCGTGCAGCGCGGCACCGTCTCGCACGAACTCGCCAAGTCCGAGGCGAAGAAGTGCCCGGACGGGAAGACGATCGCGATGGAGACCTTCGACAACGACCTGGAGGCCCAGACCCGGCTGCGCAGCGGCGGCGCCGACGCCGGCTCGTCCGACTTCCCGGTGGCCGCGTACGCCGTGAAGACCTCGGGCGGCGGCAAGGACTTCCAGGTTGTCGGCGAGCAGGTCGAGGCGGCGCCGTACGGCATCGCCGTCGCCAAGGGCAACGACCAGCTGACCAAGGCGATCCAGGCGGCCCTGGACGCGATCATCAAGAACGGCGAGTACGGCCGGATCCTGGCCAAGTGGGGCGTGGAGGCCGGTGCGGTGACCAAGGCCGAGGTGAACGGCGGATCCTGACCGATTCGGCGCTGAAAGGTTTCTTCCGTGACTGACATCAAGAAGACGGATCCGGCCGACCGGCCACCCGTGCCCCCCGCCTCGTCGGCCGCTCCGCAGTCGATCAAGGCCATTCCGGTCCGGCACTACGGCCGGTACGTCTCCGCCGTCGTCGCCATCGCGGGGCTCGTCGCGATCGTCCACGCCTTCGGCCAGGGCCGGATCAACTGGGGCGCGGTACCGGAGTACTTCTTCGACGACCGCATCATGACGGGCGTCGGCAAGACCCTGCTGCTGACCGCCCTGTCGATGGTGATCGGCATCGTCGGCGGTGTCCTGCTGGCCGTCATGCGGCTGTCGAAGAACCCGGTGACCTCGTCGATCGCCTGGTTCTACATCTGGTTCTTCCGCGGCACCCCGGTCCTGGTCCAGCTGTTCGTCTGGTTCAACCTGGGCCTGGTCTTCGAGTACATCGACCTCATGCCGATCTACAAGGACTACTGGTCGAGCTTCATGACGCCGCTGCTGACGGCGCTGCTCGGCCTGGGTCTCAACGAGGCCGCGTACATGGCGGAGATCTGCCGTGCGGGCCTCCTCTCGGTCGACGAGGGCCAGACGGAGGCGTCGCACGCGCTGGGCATGAGCCACGGCAAGACCCTGCGCCGTGTCGTGATCCCGCAGGCGATGCGGGTGATCGTGCCGCCGACGGGCAACGAAGTGATCAACATGCTCAAGACGACGTCACTGGTGGCGGCCGTGCAGTTCTACGAACTGTTCAAGTTCGCGCAGGACATCGGCCAGTCGTCCGGCGCCCCGGTCGAGATGTACTTCCTGGCCGCGGCCTGGTACCTGATCATGACCTCGGTGCTGAGCGTCGGCCAGTTCTACCTGGAGCGGCACTACGCCCGCGGCTCGACCCGCAGCCTGCCGCCCACCCCGTTGCAGAAGGTCAGGGCCGTCCTGCTGTCCCTGGGCCGCCCGAAGGGAGGCGTGGCATGAAGGCCACGGCCATGGTGAAGGCCGAGGGCGTCCACAAGTCCTTCGGCGCCGCGCACATCCTCAAGGGCATCGACCTGGAGGTCGCCCCGCGCGAGGTCTTCTGTCTGATCGGCCCGTCGGGTTCCGGCAAGTCGACCTTCCTGCGGTGCATCAACCACCTGGAGAAGATCAACGCCGGACGGCTGTACGTCGACGGCGATCTGGTCGGCTACCGCCAGAAGAGGGACAAGCTCTACGAGCTGAGGGACAGCGAGGTCGCCCTGAAGCGCCGGGACATCGGGATGGTCTTCCAGCGCTTCAACCTCTTCCCGCACATGACGGCGATCGAGAACGTCATGGAGGCCCCGGTCCAGGTCAAGCGCGAGGCGAAGGCCGTGGCGCGGGCCCGCGCCCAGCGGCTGCTGGACCGCGTGGGCCTGGCCGACAAGGCGAAGAACTACCCCTCCCAGCTGTCCGGCGGCCAGCAGCAGCGGGTGGCCATCGCCCGCGCCCTGGCCATGGAGCCGAAGCTGATGCTCTTCGACGAGCCGACGTCGGCGCTCGACCCGGAACTGGTGGGCGACGTCCTGGACGTCATGCGCTCGCTCGCGGAGGACGGCATGACGATGGTCGTCGTCACCCACGAGATGGGCTTCGCCCGCGAGGTGGGCGACGCGCTGGTCTTCATGGACGACGGCGTGGTGGTCGAGTCGGGCCACCCGCGCGAGGTCCTGACCAGGCCGCGGCACGAGCGGACGAAGTCGTTCCTGTCGAAGGTGCTCTGACCGGCCGGAACACCGAAGGGAGGGCGGTACGGGCCCGGCCTGGCCCGTACCGCCCTCCCTCATGTCAGCACGGACGAAGCCGCGACGGCCGCACCGCCCGCGCCACCGGCACCGCCCGCGCCACCGGCACCGCCCGCCTCACTTGACGGCGAGCACCAGGGTGTCCGACGGCGACGCCCAGACGGCGCGCGCCTCGCCGAACCCCGCCTCGCGCAGGGTGTCGGCGTGCCAGCGCACCGACGGCATGTCGCCGTCCGCGTGCTCGCCGTAGATCCTGAACCGCTCGGCGGTCGGCCCGGCGAGCACCGGGTCCTTGGCCGCGAGGGCCCACCAGTCCGCCCAGTCCACGGCTCCCGCGGCCTTGGCCCGGTCCATCCCGGCGTGCCGGTGCGCGCGCTCGGCCGCGTTGATCCGGGGCGTGTCGGTATCGATCATGTGATCCGCGTTCATGAACACCCCGCCTTCCCTGACGAGCCCGCCGATCCGCCGGTAGAGCGCGGCGAGCGGCTCGGTGTGCAGCCAGTGCAGGGCGGTGGCGGTGAGGACGGCGTCGTACGAGTCGTACGGCAGCCGCCCGGCCCAGTCGGGGTCCTTGAGATCGGCGGTGACGAACGTGACGCGCTCGTCGCCGTCGAAGTACCCGCGGGCGATGGCGAGCAGCGCGGGGTCGAGGTCGACGCCCGTACTGGTCGCCTCCGGGAACCGCTTGAGCAGCCGGTCCGTAATACTTCCCGTACCGCATGCGAGGTCGAGGACGCGCGGCCGGGGCCCCACGAAGGCCTCGACCATGTCCAGCATCACGCGGAACCGTTCCTCACGGTCGGGCATGTACCACTCCTGCTGCCGGTCCCAGCTCTCCTGCCAGGCCGCCCAGTCGGTGTGCGCGGTCGTCTCCGTCACGAGATACCTCCATGTAATACCCTGGTACCGAAAATGCCCGTTACAGCGTTCGCGCAAGACTTTAGACCGACCCTGTAAGGACTACAAGTGGAACTGGCCTATTACTCGGACTACGCCGTGAAACTGGTCAACACCGAGGAGCCGGCCCGCAGCAAGGACTCCCTCACCTCGGCCGAGGCGGTCCGGGAACTCTTCGGCGCCAACCAGCAGGCGGCCCGGCGCGCCACCGACGCGGACGTGACCCGTTTCCGGTCCGTACGGGCCCGCCTGCGCGCGGTCTTCGAGGCGGCCGACGGCGGCGACGAGACGCTCGCCGTCGACCTGCTGAACTCCCTGCTGCTGGAATTCCCGGTCAGCCCGCAGATCTCCGGGCACGATGTGCGCGACGTGGACGGCAAGCCGGACTGGCACATGCACCTGGCGGACCATCCGTCGAACGCGACGGCCGGGTACGCGGCCATCGCCGCGATGGGGCTCGCGTTCCACCTCACCTCGTACGGCGCGGACCGGCTCGGGCTGTGCCGGTCGGCACCGTGCCGCAACGCCTACCTGGACACCTCGACCAACCGTTCCCGCCGCTACTGCTCGGACCGCTGCGCGACCCGCGCCAACGTGGCCGCCTACCGGGCCCGCAAGCGCCTGGAGACGGAACGCGCCGCCGAGACCGGCCGCACGGCGCGGACCGCCCAGGCGAGCACCCCGCGCAGCGTCCGCTGATCCTGCTTCAGCGGCCGGTACCTCACCCGTGCCCGGGCCAGCACGAACTCCTCGGGCACCGTCCCGTAGTCCGTGCTGTCGCCGCCCGCGAACGTGTTGTCGGCCAGCACCCACCAGCCGCCCCGGCGCCGCTCGACGGCCCGCTTGACGATCAGCAGGTCCTGCTGGAACGGGTGGCGCAGAATCACCACGTCCCCGGGGCGCACCGTCGCCCCGTAGTGCACGAGCAGCCAGTCGCCGTGCTGGAGCGTGGGCACCATCGACGGCCCCGTCACCTCCACCACCTGGAACGGCACGCGTCCCGTCGGCCCCCGCCCGGACCGATCCCGCATCGGCTCAGGCACGTCCGGCACCTCCGGCACCTCCCTCATCTCTCCGGCACCTCCCCGCTCCGTCCAGCACCAGGATCCACCACACCGTCCCCTACAGCGTTCCGTACTCTCGGCCACCGGGCGCACGCCCACCCCGGACTTTTGGCCTAAGCCCCCGGGGCCACCGACGAAATCCGGTCTCTCACGGAGTAATGTCCCACCTGAGAAGACGATCACGAGGAAGGACAGCTCCATGCTTTCCCGCCTGTTTGCCCCCAAGGTGAAGGTCAGCGCCCACTGCGACCTGCCCTGCGGCGTGTACGACCCGGCCCAGGCCCGCATCGAGGCGGAGTCCGTCAAGGCCGTCCAGGAGAAGTACCAGGCCAACGAGGACCCGCACTTCCGGGCCCGTGCCACGGTCATCAAGGAGCAGCGCGCCGAGCTTGCCAAGCACCACATCTCGGTGCTGTGGAGCGACTACTTCAAGCCCCCGCACTTCGAGAAGTACCCGCAGCTGCACCAGCTGGTCAACGACGCCCTGAAGGCCCTGTCGGCCGCGAAGGCGTCCACGGACCCGGCGACGGGCCAGAAGGCGCTGGACTACATCGCCGAGATCGACAAGATCTTCTGGGAGACCAAGAAGGCCTGACCTTCGGTCATATCCTTTGACCCGCGACTTCCTCGGTCGCCGGGTCCTCCTGACCGCACCCGGTCCGCGGGCCGCCGAGCACGGCGTCCACGACGGCCCGGGTGCGGTCTTCTTCGCCAGGCCGCGGGTGGGCGCGGATCCGCAGCCTGATGACGGCGGACGCATGCCCGAGGACCGGCCGGACCTGCTCGACGCTCGCACCGCGGGCGACGAGGGCGGGGCGCGGAAGTGCCGCACGTCGTGGGTCACCACGTGCGGCAGCGCGACGGACTTGCGCCCCTCGCGCTCGGCCGCCTCGTCCTCCTCCGCCTGGAGTGCGCGGCGAGCGTAGTTCCTCCGCGCCTCGAACCCCTTCATCCTCCCCGCTGGCATGCCGGGGCCACGTCGCAGCAGCGAGGACGGTCTCGCCGGGACCGACGTCCAGGACCCGGTGTGCAACGGTCGGCCGCGGAGTCCGCCGTGCGGCGCAGAACAAGGCCGCTCATCGATGCGACTCGATGGCACCTGACTTCGAGTCAACTCCTGCCCAGGCCAACCGGAAACGACCCCCGACCACCTGAGCGGCCGCCCCAGACACTTGGGAACACCATCCCAACTCCTGCTCGACGCCTTATCGTTCCCCGCACAGGTGCGGTCGGCCCCGTCCGCAAGACCCGAACCGGCCTACTTGTCACCCCGATTGTGAACGCGGTTCGGACAGCCGGTACCTTCTCGATCAACGTCGGGAGGCACCGCGTCGCCATCGGGCGGCGCGGGGATTCGGCGTCGCCTCGGTTCGGCGATGAGGCACGGCTCATGGACCGCCGAAGCCCGCCCCGGACATCCCGGCAGGAGCGGTGCGACCCGTTCGGTCACGGCGAACACCTGGGCGAAGAACGGAAGATGTGACCAGCGCTCGACGGGGCGCTCGGCGCGTTGACCGCCTTCTCGAACGCGTTGCCGGTGATGATGACCGTGCCGACGTGATTTCCGATGCCTCCAGTGCGCGACCGACAAGTCCCCTGGGCGGGATCGGTCGATATGAGTGGACATGCGCATCCGGCGGGTATGCGCTCACGACAGGAGACAGGGATGACCACCGAGGGCTTCACCACGTGTCTGTGGTTCGACGGGCAGGCCGAGGAGGCGGCGGAGTACTACCTCTCGGTGTTCGGGAACTCCCGTCGCGGCAGGACGGTGCGGTACACGGAAGCCGGGCCCGGACCCGCCGGGTCGGTCATGACCGTCGAGTTCGAGATCAACGGCCAGAGGTTCATCGGGGTGAACGGCGGACCGGAGTTCACGTTCAACGAGGCCGTCTCGTTCCAGATCGGCTGCGCGGACCAGGACGAGGTGGACTACTACTGGAGCCGGCTCACCGATGGGGGCGAAGAGGGGCCCTGCGGCTGGCTGAAAGACCGTTACGGCGTCTCCTGGCAGGTCACCCCCGACCTGCTGACCGATCTGCTCGCCGATCAGGACGCCGCGCGGGCCGCGCGGACCACCGCGGCGATGATGACCATGAAGAAGCTGGACATCGCCGCGCTGCGGAAGGCGCACGACGCGGGCTGAGGCGCGGCGGGGGAACGGGCCCGACGACGGAGCCGACAAGGGCGTGTCGATCCGCGGGCCCGGACCCGCCGGCCACAGGCGCCCGAGCCCTCCGCGCCGTCGACGCATCAGCTGAACGCGCCACGGCTCGCCGGGCCCGGGGCGGCACCGGACGTCGCGCGCGTACGGCCGTGGGGCCCCGGGGCCCCACGGCGCTTCCGTACGCAGCGTCTCGTGGCCCTCCGCCCCGTTCCGGCTCCGGCGCGTCGCGATCAGTCCGGCACCAGCAAGTGCCGGTAGCTGTCCGGATGTTCGCGCAGATAGGTCGCCAGGTCCGTCGCCGGGTGACCGGTGAGGGCCGGCACCGCGTCCGAGACCGCGGACATCTCGCCGGCCGCGATGGCCTCGTACGACGTCACCCAGCCGGTCACCTCCCAGTCCTCGGCGCCGTACCGCGCCCGCGAGGCGTACGCCTCCTCACGGGTCTCCGGGACGTAGGTGATGGTCCGGCCGGTGGCCCGGCCGAGCTGTTCGGCGGCCTCGGCGAGGGTGAACGCCTCGGGGCCGGTGAGGTCGTAGGTGGCCCCGTCGTGGCGGGTCGCGTCGCTCTCGGTGTCGGCGAGGAGGACGGCGGTCGCGGCGTCCGCGATGTCCTCGTGCGCCACCGCCGCCACCCTGCCGTCGCCGCCCGGACCGCGCAGGACGCCGTCGGGGCCGGTCATCGCGGGGAGCGCGGCGAGGTACAGGCTGTCGCGCAGGAAGGTGTGGCGGATGTCGGCGACCCGGATATGCGCCTCGGTGTGCCAGTGGTCCCGGGCGAACGTGAACGTGGCGTCCGGCGAGGCGCCGAGGAAGGAGACGTACACGATCCGTTCGACGCCGACGGCCACCGCCGCGTCCACGGCCGTCATGTGCTCGCGGACCCGGTCGGGGCTCTCGCGCGCGGAGACGAGGAAGAGGGTGTGCGCCCCGGCGAGGGCGAGGCGCATGGCCTCGCCGTCCCCGTAGGAGGCGGGCGGCGCGGCCACGGCTCCGGGCAGTTCGGGCAGCCGGGACAGGTCGCGGCTGAGCAGCCGTACGGGGACTCCGGCACGCGCGAGGCGTCGTGCGACACGTCCGCCGACGGCACCGCTCGCGCCCGTGACGGCGACGACGGGCGGGGCGGATGGGCCGCCTGAGGCCGAGGGGCCGGCGGAGACGGTGCGGGCGGCGCGGTCCGAGGGATTCACGCGTGCTCGCCTCCCTCGCGCGGCCAGGGGCGCACCTCCACGACGGCGTCCACCGGGACCGGTCCGTAGATGTGCGGGAAGTCCTCGCCGCCGGGCACGGCGGGTTCGTACCGTACGGGGACCGGCAGCCGGTCCGGGTCGATGACGAGGACCACCAGGTCCTGGTCACTGGCCCCGGCCCGGCTCCCGGCGCCGTACAGCATCTCGGCCACTCCGTCGAGCTGGTGCGGCAGCGAGCAGTGGATGAATCCCTCTTCGTGCAGGGTGCGGCCGCGGGTGGACATCTCGTACGTCCCGATCCCGCGGGCCGCCTCCCACAAGGGGCCTTCGGTGAGGTGCAGCAGCAGTTCGGCCATGGGCCAACGCTAAGGGCTGTCCCGTGATCCATGGTGGATCAGCGCGCGTTCAGAGCCCCTATGAATATGGGCGAGTAGAGGCAGATGCGAGCCGGGTCCGCACACGTCCGTGCGGGGCACGACGGACACACGCGAGCCGCCGAAGGCGTGGCGAGCGTGCACGCGGGTGGTGGCGAGCCCCTGTACGAGTGACCGGTGGCACGCCCGCGGGTGACGGTCCGTACGCCCGCCACGGGTCACCGACGGCGCATCCGCCGGTGACGGTCCGTAAGGCCACCACGGGCCACCGGTGGTACGCCCGCGCGTGACGGGTGCGGGCTCACGCCCGGGCCGGGCAGCCGTCGTTCACGGTGAGGCGACGAGCGGGCTGCGGTTGCGCAGCAGCCACTGGCGGTACCCGGCCGCCCGGTGGGCAGCCTCACGGTAGGCCGCCTCCAGCTCCGCGTACACCGCCCCCATGTCGGCGCCCGGCCGGGACACCAGCAGCAGCCGTACGGCGAGGGGGTCGTCGCGCAGGGGGCGGATGGCCATGTCGTCGCGCGGTCCGGACGTGGGCTGGCACGGGGCGACCGCCTCGCCGAGCACGACCAGGGACGCGGCGGTGAGGTAGTCGCCGTGCAGGACGGTCGGTGCGAGCCCGGCCTCGTCGAGCACCCGGCGCAGCCCGTCCCACTCGCCGTCCACCGTGGGGTCGACCATCCAGCGGTCCGCGGCCAGATCCCCGAGGTCGACGACGGGCCGGGCGGCGGCGGGATGGTCCCGGGCCATGCAGACGAACTGCGGTTCGCGGTCCAGGAGCACGCGTTGTGTCAGCCCCTCGGGGACGGTCAGCGGGCAGCCCTCGACCTCGTGCACGAACGCGACGTCGAGCCCGCCGGCATCGACCGTGCGCAGCAGGGCGCCGGCCGACACGTCGACGCGCAGCGAGATGTCCGTGTCGGGCAGCCGGAGCCGCAGCCTGCGCAGCCAGCCGCCGATGACCCGGCTCGCGGTGCTTCCGATACGCAGCCGGGAGCCGGACGCCCGAACCGCGTCGGCCTCCGCCTTCGCGTCGCTGACCAGGGCGGTCATGCCGTCGACCAGGGGGCGGGCCCGGCTGAGCACCGCGCGGCCGAGCAACGTAGGGCGGCAGCCGGTCCGTTCGCGGCAGAACAGTTCGGCGCCGAGGGTCTTCTCGATCCGCCGCAGCTGGGTGGTCAGGGAGGGCTGGCTCACGCCCAGCCTGCGGGCGGCTTGGTGCAGGCTGCCCGCGTCCGCTATGGCGCACAGCGCCCTGAGGTGTCTCACCTCAAGCTCCATGCCGTCGAGCGTAGGGCGGCGGGCAGCCGTCGCACCAGATGCCCGAACCCCTTCAAAGTCCGTGAATTCACTGCGAGTTGACCATACGGCCGGGGTCGGTGCCGGATCCGGTGATAGGGCGGGACTATCGCCGGTTGACATCATCCGCCGGGGCTTCCGCTCCCCGACACTCTCTCCGTACCGCTCCCGTCCGATTCCGTTCATCGGACGGTCCCTCACATCGGTAACCGGTAGGAGACCCCCATGAGACACCCCAGGACCGTCATGTCGGCCGTGGTCGGCCTCGGCTTCGGGCTCGCGGCCGCGCTGGGCACCGCACCCGCCATCGCCTCCTCCCCCGCTCCCGCCCCCGCCGCACCGGCGGCCCAGGCCGGCTACACCGCGCAGGCCGGTTCGCACGAGGACGCCGCGGCCAACAAGGCGTTCTTCGAGGCGGTCGTCAAGTCCGTCGCCGAGAAGCGGGCCGCGAACCCGGGCGCCCAGGCAGTCACGATCGTCTACAGCACGGCGAGCGCGCCGAGCTTCCGCACCCAGATAGCCAGCAGTGCGCAGATATGGAACAGCTCGGTGTCCAACGTGCGGCTCCAGGAGGGCTCGAACCCCGACTTCAGGTACTACGAGGGCAACGACTCGCGCGGCTCGTACGCCAGCACCGACGGACACGGGAACGGATACATCTTCCTCGACTACGCGCAGAACCAGCAGTACAACTCGACCCGTGTGACCGCGCACGAGACAGGTCACGTGCTCGGGCTCCCGGACCACTACTCCGGTCCGTGCAGTGAGCTGATGTCCGGCGGCGGGCCCGGCACGTCCTGCACCAACGCCTACCCCAACGCGACCGAGCGCAGCCAGGTCAACTCGCTGTGGCAGTTCGGCTTCGCGGCAGCCCTGGCGCGCCAGTCCTCCTGACGGACGGCCCGGACCGGACGGACGGCCCGGACCGGACGGACGGCCCGGACGGCCGGTCCGGCTGACCGGCGACGAGCGGGGCCATCCCGTAGGACGGGGTGGCCCGCTCCCGCCGTCGGCCGGACGGCGGTACGGTCGCGGGAGAGCCGGGCGCACGCGGGCCCGGCACGGACGGCCGCCCTACGGCTGGTTGAGCGCGCCACGGACCAGGGCGAGCAGTTCGTCCTCCGTCAGACCCAACTCGCGTGCGTCGGAAACCACTTCGCGTACCCGCTCCAGCAGCCGGGCACGGTGCGGGGAGACGCCGCCGGTGACGACCGCGCCGCGCCCCCGGCGCAGTTCGATCAGCCCTTCCTCGCGAAGCTGCTGGTAACCACGCAGTACGGTATGGACGTTGACCCCGAGGGACTCGGCGAGGACCCGGGCGGCGGGCAGTCGCTCGCCCGAGGTCACCGTGCCGTCGGCGACCGCCCGGCGGACGGAGGCGGCGATCTGGTCGCCGAGTGGCACGGTGGACGTGGGATCGACCCTGAAGAGCATGGTCAGCGTTCCGCCCGTCGCTGGTCGATCAGAGCGTCGAGGAGCGCGGCGGCGGTCGTCGAGTCGTCGACGGTCACCGCGAACTCCCGGCCCCCGGCCAGGGTCGCCACGACGCCCTCGCCCGAGCGGACCATGAGCCCACTGCGCGCGGGCCGGATGCGATAGCCCCATCCACCGTACTCCGCGAGGGGGTTGATGTCCCGGCTGACGGCGGACTCGATCCGGTCGAGCGGCACCCTCAGCCGCGGCCAGGGCAGCATGCCCGAGATCGTGATGCCGCGCCGGTCGACCACGACGTACGGCCGGGCGAAGACGATCAGCAGCACGCCGAGGACCAGCGGCGGAATCGCGGCCGGCCAGCCCGAGGTGAGCAGCAGTACGACCCCGCCGGCCACGAGCGCGAACGCGAGCAGCGGCGTCCACCAGCTCCCCGCGCTGCGGGCCCATCCTGCGACCTCCCCGTCGGCGAGCGTGATCCGCGGGCCGTCCTGCGCCCGCACCGTCCCCGGGGGCTCCGGCACGGGCAGGAGCGTCGCCGCCGCCAGCCCCAGCCCACCGGCGACCGCGGCGACCGCCAGGGCCGCCACGAGCTGCCACATCGGGAACGACACACCCTGCGCCTCCCCCTGCGCGTTCGCACCGGCGTCCACACTGGCCAGCAGCGTGGCGGCCATCAGCCAGCCCAGGAACCCGGCGAAGGCGTAACCGGCGGCGACCACCAGGTGGTGGGCCCGCCCGTAGAACTTCCCCCGCACGAACGTCAGGGTCCACAGCACGCCCGTCGTCGCGAACAGCACGGAGCCGCCCACCACGTGCCACTCCCGTCCCATGTACCGGTCCGCCCGGCCGTCGGGGCGGAAGTGACCGGCGATCTGCTCGGGAATCCGGTCCCGGAGGACGACGAAGAGCACCAGCTCGACCACGAGCGCCAGCAGGAACGGCAACGCGACGACGACCGCGCCGCCCAGGTTCTTACGCTTCATGAAAACCTCCATTGTTCGCATGATAGTAGAACAATGGAGTGGCGGGGAGGAAGCCCGAGGGGCGGAGGAACGTCTCGACCGGGCCTCGCCGCGGAGCCCGTACCGTCGGTCGCGGCCGGTCGCGGCCCTTGCGGTTCGTACGGTGGCGTGAGGCGGGGCGCCCCCGGCCCACGGGGTGGCGGGGCAGCGGGGCGCCGGGGGAAGCCGATACGGCACCGGGCGGCACCGGTACGGCACGGCGGAACGGAGGCGCTCCGCCCGGTCGCGCCCGGGCCGCCCGGCACGGCCGGGGAGCGGAGCGCCGAGGGCCGGTCGATTTAGAGGTCGCGCGCGTAGGTGGGGCGGGGGAAGGAGCGGGGCGAGGGGCAAGCCGGGCAAGGCGGAGGAGGGAGGTGACGCGAAGGGGGCCCCTCCCACGCCTTTCGGGCCATGGGGGAGTCGTCGACCGACGACAACGCCGCCGGGCGCCGCCCATCGCCCCGCGACGCCGACCCACCTATCCGCGCGACCTCTTACCGAGAAGTCACGGCGGCCGGGCTCTTCCAGCCCGTTTCAGACCAGTTCAGGACAGTCGGTCGCGGTTCGGAACGGCGCCGGATCAGGCCAGTTCCAGGGGGAACGCGCCCCGGTGCCCGGTACCCGCGCCCTGCTCCGGCCGGGGCTCGTACTCGCGACAGCTCCAGATCTCCTGGACGAGCCCCGTCCGCCGGTCCCACAGCTCCCGGACGGCCCCCTCGTCGGCCGCCTCGCGGTAGGCGTCCTTGACACGACGGAAGCAGGCGAGCCCGCCGGACAGGCCCCGGCCGGAGGCCGGAAGGTAGTCCGAGAAGGCGCAGGCGATGCAGGACTGTAGCCCGTGCCCATGACAGTCGCCCCGTCACCCTCCGCTCCGTCCCGCGGGCCCCGTGACCTCGGCGCCCCTGCCGTTCCCGCTGCCCTCAGTGCGTACGGCGGGTGACGAATTCCGCCAGGGTCAGGAGGTCACCGCCCCGGTCCGGATCGGGCACCGCGCGCGAGAGGTGGTGGAGCGCGCGTGCCATCCGATCCGCCGCGCACACCTGGGCCCAGTCCCGGCCGCCGGCCCGTTCGATGGCGTCGGCCGCACGGTCCACCTCCGCGGGTGTGTTCATGGATCCCCGGTAGAGCGCGGCGAGTTCGGCCGCGGCGGGCGTGCCGGACGTCAGCGCGGCGACCACCGGCAGGGATTTCTTGTGGGCGGCCAGATCCGCCCCCACGGGCTTCCCGGTGCGCTCCGGATCTCCCCAGATCCCGATCAGGTCGTCGATCAGCTGGAAGGCGAGGCCCGTCTCCCTGCCGAATCCGTCCATCGCGCCGACGGCCCGCTCCCCGGCACCCGCGTACAGCGCCCCCAGCGCGCACGCGCAGCCGAGCAGGGCGCCGGTCTTGGCCGTGGCCATGGTCAGGCACTCGTCCAGCGAGACCTCGTCCGGCCCGCGGTCCTCGAAGGAGCAGTCGGCCTGTTGCCCGGCGCAGAGTTCGACGACGCAGGTCGACAGCCTCGCCGCGGCACGGGCCGCCACCGGACCGTCGTCCTCCGCGAGCAACCGCTGGGCGAGGGCGAGCATCGCGTCACCGGTGATGATCGCGGCCGGGATGCCGAACACCGTCCAGGCGGTGGGGCGGTGACGGCGCGTCCGGTCCTCGTCGATCACGTCGTCGTGCAGCAGGGTGAAGTTGTGGACCAGTTCCACGGCGACGGCCGCCCGGACCGCACGCCGCGGGTCGCCGCCCAGCGCCCGGGCGGCGGCGAGCACGAGCGCGGGCCTGATCGCCTTGCCCGCCGCCCCGCCGGAAGGGGTGCCGTCGGCCCCCAGCCAGCCGAAGTGGTACATAGCGACACGACGGATCGATCCGGGCAAGGAGTCGATGGCGGCGCGCAGTCGGGGATCGACGAGCGTCCTGGTCCGTTCCAGGAGAGCCGCGGCCTCCGGGCCCGGCATCACAGCAGCGGGCTCCGGAACCGGTGCGGCCGAAACGACCGGACCGCCGCCGGAGACCGCGGAAGCGACCGGACCGCCGCCGCGCGGGGCCACGGACACCGCCGGAGCCGCGCCGTCCAGGCTCATGAGAGGGGCCGGACGGTCGTCGTCCGGGGTCCGGGGGGTGGGTGAGGGGATTGCGTGGTGCGTCTTCACTGAGGCGTCGTCCTCCCGATGCCGCCCCGGGCCCGACGGCCCGGGGCGGAGGTTGTCCGGGGCCCGGCTCCGCCGCCCGGCCCCCGAGCGGCTACCGCCAGCGGCTGACCTCGACGTTCTCCAGGACGCCGAGCGCGTCCGGCACGAGGACGGCCGCCGAGTAGTAGGCCGTCACCAGGTAGGAGATGATGGCCTGCTCGTCGATGCCCATGAAGCGGACCGACAGGCTGGGCTCGATCTCGTCGGGGATGCCGGACTGCTGGAGCCCGACGACGCCCTGCTCCGCCTCGCCCGTCCTCATGCAGATGATCGACGTGGTCCGGGCGTCGGTGATCGGAATCTTGTTGCACGGGAAGATGGGCACGCCCCGCCAGGCCGGTACGTGGTGTCCGCCGACGTCCACGCTCTCGGGCACCAGACCGCGCTTGTTGCATTCGCGACCGAACGCCGCGATGGCCCGCGGGTGGGCCAGGAACAGCTTCGAGCCGCGGCGGCGCGAGAGCAGTTCGTCCATGTCGTCCGGGCCGGGCACGCCGTCGTGCGGCTGGATCCGCTGCCCGTAGTCGCAGTTGTGGAGCAGGCCGAACTCGCGGTTGTTGACCAGCTCGTGCTCCTGGCGCTCGCGCAGCGCCTCGACCGTCAGCCGCAACTGCTGCTCGGTCTGGTTCATCGGCTGGTTGTAGAGGTCGGCGACCCTGCTGTGGACCTTCAACACGGTCTGCGCGACGCTCAGTTCGTACTCGCGCGGCAAGACCTCGTAGTCCACGTACGTGTGCGGGATCACGGCCTCGCCGACATGGCCGGCGGAGAGGTCGATCGCCGCCTCGCCGTACTTGTTGGTGCGCTGCTGCGGGACGCCGAGCAGTCCGGTGAGATGCGCGCGGAGCGAATCGGCGCGCTCGGCGAGGTTCAGGACGTCCGCGCGGCTCAGCGTCAGTACCGTGCACGCGGTGAGCGCACGGGCCGTGTACTCCCAGACGGCCTCGCCGTCGACCAGGGAGCGGTCACCGAAGTAGGCCCCGTCGGCGTGGACCCCGAGCACCGTCTCGCCGCCGTACTGACCGGTGCCGATCTTCTCGACCTTGCCGTGCGCCAGCAGGTGGACGCGATCCGCCCGGTCCCCGGCGGTGGCCAGCACCTGCCCCGCGGCGATGTCCTGCTGCTCGCACCGCCGGGCCAGTTCACCGAGCACTTCCTCGTCGTCGAAGTCGCGGAGCGCGGGGAGCTCTCCGAGTTCGGCGGGGATGACCGCGACCCGGTCACCGGTCTGCACGAAGGTCACCCGGCCGTCCCCCACCGAGTAGCTCAGCCTCCGGTTCACCCGGTAGGTGCCGCCCTGCACCTGCACCCACGGCAGCATCTTCAGCAGCCACCGCGAGGTGATCTCCTGCATCTGCGGGGCGGACTTGGTGGTCGTCGCGAGGTTCCGCGCCGCCGCCGTGCCCAGACTCTGCTGCGCCGGCAACGTCACGTGCCGAACCTCTTCACCAACGGACATCTGTCGTCCTCTCGAATGACTCTCGAATGATCGGCTGACCAGCGCGAAGAAGCCTTCCAGCACCCGAGGGCGGCGCACCATTACACAAAAGAGTGTGACTAATTGGGGTTTGGACTGGGCACGACGCCCGTCGGTCCCGGTGGGCGCCGACGGGCACTCTTAAGTTGCACCCCGGATGCAACTTATCTACCGTGGCGGTCATGCGGCTGACGAAATTCACCGACGTGGCGCTTCGCGTGCTGATGCGCCTCGCGGTCGTCGAGAACGAGGATCCGCCGACCACCCGGGAAGTGGCGGCGACCATGCAGGTGCCGTACACCCACACCGCGAAGGTCGTCGCCAGGCTCCAGCACCTCGGTCTCGTCGAGGCGCGCCGGGGCCGCGGCGGCGGGCTCAGCCTCACCGGGGCCGGCCGCTCCGCCTCGATCGGCGGAATCGTCCGGAAGCTGGAGGGCCCGGGCGACGTCGTGGAGTGCGAGGGCGCCACCCCGTGCCCCCTGCGCTCGGCCTGCCGGCTGCGCGGAGCCCTGCGCCAGGCGGAGGAGGCCTTCTACGCCTCGCTCGACCCGATCACCGTGGACCAGCTCGTCGCCTCGCCCACCGGGCCCGTACTGATCGGCATCAGCGGCATCCGGCCGGCCCCCGACTGAACCGGCCCGGGCCGCCACCGCGTGCCCGCACACAACCCCCGTCCCGCACCCCGAGAACTCTGGGCACCACCTGCCCGGATACACGCTGCCCAAAAATACGAATCTGAAATACCAATTCCGATTCCCATCGGGACCGAAGAGACCAAGGAGTCATCGATGCTGTCCGAGACGTCGACCGCCACCGTCCGCGCCACCCTCCCCGCCGTGGGAGCGGCCATCGGGGACATCGCCGACCTCTTCTACCGCAAGATGTTCACCGCCCACCCGGAGCTGCTGCGCGACCTCTTCAACCGCGGCAACCAGGCGTCCGGCGCCCAGCGCCAGGCCCTCGCGGGCTCCATAGCCGCCTTCGCGACCCACCTGGTCGCACACCCGGACACCCGCCCCGACGTGATGCTCGGCCGGATAGCCCACAAGCACGCCTCGCTCGGGGTCACCGCCGACCAGTACGACATCGTGCACAGGCACCTGTTCGCCGCGATCGCCGAGGTGCTCGGCGACGCGGTCACTCCCGAGGTCGCCGCCGCCTGGGACGAGGTCTACTGGCTGATGGCGAACGCGCTGATCTCCCGCGAGGCGCGGCTGTACGCGGAGCAGGGCGTGGCCGCCGGTGACGTGTGGCGCGAGTGGGAGGTGGTCGGCCGGACCGAGGAGACTCCCGATGTCGCGACCTTCCGCCTCCGCCCGGCCGACGGGGAGCCCGCGCCCGCCTTCCGCCCCGGCCAGTACGTCTCCGTTCAGGTGGAACTCCCCGACGGGGCACGGCAGATACGCCAGTACAGCCTCTCCAGCGCCCCTGGGTCGGCGCTGCGCTCGATCACCGTGAAGCGGGTGCACGGGGGCGGCTCCCCGGACGGCGAGGTCTCCTGTCATCTGCACGCGAAGGTCGTGGCCGGCGACCGGCTGCGGGTCTCCGCCCCGTACGGCGACCTCGTACTGGACGACGCCGACGCCCCGCTGCTGCTCGCCTCGGCCGGAATCGGCTGCACCCCCATGCTGTCGATGCTGGAGCACCTGGCCGCGACCGGCCACCGCGCCCCGGTCACCGTCGTGCACGGCGACCGCTCCCCCGGCGACCACGCGCTGCGCAACGACCACGTGACGCTCGCCGACAAGCTCCCCGACGCCGCCACGCACTTCTGGTACGAGCACCCGGAGTCCGGCCACAGCGCCGACCGCACCGGTCTGGTGGATCTGGGCGACTTCACGATCGCGCCCGGCACCCACGCCTACCTGTGCGGCCCGCTGCCCTTCATGCGCGCCGTGCGCACCCAGTTGCTGGCCAAGGGGGTCCCGGCCGCCGACATCCACTACGAGGTGTTCGGCCCCGACCTCTGGCTCGCCCAGGGCTGAACACGGCCGGCCCCGGACGCCCCGCCGACGCGGCCCCTGAGGGGCCGGCGGCGGGGCGTGCGCCCGCCCCACGACGGCGGCCCCCGGCCCGGGCCTGGTCAAATGGACGGGTGAACCGTCCCCCGGACCCCGAAGCGCTCCTGCGGCCCCGGCTGCCTTCCCCGCTGGAGGAGGTCCACGACGACCGCTTCGCCCGCCGGGGCGTACGGCTGCTGCTCAAGCGGGACGATCTGATCCACCCGGATCTGCCGGGCAACAAATGGCGCAAGCTCGCCCCCAGCCTGCGGGCCGCCGCCGGGCGCACCGTCCTCACGTTCGGCGGGGCGTACTCCAACCACCTGCGGGCCACCGCCGCCGCCGGACGGCTGCTCGGCTTCCGCACCATCGGGGTGGTGCGCGGCGACGAACTGGCCGGCCGCCCCCTCAACCCCTCGCTCGCCCGGTGCGCCGCGGACGGGATGACCCTGCGCTTCGTGGACCGCGCGACCTACCGCGCCAAGGCCGACCCCGAGGTGCTGGCCGGGCTGCTGGGCGCTCTCGGGGAGAGCGACCCCGGCGAGTGCTTCGTCGTCCCCGAGGGCGGCAGCAACGCCCTGGCCGTGCGGGGCTGCACCGAGCTGGGGCGCGAGCTGCGCGGGCGGGCCGATGTGGTCGCGGTGGCCTGCGGCACCGGGGGCACCCTCGCCGGTCTCGCCGCCGGTCTGGCGCCGGGGCAGCGGGCGCTCGGCGTCCCGGTGCTGCGCGGCGGCTTCCTCGGCGAGGCGGTGCGGGAGCTGCAACGGGAGGCGTTCGGCGGGCCCGAGGGGACGTGGTCCCTGGACGAGCGCTTCCACTTCGGCGGCTACGGCCGTACGGCCCCGGAGCTGCACGCGTTCGCGGACGACTTCGAGCAGCGGCACGCACTGCCCGTCGAACGGCTCTACGTCGCCAAGCTGCTGTTCGGGCTCACCGCGCTGGCCGAGGAGGGCGCGTTCCCGGCGGGGGCGACGGTCGTGGCCGTCGTCACGGGCCGCCCCTGAGGTCCGGGCGCTGTCACGCCGTGGATCGGGGTGGGCCGATCGCTGTTCGCTGCGGATCGGGGTGGGCCGATCGCGCCCGCGCGGATCTCCCCCGCCACACCCGCCCGGATCTCCCCCGCCACACCCGCCCGGATCTCCCCCGCCACACCCGCCCGGATCTCCCCCGCCACACCCGCCCGGATCTCCTCCCACCACACCCGCCCGGATCTCCTCCCACCACGCCCGCCCGGATCTCCTCCCACCACGCCCGCGCCGCGCGCTCACGCCGTGCCCGCCCCGCGCGCTCACGCCGTGCCCGGCTCCTCCCGGTAGGCCGCCGCCTCCTCCAGGTCGAGCCGTCTGAGCAGGGTGCGGAGCATCTCGTCGTCGATCCGCCGCTCGTCCCTGAGCCGTACGAAGACCTCGCGCTCGGCTTCCAGCGTCTCCCCGGCCAGCCGCCGGTAGGTGTCGTCCGCAGACTCCCCGGTCACCGGGTTGGCGGCGCCCAGCCGTTCCCACACGGCGTTGCGGCGCCGTTCCAGGACGGCGCGCAGGCGGTCGGTGAGCGGCTCCGGGAGTGCGTTGCGGGGGTCGGTGAGCAGGGTGTCCAGCCGGGCCTCGGCAGCGGCGGACGCCTCGCTCTGCGCCTGGGCCTCGGCCAGGGTCTCGGCAGTCGCGTCCCGGCCCGGGAGTCTCAGCGCGCGCACCAGCAGCGGCAGGGTGAGCCCCTGGACGACCAGGGTGCCGATGACGGTGGTGAAGGTCAGGAACAGCACCAGGTTCCGGGCCGGGAACGCCTGCCCGGCGGTCGTGAGCAGGGGGATGGAGAACGCGATGGCGAGCGAGACGACCCCGCGCATCCCGGCCCAGCCGACGATCGTCGGCGCCTTCCAGTCGGTGTCCGGTTCGCGCTCGCGGATCCGTTTCGACAGCCATCGGGGCACGAACGCGGCCGGGAAGACCCAGACGTAGCGGACCACGACGACGGCCGCGAACACCGCCACCGCGTACCAGAGCGCGTCCGCCACGGCGTACGCGCCGAGCCCCCTGAGCACGAAGGGCAGTTGGAGCCCGATCAGCGCGAAGACCGCCGACTCCAGGACGAACGCGACCATCTTCCATACGGCCTCCTCCTGAAGCCGGGTCGCGAAGTCGACCTGCCAGGCGCGGTGGCCCAGGTAGAGCGCGACGACGACCACGGCGAGCACCCCCGAGGCGTGCACGCGCTCGGCCACCGCGTACGCCACGAAGGGGATCAGCAGCGACAGCGTGTTCTGCAGCAGGGCTTCCCCGAGGTGGGTACGGAGCCAGTGCAGCGGCACCATCAGTGCCAGGCCGACGACGACCCCGCCGACCGCGGCCACCAGGAACTCACCGATCCCGGAGCCCCAGCTCATGCCCTCGCCGACGGCGGCGGCCAGGGCCACCTTGTACGCGGTGATCGCGGTGGCGTCGTTCACCAGGGACTCGCCCTGGAGGATCGTCGTGACCCGGCCCGGCAGCCCGACCCGCCGGGCGATCGCGGCGGCGGTGACCGCGTCCGGCGGGGCGACGACCGCGCCGAGCACCAGCGCGGCGGTGAGCGGCAGGCCGGGCACCACGAGGTAGGCCAGCCAGCCGACCGCCACGGTCGCGAAGAGGACGTAACCGACGGAGAGCAGCGCGACCGGCCGCATGTTGGCCCGCAGATCGAGGTACGAGCTGTCGACGGCCGCCGTGTAGAGCAGGGGCGGCAGCATCAGCGGCAGCACGATGTCCGCGTCCAGGGTGTACGAGGGAACCCCCGGCACGTACGAGGCGATCAGCCCCACCGTCACCAGGAGCAGGGGCGCCGGCACGGGGGTGCGGCGGGCCGCCCCCGCGACGGCGGCACTCGCCGCGACCAGCGCCACCAGAGGCAGTACATCCATGTCCACGGTCCTCGCATCCGTCGTAACCTGACCATCATGAGTGACTGCTCGCACGTGCTCGCGCTGCCGCACCCCGAGCCGGAGCCTCTGAGCGGGACCTGCCCGGAGTGCGTCGCGGCGGGCACGCAACCCGTGCATCTGCGGCTGTGTCTGGTCTGCGGCCATGTCGGCTGCTGCGACTCGTCCCCGCTGCGGCATGCCACGGGGCACTTCGAGGAGACCGGTCATCCGGTGATGCGGAGTTTCGAGCCGGGCGAGAGCTGGCGCTGGTGCTATGCCGACGGTTCGATCGTCTGAGGCCCGGGTACGTCAAAACGGCGCCGGTTGTCCGTAATTGATCGCCGCAGACCCCTAGGCACCGTGTGTGGTCATTGACTTACCATGAGTGACAACCATGGGCTGGGTCCTGTTCGAGCCTGATCCGTCGCCGGACCCCGGGGGTTCGGCGACACGGCATCATGGATCGCGATAGCGTCGCCGGACCAGAACCGAAGACGTACCACATGGCTCCGGGGTGCCCTTCCCGGATCCTCGGAAGAGTTTGTGCCACCTTGGAGGTGAGGGTGTCCCAGATCGCAGGCGAGCCCGGGAATCAGGACTTCGTAGAGGTCCGGCTGCCCGCTGCGGGTGCCTACCTGTCGGTGCTGCGTACGGCCACGGCCGGTCTCGCGGCGCGCTTGGACTTCACGCTCGACGAGATCGAGGATCTTCGCATCGCGGTCGACGAGGCCTGCGCGATCCTGCTCCAGCAGGCCGTGCCGGGCTCCGTCCTCAGCTGCGTCTTCCGGCTCATCGAGGATTCCCTGGAGGTGACGGTGTCCGCACCGACCACGGACGGGCGGGCACCGGAGCGCGACACCTTCGCCTGGACGGTGCTCTCCGCGCTGGCCGGGAAGGTCGACTCCTCGGTGGCCGACGACCGTACGGTCAGCATCAGCCTCTACAAACAGCGCGGCGCGGGACCCGGGCCGGCGTGAGCAACGGAGACGGGGACGGTCCGGTGCGGGACGAGACGATCCGACCAGGGGTGGTGCGTGCGGCGGCCATCCCGGAACAGCAGGCCCTGCCCCATCCGGAGGACGGGGCGGACGAGCCCGCGAGCCGTGCGTTCGCGGTGGAGCAGTCGCAGGCGGAGCGGGCAGGCCAGATGAGCGAGCACGGGCACCACGATCCACGGGACCGCAGCGGGGCGCGGGCGCTCTTCGTCGAACTGCGCGCCCTTCCCGACGGTTCGCCCGAGCGGGCGGAGCTGCGCAATCAGCTGGTGCGGATGCATCTGCCGCTCGTGGAGCACCTGGCCCGCCGGTTCCGTAACCGCGGCGAGCCGCTCGACGACCTGACGCAGGTCGCCACGATCGGTCTGATCAAGTCGGTGGACCGGTTCGATCCGGACCGCGGCGTCGAGTTCTCGACGTACGCGACCCCCACGGTCGTCGGCGAGATCAAGCGCCACTTCCGTGACAAGGGCTGGGCGGTCCGGGTGCCGCGCCGGCTCCAGGAGCTGCGGCTGTCGCTCACCACGGCGACCGCCGAACTCTCCCAGCTGCACGGCCGCTCGCCGACGGTGCACGAACTGGCCGAGCGCCTGGGCATCTCCGAGGAAGAGGTGCTGGAGGGGCTGGAATCGGCCAATGCGTACAGCACACTCTCGCTGGACGTGCCGGACACGGACGACGAGTCGCCCGCGGTCGCGGACACGCTCGGGTCCGAGGACGAGGCGCTGGAGGGCGTCGAGTACCGGGAGTCGCTCAAGCCGCTGCTGGAGGACCTCCCGCCGCGCGAGAAGCGGATCCTGCTGCTGCGTTTCTTCGGCAACATGACCCAGTCGCAGATCGCCCAGGAGGTCGGCATCTCCCAGATGCACGTCTCGCGGCTGCTCGCCCGCACCCTGGCCCAGCTGCGCGAACGCCTGCTCGTCGAGGAGTAGGGGCGGAGTCGGAGGCATACGGCCGGCGGGGACGTCCGGCCGTGCCGGGCGGACCGCCCCGGAGCCCGGGTGCCCCGCCGGCCCCGGCCCAGCGGGCCCCGCCCGGGCCCGGCTCCCGACAGGCTCTCAGGCGTCCGGCGTCGTGGTCCCGGGTCGGCGGATGCCGAGTTCCTCGATCGTCGTGGGCCTGAGCAGCTGGTAGAGCGAGGTCACGACCACCACGGCGAGCACGATCCCGGTCGGGATCAGCGCGCCGTGGGACCTCAGCAGTGTCCACGCCACCGGAAGCCCCATGATCTGCGTGATGAGCGCGGGGCCCCGGCTCCAGCTGCGCCGCAGCAGCAGACCGCGCGCCGCGATCAGCGGGATCAGGCCCAGCGCGATCAGGGTGAGGCCCCCCATCTCCGCCTGCTGCGAGCTCTCGGGGTGTCCGAGCATCCCCATCACCAGCATGTAGATCCCGCCGACGACGAGCGCCGTCCCCTCCAGGGCGGTGAGCACCGCCACGAGCGTGATCCTGCTCGGCTTCGCCGGTCCGGCCGACGGCGAGGGCGACGACGGCGACGAGTCGGGCGCGTTCTGCTGAGTACTCACCCCTGCAGGTTGGCATCCCGGCCCCCCGAAAGCGAAGCCGGGGTGGCGAGCACCACGGCTCGCGGGCACCTGCCCGTCCCACCGCGCGCGGTCCGTCACCGAGCGTGAGGTCATGGGACAGGACTTCAAGGCGATACCACCGGGTAGGTACTCTGGCCGTCATGCGCGCACTTCTCGTGGTCAATCCAGCTGCTACCACCACCAGTGCGCGGACCCGTGACGTACTCATCCACGCCCTGGCCAGCGAGATGAAGCTGGAGGCCGTGACCACGGAGTACCGGGGGCACGCCCGGGACCTCGGACGGGAGGCCGCGGACTCCGGGGAGATCGACCTCGTGGTGTCGCTGGGCGGCGACGGCACGGTCAACGAGATCGTCAACGGACTGCTCCACAACGGCCCCGACCTGGACGTCCTGCCCCGGCTCGCGGTGGTCCCCGGCGGCTCCACCAACGTCTTCGCGCGCGCGCTGGGCCTGCCGAACGACGCGGTCGAGGCGACCGGCGCGATCCTGGACGCGCTCGCCAACCGCACCGAACGCACCGTCGGCCTCGGACTGGCGGCCGGCACCCCGGGCACCGAGGACGAATCCGTCCCTGAACGCTGGTTCACTTTCTGCGCCGGGCTCGGATTCGACGCGAGCGTGATCGGCCGCGTCGAACAAAAGCGCGAACTCGGGAAACGATCGACACACGCGTTGTACGTGCGCCAGGTGGTCCGGCAATTCCTGGAAGAACCGCGCCGTCGGCATGGAACGATCAGACTGGAGGCTCCCGGCCTGGCACCGGTCGACGATCTCGCGCTGTCCATAATCTCGAACACCTCCCCCTGGACCTACCTGGGGAACCGCCCCATATACGCCTCCCCGACAGCCTCCTTCGACACCGGCCTGGACGTGCTCGGACTCAAGCGGCTCTCCACCTCGGCGGTCGCCCGCTACGCCACCCAGCTGCTCACGTCGAGCCCCGAGAAGGGCCCTCGCGGCAAGCACGCCGTCTCCCTTCACGACCTCACGGACTTCACCTTGCATTCAAAGGCGCCCCTCCCTTTCCAGATGGACGGCGACCATCTCGGAGTGCGCACGAGTGTGACGTTCACAGGCGTACGCCGTGCACTGCGTGTGATTGTGTGAGTGGAAGGGCCCAAAGTCCTTCAAGTCGAACGTTTGGGCTGGACTCCACCCCATAGAAGTACGGCTGTGACCTAGTCGACACCGAGGAATCAAAAAAAACTTTCCGGAAGGGGTTGTATCCGTCGCCGAGGTTTGCGAATCTCTACATGGCGATCGGGACGGCCCGCGACAACGGCCTCCACTGAGAGCCAGAACCCCTCCTCATTTCACAGGACCACAACCAGTTCATCTGGGCGTCGGCCCGTTACCTGCGGGGGGATTCGTGAAAGCGTTCACATTCACAAGCACTGTATGCAACACCAAGGAGAGGTAGCAGCCATGGACTGGCGTCACAACGCCGTTTGTCGTGAGGAAGACCCCGAGCTGTTCTTCCCCATCGGCAACACCGGTCCTGCGCTGCTGCAGATCGAGGAAGCCAAGGCCGTCTGCCGTCGCTGCCCCGTCATGGAGCAGTGCCTGCAGTGGGCGCTCGAGTCCGGCCAGGACTCCGGTGTCTGGGGTGGCCTCAGCGAGGACGAGCGCCGCGCGATGAAGCGCCGTGCCGCTCGCAACCGGGCGCGTAACGCCAGCGCCTGAGCCGACGCCACCGCTACGAGTCTCAGCCCGGCGGCGCGTACAGCGCGTACGCACAACCCCGCCCCCGAGTCGCAGCGCGCAGTACCCCCCACAGCGCATGCATGAACAGCGAGCCCGGACCGTCCAACACGGTCCGGGCTCGCTGCCGTATGTACCGCCGGAACCGGCGCCCCGCTGCCGAACGGGACTACTTGTGGGACCGCACCGGGATGTCGAGGACGACCTGGGTGCCGCGCCCGGGCGCCGGGATCATGGCGAAGGTCCCGCCCAGCTCCCCCTCCACCAGCGTCCGCACGATCTGCAGGCCCAGGTTGCCGGCGCTCTGCGGGTCGAAGCCCTCGGGCAGACCGCATCCGTCGTCCTGGACCGTGATCAGCAGCCGCTGTTCGACGGAGGTGCCGCCGCGCACCGCGGACACGTCCACCGTGCCGTGCTCGGCGAGCGTGAAGGCGTGCTCCAGCGCGTTCTGCAGGACCTCCGTCAGAACCATCGCCAGCGGCGTGGCCACCTCGGCGTCGAGGATGCCGAAGCGCCCCGTGCGGCGGCAGGTGACCTTGCCCGGAGAGATCTCCGCGACCATGGCGATGACCCGGTCGGCGATCTCGTCGAACTCCACGCGCTCGTCCAGATTCTGAGACAGCGTCTCATGGACGATGGCGATCGAACCGACGCGCCGCACCGCCTCATTGAGGGCCTCGCGCCCCCGGACCGAGTCCATCCGCCGGGCCTGGAGCCGCAACAGGGCCGCGACGGTCTGGAGGTTGTTCTTCACCCGGTGGTGGATCTCCCGGATGGTGGCGTCCTTGGTGATCAGCTCCCGCTCGCGGCGGCGCAGTTCGGTGACGTCCCTCAGGAGGACCAGCGAACCGATCCGGACACCCTTGGGCTTGAGCGGGATGGCCCGGAGCTGGATCACTCCGCCCGCGCCCTCGACCTCGAACTCACGGGGCGCGTAGCCACTGGCCAGTTTGACCAGCGCCTCGTCCACCGGCCCCCGGGACGGGGCGAGTTCGGCGGTGATCGAGCCCAGGTGCTGGCCGACCAGGTCGGAGGCGAGACCGAGGCGGTGGTACGCGGAGAGGCCGTTGGGGCTGGCGTACTGCACGACGCCGTCGGCGTCGAGCCGGAGCAGCCCGTCGCCGACGCGGGGCGAGGCGTCCATGTCGACCTGCTGGCCGGGGAACGGGAAGGTCCCGGCGGCGATCATCTGGGCCAGGTCGGAGGCCGACTGCAGATAGGTGAGCTCCAGCCGGGACGGCGTGCGCACGGTCAGCAGGTTGGTGTTGCGGGCGATCACGCCGAGGACCCGGCCCTCCCGGCGCACGGGGATCGACTCCACCCGCACCGGGACCTCCTCGCGCCATTCCGGGTCGCCCTCGCGCACGATCCGGCCCTCGTCCAGCGCCACGTCGAGCATCGGCCGACGACCGCGCGGCACCAGGTGGCCCACCATGTCGTTCTGGTAGGAGGTCGGTCCGGTGTTGGGCCGCATCTGGGCCACGGACACGTAGCGGGTGCCGTCGCGGGTGGGGACCCAGAGCACGAGGTCGGCGAAGGACAGGTCGGAGAGCAATTGCCACTCCGAGACCAGCAGATGCAGCCACTCCAGGTCGGTGTCACCGAGGGCTGTGTGCTGGCGGACGAGGTCGTTCATGGAGGGCACGTGTGCGAGCGTACCCGCGCACACGGCATGGTTCCGAACCGGACGACGCCGTCGTACGTGGAAGAAAACGGGCCTGCGGAATTGCCGTGCTCCGATGGATGGACAGGGGCGAATGGTCTAGTCCACAATGCTGGGGACAGAGCTTCCGCTCTCCCCGCACAGGAGGGCGGATCGAGGCATCCGCGCTCTCTGCCCTGACCGCGCGGGCGCCTCTCCCGGCCGACGGCACCGCACACCGCCGGCCGAGCGGGCCGTCCGGTGGGCGGTCACATTCCGGGCTGCGGTGCCGGACGGGCCGAGGGTCCCGTCCTGGCGCCGCGGCCCGCGGGTGTTTCCGGGCCGACGCGGCCCGCGTCTCCCCGGGGCCCGCGCGCTCCCCCGGGCCCGACGTGTCGGCGGGTCCGGGTGATCCGGGCCGACGCCGGCGGGACTCGGCGATCCGGGCCGGCGGCGCGGGCTGCTCGGCCAGCTCACGGGCCACGATCCGGCCCGGTTGCCCGCTCTCCCCGACCGAGGACGTGACTGCCACATCGAGCGCCTCCCGGCCCTCCCGGGGGTGTTCCGATACGGCCCCTGTCCGGGAAGCGTTCCCGCGCACAGGAGACGCCTCCCGAATCAGTCGGACACAGGGGCGCGCAGGCCCGCCGGGCCGGACGCGGCCGGGACGGGCACGGCCGCCCCCGTCCACGCCTCGTCCACGCCGTGTCCGCGTCGCCCGTTTCTGCTAGATTGGGAACTTGATTGGTCTATACCACCTGATACCACTCTTCAGATCGGCAGGCCCAGCGTGGAAGTTGTCATCGTCCCGGACGCCAAGGCAGGCGGCGAACTCATCGCGGAGGCCATCGGCGTCCTGCTGAGCCGCAAGCCCGACGCCCTTCTCGGCGTTGCCACCGGCTCTACCCCGCTGCCCATCTACCGCGCGCTGGCGGAGAAGGTCCGCTCCGGTGCCGTGGACGTCTCGCGCGCCCGCATCTGCCAGCTCGACGAGTACGTCGGACTGCCCGCGGGCCACCCGGAGTCCTACCGTTCCGTGGTGCTGCGCGAGGTCGTCGAACCGCTCGGCCTGTCCGAGGAGTCCTTCATGGGCCCCGACGGTTCCGCCGAGGACGTCCCGGCCGCCTGCGAGGCGTACGACAAGGCGCTCGCCGAGGCCGGCGGGGTCGATATCCAGCTCCTCGGCATCGGCACCGACGGCCACATCGGCTTCAACGAGCCGTGCTCCTCGCTCGCGTCCCGCACCCGGATCAAGACACTCACCGAGCAGACCCGGATCGACAACGCGCGCTTCTTCGACGACGACGTCTCCCAGGTGCCGCACCACGTGATCACCCAGGGCATCGGCACCATCCTGGAGGCCCGCCACCCGATCCTGCTCGCCACCGGCGAGGGCAAGGCGGACGCCGTGGCGCAGACGGTGGAGGGGCCGTTGGCCTCGATCGTGCCGGCCTCGGCGCTGCAGCTGCACCCGCACGCGACGGTGGTGGTCGACGAGGCCGCCGCCGCCAAGCTGAAGCTGGCGGACTACTTCCGTGCCACGTACGCGGCGAAGCCGTCCTGGCAGGGGCTGTAGACACACCGCCCGCGGCCCGGCACGCCAGGAGGCCCGGAGCACCCACCTCGGGTGCCCCGGGCCTCCTGGCATCCGGACCGGCACGGCCCGTGCGAACGGACAGCCCGTGCGGGCGGACGTCGTACGGGACCGGGGGCGTGGTCCGGCCCCCTCTCCCCCGCACCACGCTTCGGCTCTCAGTCCTCCGCGCCGCCCCGCGCGATGATCTCCGCGGCCGCCTGCCCGCAGACACGGGCGGCGCCGTGCGTGGCGATGTGCAGGGCTCCCCTGGCGGGTGCCTGCGGGACGCCCATCTCGACCACGACCGTGTCCGGGCGCCGCGCGAGCAGGGCGTCCAGGGCCTCGCCCATCCAGGCGTGGCGGTGGGCGTCGCGGACGACCACGACGATGCGCCGCTCCCCCGCTGCTCGCACCACGGCGGCCGCGGGCTCCTCGGTCTCACCGTCGTACGTGCCCGTCCGCGTGCCCGGCACCAGCCGGTCCAGCTCGGCGACCACGCCCCAGGGGGTCTCGTCGCCGACCGCGATGTTCGACGCGGAGGTGAACGAGGCGACGTAGGCGGGCGCGGTCAGCGGCTCGGCGGAGCCGGTCACGCGCACGGCGCGGCGGGCGGCGACCAGGCCGATGCCGGAACCGGCCGCGGTGCCGGGCACGGTCCCCTCCCGCGCTGCCGCGCCCGGCTCCGGACCGGCCCGCTTCGCCGCCCGCGTCCAGGACGCGAGGGCGCGGACCCGCGCGGCCGCGTCCGCGAGCCGCTCCTCGGGGAGTTCGCCGTTGCGCACCGCCGTGACCAGTGCGTCGCGCAGCCGCAGCACGGTGCCGTCGTCCTCCAGGCCGCCGCCGACGCACAGCGCGTCGGCGCCCGCGGCGATGGCGAGGACGGAGCCGCGCTCGATGCCGTAGGTCCCGGCGATGGCCCGCATCTCGACGGCGTCGGTGACGATCAGGCCGTCGTAGCCCAGTTCCTCGCGCAGCAGGCCGGTGAGGATCCGCGGGCTGACCGTCCCGGGGCGGTCCGCGTCGAGCGCGGGGAGGAGGATGTGCGCGCTCATCACGCACTTGGAGCCCGCCTCGATGGCGGCGCGGAAGGGCACCAGCTCCCGGGCGTGCAGGGTCTCCAGGTCGACGTCGATGCGGGGCATCGCGTGGTGCGAGTCGACGGCGGTGTCGCCGTGTCCGGGGAAGTGCTTGGTGCAGGCGGCGACTCCGGACGCCTGGAGGCCCTCGATGTACGCGGCGGTGTGCCGGGCGACGAGCTGTGTGTCGGCGCCGAAGGCGCGCACGCCGATGACCGGGTTGTCCGGGTTGGAGTTGATGTCGGCGGACGGGGCCCAGTTGAGGTCGACGCCGCACTCGGCGAGCCGGCGGCCCAGCTCCTGGGCGACCGCGCGGGTCAGGTCCACGTCGTCGACGTACCCGAGCGCGAGGTTGCCGGGGAAGGAGGAGCCGGTGCGGACCTCCAGCCGGGTGACGTCGCCGCCCTCCTCGTCGATCGCCACGAGGAGGTCCTCGCGCTCGGCCCTGAGCTGGGCGGTGAGCGCGGTGACCTGTTCGGGCGCCTGGACGTTGCGGCCGAACAGCGCGACGGAGGCGAGCCCTTCGCCGACCCGGCGCAGCACCCAGTCCGGGGCGGTGGTGCCGGTGAATCCGGGCTGGAGGACGGCGAGGGCGTCGCGGGTGAGGGTGTCCGTGGCAGAGGTCAGGGTGGTCATGAGGCAGCGTTATCCCTTCACGGCGCCGTCGGTGAGGCCGCTGACGGCCCTGCGCTGCAGGAAGACGAAGAGGATGAGGATCGGGATGGCGAAGATCGACGCCGCGGCCATGGTGGCGCCCCAGTCGTTGCCGAACTGGCTCTGGAACTGCGAGAGCCACAGCGGCAGCGTCTTGGCCTCGGGGTCCTTGTTGAGGATCAGGACCAGCGGGAACTCGTTCCACGCGGTGATGAAGCCGAAGAGCGAGGTGGCCATCAGGCCGGGCGCGAGGAGCGGCAGGATCACCTTGACGAACGCCTGCGGGCGGGTGCAGCCGTCGACCATGGCGGACTCCTCCAGTTCCTTGGGCACCGCGGCGACGTAGCCGCGCAGCGTGAGGAGCGTGAAGGGGAGCACCATCATCATGTAGAAGAGCGTCAGCGGGACCAGGCTGTTGAGCATGTCCGCGTCGCGCACCAGCATGTAGATCGCGATGACCATGACCTCCCAGGGCGCCATCTGGGCCACCATGAACGTCACGATCAGGCCCTTGCGTCCCCGGAACCGCATGCGCGCCACGGCGAACGAGGCGAAGAGCGCGAGGAACAGGGAGAAGATCACCGCGAGCAGGGTGACGGTCAGCGAGTTCCGGACCAGCGTCCAGAAGTGCTCCACACCGACGGCCTTCTCGAAGTGCTCGAAGGTGATCTCGGTGGGGAACCAGACCGGGGTCTCGGTGATGATGTCGCCGGTGGGCTTGAAGGCCGTGGTGAACATCCAGTAGACGGGGAAGACCAGCCCGGCGAACAGGATGACGGCGAGGGCGTTGGGCCAGATGCGGCCGAACAGCGAGCGCTTCACAGCTCGTCCTCCTCTTGCTTGAGAACGATGCGGAGGTAGTAGGAGGTCAGCCCCAGCATGATCAGGATGGTGAGCAGGGAGATCGCGGCACCCATGCCGTAGTGCTGGTTGCCGACACCCTCGACGAACGCGTAGATCGGCAGCGTCTCGGTGAGGCGGGTGGGTCCGCCCTGGTTGATGATGTAGATCTGCGGAAACGCCTTGAAGACCCAGATGACTTCGAGGAAGGTCGTGGCGTAGAGGAAGGGCCGCAGGAAGGGCATGGTCACGGACGTGAAGCTCTTCCAGGCGCCGGCGCCGTCGAGCGAGGCCGCCTCGTACAGTTCCTTGGGGATGGTCGTGGTCGCCGCGAAGAGGTTGATCGCGACGAACGGGATCGACTGCCAGACGATCATCAGGGTGACCACGAAGAACGTGGAGAACTGCGATCCGGTCCAGTTGAAGTCGGCCATCGAGTGCCGGCCGAGCTTGTCCAGGACGTAGTTGACGACCCCGAAGCGCGAGGCGAACAGCCACTGGTACACCGTCGAGGCGGCCACGATCGGCATGGCCCAGGCGAGGATGAGCCCGAGCATCAGGGCGAAGCGCATCTTCTTGCCGAGGCGGGCGAGGAGCAGGCCGATGAGGGTGCCGAGCACCATGATCAGCCCGACGTTGACGGCGGTGAAGACGATGGTGCGGAGGGTGACTCGCCAGAAGTCCTCACCGGTGAGGATCTCCTGGTAGTTCTTGAAGCCGTTCCACTCGGTGACATGCTGGATGAGCTGCCCCATGTTGAGGTTCTGGAACGACAGCAGGATGTTCTTCACCAGGGGATACCCGAGGAAGACCGCCGTCACCGCGAGCGCGGGAACCATCAGCAGGTACGGCGCGGCGCCCGCCCCCGCTCTCCGCTTTCTGTCCCCGCGCCGCCCGACGGGTGGTGTCCCGCCCTGACCGCGGACCGCGGCCGTCCTGGCCACGTCCGAGGGATCGGTTTGCACTGCCATGCTCGCCATCTCTTCCAGCAAAGCCCTACACGGAACGGCGCGTACGGCCGGGGCGGCGGGTGGTGACCCGCAGCCCCGGCGCGGGACGCGTTACTGCGATTACTGCTGCTGGCCGAGGCGCTTGTTGAACTCGCCCTCGACCTGCTTGGCGGCGTCGGCCGGCGACTTGCCCTGCAGGACCAGCGTCATGTAGGTCTTGATCGGGTTCGGCGGGTTCTCGACCGGCGCCCACTCCGGGATCAGCGGCGTGGTACCACCGGACTTGGAGGCGGCCGGACCGGCTGCCTCGGCCGCGGGCTGGCCCACGGTGTACTTCTGCATGGCGTCGTTCTTCGGAGACCAGCCGACCTCCTTGATGAGCGCGCCGTCGTTCTTCTCGGAGAGCGCGATCTTCAGGAACTCCTTGGCCAGCTCCTGCTTCTTGCTGCCCGCGGCCACGGCGAGGTTGGAGCCGCCGAGGAACACGCCCTCGGGCTTGTCCGCGGTCTCACCGGGGATGGTGAAGAAGCCGATGTCGTCCTTGATGGCGGGGTTGGCCTGGATGGCGGTGCCGGCCTCGTAGCCCATCGCGATGACGGCACCGGTCTTGCCCTTGGCGAAGACCTCGGCCTGCTGCGGGGTGGCCTCGTCCTTGTCCTTGGGCGCCTTGGAGTAGGACTGGTACTGCTTGTAGACGTCCATGGCCTCGGCGACCTTCGGGTCGGCCAGGTTGGAGACGTACTTGCCGCCTTCCTTCCTGACCGGCGAGACGTCCTTGCCGACGAGCAGGCCGTCGAAGAAGTACCAGTTCTGGCCGGGCAGGTAGACGGGCTCGGCGTCGCCCTTCTCCTTGATGGCGTCGAACGCCTTGAAGAGGTCGGCGCGGGTCTTCGGCGTCTCGGTGATGCCGGCTTCCTTGAAGACCTTCTTGTTGTACATGACGACGCGGTTGCCCACGTACCATGGCAGGGCGTACTGCTTGTCCTCGTAGACGGAGGGCGCGTTGACGCCGTCGGCCCAGGCGGAGCCGATCTCCTTCTTGAGGTCACCGAGCTCGGCGAGGCCACCGGTCTTGGCATAGGCCGGGGTCTGGGTGTTACCGATCTCCAGGACGTCCGGCGGGTTGGACTCGGAGAGGGCCGTCGTGACCCTCTGCTGAATACCGTTCCATTCCTGGACCTCGATCTTCAGCTTGGCCTTGGTCTTCTGCTCGAACTCCTCGGTGACGGCCTTCGTCCAACCGGGCGGGTTCGATCCGGACATGGTCCAGACGGTGAGCGTCTCGCCCTTGTAGCCGTCCGCACCGGCCTTCCTGCCGCCCTTGTCACCGTCGTCCGACCCGCACGCCGCGAGGCCGATCACCATGCCCGCGACGCCGATCGCCGCGATGAGCTTGCGCTTCACGCCAAACCCTCCTCAGGGACACCGCAACCCCGCCCACCACCGCGAAGACATTCGACGATTACTGCTGGGGCTGGACCTGGTCTTTAATGGTTTAGACCAGCACCGGGAGCTTGGCCTAGACCTTTACGGGTGTCAAGGGTGTATAAGAGGTGCACTCGCGTCCGTTACAGGACCGACATCCGAGAGAGGGCGACGAGCCGTGACCGGACCGTGCCACCATGTGAGCCGCGACAGACGGAGGAACCGGTGACGGCAGCAGCGCAGCAGTCGGGAAGGCGGGCCATGGGCGCCGACGGGGGCAGTGCGGAGAACGAGACGGGCGCGGCCACACGAACGGCGCGCGTCCCGAAGTACTACCGGCTGAAGCGGCATCTCCTCGACATGACGGACACCATGCCGCCGGGCACCTCTGTGCCGCCGGAGCGCACCCTGGCCACCGAGTTCGACACCTCGCGCACGACCGTGCGCCAGGCGCTCCAGGAACTGGTCGTCGAGGGCCGGCTGGAGCGCATCCAGGGCAAGGGCACCTTCGTGGCCAAGCCGAAGGTCTCCCAGGCCCTCCAACTCACCTCGTACACCGAGGACATGCGCGCCCAGGGACTGGAACCCACGTCCCAGCTACTGGACATCGGCTACGTCACGGCCGACGACACGCTCGCCGGGCTGCTCGACATCACGACCGGCGGCCGGGTGCTGCGGATCGAGCGGCTGCGGCTCGCCAGCGGGGAGCCGATGGCGATCGAGACCACCCACCTTTCGGCCAAACGCTTTCCGGCACTGCGCCGTTCGCTGGTGAAGTACACGTCGCTCTACACCGCGCTGTCCGAGGTGTACGACGTCAGGCTGGCCGAGGCCGAGGAGACGATCGAGACCTCGCTCGCCACCCCGCGCGAGGCGGGGCTGCTCGGCACGGACGTGGGTCTGCCGATGCTGATGCTGTGCCGGCACTCGCTGGACGGGAGGGGCGAGCCCGTGGAGTGGGTGCGGTCGGTCTACCGGGGCGACCGGTACAAGTTCGTGGCGCGCCTGAAGCGGCCGATGGACTGAACGGTCCCGAGCGCGAACGCCCGCCGGGCCACCCACCGCGCGACCGGCTCGCCCGGTGGGCCGTCCCGTCCGCGCGGGCGCCCCGCCCGGTCCTGCCCGTCCTCACGGTCCCGCCGGTCCCCGCCCGGCCCTCCCGACCGCCCCCGTGGAACGCGCCTCCACGGGGGCGGTCGCATGTCTCGCGCCCACCAACTCCCGTACGTCTGACCATATTCCGAATATGCGCACCAGCCGCGGAACCGATTCCGGGCGGAAATGCGATCAGGGGGTGACGGTGACCGAATCCCTCCCCTAGATTTCCTGCGCGTCACAGCAGGTGATCAGCGAGGGGACGGAGTCGCCACATGACTGCAAGTCCGAAGGACGTGTCCGCAAGCCCGGGCGGGAGGCCGCCCGCGATCACGCCGGTGCGGGTGGTCATCGCCCTCTGTCTCGTCGCGCCGTTCGTCGCGATGCTCTGGGTGAGTTCGTACGCGAAGGTGGATCCCGCCTTCATCGGTATTCCGTTCTTCTACTGGTACCAGATGCTCTGGGTGCTGGTCTCCACCGCGCTCACGGCCGTCGCCCACAAGCTGTGGCAGCGCGACCAGCGCGCCCGCAAGGGGGGTGAGCAGGCGTGAAGGACGGTGTGAACGGCGTCGCGCTCGGCGTCTTCGTCTTCTTCTTCGCGGCCGTCACGGTCATGGGCTTCCTGGCGGCGCGCTGGCGCAGGGCCGAGAACGAGGCCAGCCTCGACGAATGGGGCCTGGGCGGACGGTCGTTCGGCACCTGGGTCACCTGGTTCCTGCTCGGCGGCGACCTGTACACCGCGTACACCTTCGTCGCCGTTCCCGCGGCGATCTACGCGGCGGGCGCGGCGGGCTTCTTCGCCGTGCCGTACACGATCCTGGTGTATCCGCTGATCTTCACCTTCCTGCCCCGGCTGTGGTCGGTCTCGCACCGGCACGGGTACGTGACGACGTCCGACTTCGTCCGCGGGCGCTTCGGCTCGAAGGGGCTGTCGCTGGCGGTCGCCGTCACCGGCATCCTCGCCACGATGCCGTACATCGCGCTGCAACTCGTCGGCATCCAGGCGGTGCTGGACGTGATGGGCGTCGGCGGCGGCGAGAACACGCACTGGTTCGTCAAGGACCTGCCGCTGCTGCTCGCGTTCGCGGTGCTCGCCGCGTACACCTACTCGTCGGGACTGCGGGCCCCCGCGCTGATCGCGTTCGTCAAGGACGGCCTGATCTACCTGGTCATCGTGGTGGCGATCGTCTACATCCCGATCAAGCTGGGCGGGTTCCACGACATCTTCGCCGCCGCCCAGGAGAAGTTCGCCGGCCCGCCCGGCGGGAAGCCGACCGGCGCCCTGGCGCCCGGCGAGGCGAGCCAATGGGCTTACGCCACCCTGGCGTTGGGCTCGGCGCTGGCGCTCTTCATGTATCCGCACTCGATCACGGCGACGCTCTCCAGCCGCAGCCGTGACGTGATCCGGCGCAACACCACGATCCTGCCGCTGTACTCGCTGATGCTGGGTCTGCTGGCACTCCTCGGCTTCATGGCCATCGCCGCCGGGATCAAGGTGGAGAACGGGCAGCTGGCCATTCCGCAGCTGTTCGAGAACATGTTCCCCGACTGGTTCGCGGGCGTCGCGTTCGCCGCCATCGGCATCGGCGCGCTGGTGCCCGCCGCGATCATGTCGATCGCGGCGGCGAACCTCTTCACCCGCAACATCTACAAGGACTTCCTGAAGCCGGACGCGACCCCGAAGGAGGAGACCAAGGTCTCCAAGCGGGTGTCGCTGCTGGTGAAGGTCGGGGCACTGGCCTTCGTCCTCACCATGGACAAGACGGTCGCGATCAACTTCCAGCTGCTGGGCGGGATCTGGATCCTCCAGACCATGCCGGCCCTGGTCGGCGGCCTGTTCACCCGCTGGTTCCACCGCTGGGCACTGCTCGCGGGCTGGGCGGTCGGCATGGTGTACGGGACGGTCGCCGCCTACGGGGTCGCCAGTCCGACCCAGGCGCACTTCGGCGGATCGTCCGCGGAGATCCCCGGCATCGGTGAGATCGGTTACATCGGCCTGACGGCGTTCGTGCTGAACGGGGCGGTGACGGTGGTGCTGACGTTCGTCCTGAACGCGGTGAAGGCGCCCGCCGGCATCGACGAGACCTCCCCGGCCGACTACACGGCGGACGCGGGCGATCCGGGTGTCCGGGTGGAGCTGCCGCCGGCCGTGCCCGAGCCCCCGAGCGCGGCGGCGGCGCCGGGCGGCGGCCGCTGAGGACGACCCCTTCCACGGCTCGGAGCGGGCGGTCACCGACCACTCGCCACGCGTCCGGAACGAGCGGTCGCCGACTGTTTGCGCGTGCCCGGAACGGGCGGTCGCCGGCCCCCGGCGTTCCCCGGACGCGCGGGTCACCGACCGCTCGCCGCGCGTCCGGAACGGGTCGGCCACCGGCCCGTTCCCGGGCACTCCGGCGCTCGGGAACGGTCGGCCCGCCCGGCCGGGCCCGCGTCGCTCCGACGACCGCCCGCAGGGCCCCAGGACGGCCCGTCGCGGCCCCTTTCCCGAGGGGCCGCGACGGGCCGTCCGCCGTCTCCCGAAAGGCCCGCAGAACGCGTTCCACGGTTCCGGCCCGCATCAGCCGACACAACATCTGGGGGCTGCCGCATCGAGCGGCCCCCACATGTATGCTCATGCTCGCTGTCGTCGCAGGGGAATCCGGTGCGAATCCGGAACTGTCCCGCAACGGTGTGTTCGGTGCGCTTTTGCGCAGTCCCGAGCGAGTCCGAGGACCTGTCGACAGCGCATCCGGTTCGACCGATCCGGATGCCAGACGTCCGGGCCTCGCGGATGGGCCGGTGGACGCCGTACACAGCGCTGCCCCGCCCCGGGCCCGGCGCTGTCCGGCCGCCCCCGCTCCCCGCCGGCCCCGAGCCGAGCGAGGGAGAGCACCGCGTGACCATCGCGCCAGCCGATCCGGCCTCAGTCGCCGTGTCCGAAGCGACCGTGTCCGAGGCGGCCGAGTCCGGGGGAACCGCACACGACGGGCCCGGTACCGCACACGACGGACCCGGGACCGCGCTGCTGCGGACCCTGACCGCCCTCACCGTCGACCTGCCCGACACCGACCCCGGCCGGGTGGCCGCCGCCGCGCTGCGCGGGCGCAGCGCCCGGGCGGACGAGGCCGAACTGCGGGCGCTGGCGACCGAGGCCGCCGCGGGGCTGATCTCCGAGGACCCCGCCTACTCCCGGCTCGCCGCCCGGCTGCTGACCCGTGCCATCGCGGACGAGGCTGCGGGACAGGGCGCGGTCTCCTTCTCCGCGTCCGTCGCCGTCGGCCATCGCGAGGGCCTGATCGCGGACCGCACCGCCGCGTTCGTCCGGGCACACGCCGCCACCCTGGACGCCCTGGTCGAACGCTCCCTCGCCGACGGCGCCGACGACCGGTTCGGCTACTTCGGGCTGCGCACCCTGCACAGCCGCTATCTGCTGCGCCACCCGCACACCCGTCAGGTCGTCGAGACCCCGCAGCACTTCATGCTTCGGGTGGCGTCCGGGCTCGCCGAGGACGACTCCCCGCGTGCCGTGGACGAGGTCGCGGCGCTGTACGGGCTGATGAGCCGGCTCGACTACCTCCCCTCCTCCCCCACGCTGTTCAACTCCGGTACCCGGCACCCGCAGATGTCGTCCTGCTATCTGCTGGACTCCCCGCTCGACGAGCTCGACTCGATCTACGACCGCTACCACCAGGTGGCGCGCCTCTCCAAGCACGCGGGCGGCATCGGTCTGCCGTACTCCCGCATCCGGGCCCGCGGTTCGCTGATCCGGGGCACCAACGGGCACTCGAACGGGATCGTGCCGTTCCTGAAGACGCTCGACGCCTCCGTGGCGGCGGTCAACCAGGGCGGCCGTCGCAAGGGCGCGGCCGCCGTCTACCTGGAGACCTGGCACGCGGACATCGAGGAGTTCCTGGAGCTGCGCGACAACACCGGTGAGGACGCCCGCCGTACGCACAACCTGAACCTCGCGCACTGGATCCCCGACGAGTTCATGCGCCGGGTCGACGCGGACGGCGAGTGGTCGCTGTTCTCCCCGTCCGACGTGCCCGGGCTGGTCGACCTGTGGGGCGAGGAGTTCGACGCCGCGTACCGGGCCGCCGAGGCGAAGGGGCTGGCCCGCAAGACGCTGCCGGCCCGGGAGCTGTACGGACGGATGATGCGCACCCTCGCGCAGACCGGCCAGGGCTGGATGACGTTCAAGGACGCCGCCAACCGGACCGCGAACCAGACCGCCGAGCCGGGTCGTGTCGTCCACTCGTCGAACCTGTGCACCGAGATCCTGGAGGTCACCGACGACGGCGAGACGGCCGTCTGCAACCTGGGCTCGGTCAACCTCGGCGCGTTCGTCACGGGCGGGGACATCGACTGGGAGCGGCTGGACGCCACCGTCCGCACCGCCGTGACCTTCCTCGACCGGGTCGTCGACATCAACTTCTACCCGACCGAGCAGGCCGCCCGCTCCAACGCCAAGTGGCGCCCGGTGGGCCTGGGCGCCATGGGCCTCCAGGACGTCTTCTTCCGGCTGCGGCTGCCGTTCGACTCCGCCGAGGCCCGTGCGCTGTCCACGCGGATCTCCGAGCGGATCATGCTGGCCGCGTACGAGGCGTCCTGCGACCTCGCGGAACGGTCGGGTCCGCTGCCCGCCTGGGAGCAGACGCGGGCCGCGCGCGGCGTGCTGCACCCCGACCACTACGCCACCGAGCCGAACTGGCCGGAGCGCTGGGAGGCGCTGCGCGCCCGGGTCGCGAGGACCGGCATGCGCAACTCGCTGCTGCTCGCCATCGCGCCGACGGCGACGATCGCCTCGATCGCGGGCGTGTACGAGTGCATCGAGCCGCAGGTCTCCAACCTCTTCAAGCGCGAGACGCTCAGCGGCGAGTTCCTCCAGGTCAACGCGTACCTGGTGGACGACCTGAAGCGGCTGGGCGTGTGGGACGCGCGGACCCGCGAGGCGCTGCGCGAGGCGAACGGCTCGGTACAGGGCTTCGCCTGGATCCCCGAAGACGTGCGGACGCTCTACCGCACCGCGTGGGAGATCCCGCAGCGCGGCCTGATCGACATGGCCGCGGCCCGTACCCCGTTCCTCGACCAGAGCCAGTCGCTGAACCTCTTCATGGAGACGCCGACCATCGGCAAGCTCTCCTCGATGTACGCGTACGCCTGGAAGAGGGGGCTGAAGACGACGTACTACCTGCGTTCGCGCCCCGCCACCCGGATCGCCCGCGCCGCCTCCGGCCGTACCGCGGCGACCGCTCCCGTCCCCGCCCAGCAGGCTCCGGTCCCCGACGCGGACGCGATCGCCTGCTCCCTGGAAAACCCCGAGTCCTGCGAGGCCTGCCAGTAATGACCGACACCGACCCCGAGAAGAACCTGCTCGACCCGGGCTTCGAACTGACCCTGCGCCCCATGCGCTACCCGGACTTCTACGAGCGCTACCGGGACGCGATCAAGAACACCTGGACCGTCGAGGAGGTCGACCTCCACTCGGATGTCGCGGACCTCGCCAAGCTCTCGCCGGGCGAGCAGCACATGATCGGCCGGCTGGTCGCGTTCTTCGCGACGGGCGACTCGATCGTCGCGAACAACCTCGTCCTCACGCTGTACAAGCACATCAACTCCCCCGAGGCGCGGCTGTACCTGAGCCGTCAGCTGTTCGAAGAGGCCGTGCACGTCCAGTTCTATCTGACGCTGCTGGACACCTACCTGCCCGACCCGGACGACCGGGCGGCGGCGTTCGCGGCGGTCGAGAACATCCCGTCCATCCGTGAGAAGGCCGAATTCTGCTTCAAGTGGATGGCCGCCCTGGACGGGCAAGGAGGGGTGGAGAAGATCGACCGGCTGGAGTCGAAGGCCGACCGCCGCCGCTTCCTGCTCAACCTGATCTGCTTCGCCGCATGCATCGAAGGGCTCTTCTTCTACGGTGCCTTCGCGTACGTGTACTGGTTCCGCTCCCGCGGCCTGCTCCACGGCCTGGCCACCGGCACCAACTGGGTCTTCCGCGACGAGACCATGCACATGAGCTTCGCCTTCGACGTCGTGGACACCGTCCGCAAGGAGGAGCCCGACCTCTTCGACGACCAACTCCAGCAGCAGGTCACCGACATGCTGGAGGAGGCCGTGACGGCCGAGCTCCAGTTCGCCCGCGATCTGTGCGGCGACGGCCTGCCCGGCATGAACACCGACTCGATGCGGCAGTACCTGGAGTGTGTGGCCGACCAGCGGCTGGCGCGCCTCGGCTTCCCGACGGTCTACGGCTCCGAGAACCCCTTCTCGTTCATGGAGCTCCAGGGCGTGCAGGAACTGACCAACTTCTTCGAGCGCCGGCCGTCCGCGTACCAGGTGGCCGTGGAAGGCACGGTCGACCTCGACGAGGACTTCTGACGCCCTAGACCCGGGCCCAGCTTCTGAGATGGGGACGCCGCGCGGCCGTGACGGGCCGCGCGGCGTCCGCCGTTCCCGGCGGCGCCTCCGCGCGTTCCCGTTCCGCCTCCCGCAGCTCGCGGTCGATGCGGCGTTCCCGGGCGAGTCCGGCCAGGGTGGGCAGCAGGAAGAGAACGATGAGAGCGGAAATGCCAAGGATGTCCAGGAGTGTGTTCATGGCTCCACTCTCGTCCGCGCGCCCGCTCCCCGGCAGTGGCAGGACTGCCATGCACCATCGATTTGCTGCCACACTGGTGGGATGCTGAACAACGTCGCCGCTCTGCTGCTCGACGAGGTCCACCCCTTCGAACTGGGGGTGCTGTGCGAGGTCTTCGGCCTCGACCGCAGTGCCGAGGGCCTTCCGGTCCACGATTTCGCCGTGGTGTCCGCCGAGGGCCCGGCGCTGCGGACGCACGCCGGGTTCACGATCGGCACCCCGTACGGCCTCGACCGACTGGAGGAGGCGGATCTCATCGCCGTACCGGCCTCCGGCGACTCCGGCGGCCGGGACTACCCCGAGGAGGTCCTCGACGCCCTGCGCCGGGCCGTGGGCCGGGGCGCGCGGGTGCTGAGCGTCTGCTCCGGCGCGTTCGTCCTCGGTGCGGCCGGGCTGCTGGACGGGCGCCGCTGCACCACTCACTGGCGCCACACCGACCAGCTGGCCCGGCGCTTTCCACGCGCCGTCGTCGAACCCGACGTGCTGTACGTGGACGACGGCCCGGTCGTCACCTCGGCGGGCACGGCGGCCGGGATCGACGCCTGCCTGCACCTGGTCCGGGAGGCGTACGGCTCCGACACCGCCAACGCGATCGCCCGCCGCATGGTGGTGCCGCCCCACCGGGACGGGGGCCAGGCGCAGTACATAGAGCGGCCGTTGCCGCGCACCCGCTGCGACACGGTCGGGGAGACGCTGGTGTGGATGGAGCGCCACCTCGCCCAGGAGATGACGGTCGACCAGCTGGCGGCGCAGGCGCACATGTCACCGCGCACCTTCGCCCGCCGCTTCCAGCAGGAGACCGGCACGACGCCGTACCGTTGGCTGCTGCGCCAGCGGGTGCTGCTGGCGCAGCACCTGCTGGAGACGTCCGACGAGACCGTGGACACGATCGCCGGGCGCACCGGGTTCGGGACGGCGGCGGCGCTGCGCCATCAGTTCGTCCGGTCGCTGGGCACCACCCCGCACGCCTATCGCCGCACCTTCCGCGGTTCGGCCGCCTGACCCGGGACGGCCGTCGATCGCGCTCCGGCCCGGACGCCCCGGCGGGCGCCCGGGCCGGGGCCGGGTGTCAGACGCCGCAGTTCGGGGCCGACCAGTAGTGGCTGGGGCCCTGGTTGACGTGGATGTGGTCGCCGTGGCCCGGGTAGCCCGGGCCGAGGATCCCGTTGAAGCCGTGGTTGCGGGCCTGCTTGGCGAGGGTGCACAGGGAGTGCGGCCCCGCGCCGAGATCTGCCGCGTCCCCGTACATGTGACGGCTGTTGGCCGCACCGCCGACCGCGCTGTTGCAGGTCTGGGACCGGAAGCCGCTGGTGACCCGGATCGACTGGTCACCGAGCGCGTGCCGCAGCGCCTCCAGCTTCCACATGGTGCTCAGGGCGCTCGCCCTCGCCGTGCCCGCCGCCACGGCACCGCCCGCCCAGGTGCTGTTGCACTGGTTGAGCTCGGCGTACGTGAAGTGGGCCGGGGTGCAGTCGTTGTCCTGGAGCTCGTAGATCTTGGCCTGGGTGGCCGGGCCCGCGATGCCGTCGGCCGCCAGGCCGTAGGCGGCCTGGAAGCGCTTGACGGCGGCGGTGGTCGCCGGTCCGTAGGAGCCGTCGATGGCGAGTACGGAGTTGTACCCGGGGTAGCCGGCCACCCGGATCTGGAGCTGGACGACGTCGTTGCCGGTGGCGCCCGGGGACAGCGTGCGGGTCCAGGTGTAGCAGCCGTCCGCCTGCGCGGTGCCCGCGGTGACCACGGCCCCACCCCACGCGAAAGCCATGGTCATGACAAAGCCGAGCAGGAGTCGTGCGGTGCGTCCGAGCATGAAGGGCTCCCTGTCGCTGCGAAGGCATGATGAGGATGTGGTCAGAGAGCCTGTCGGAGGAGTCGACGCGCGTCAACCGCCCTTGAGAGACAGGAAGTTGACGACTCCGTAAGCGCGGAAAGCGGTGAGCCCGGTTCCTCCGTGAGCGGGAGGAACCGGGCCCACCGGTGGACCGCGATCAGCGCTCTCAGCCGTTCGGCACGGTCTCGTAGCGCGGCGTGCCCTCCGCCATCTGCCGCAGCGCGTCCTTGCGGTCGCGCTTGGACAGCCGGTCGATGTACAGGTACCCGTACAGGTGGTCCGTCTCGTGCTGCAGGCAACGGGCGAAGTAGCCGGTGCCCCGCACCTTGATCGGGTTGCCCTTGGCGTCCTGTCCCCGGACCACCGCGTAGTCCGGGCGGGCCAGCGGGGCGTACGCCGTGGGGACGGAGAGGCAGCCCTCGTTGGAGTCGTCCAGCACCCGGTCCTCGGGAGCCAGCTCCTCCAGCACCGGGTTGCAGACGGCGCCCACGTGCCGCACGCCCTCGTCGTCGGGGCAGTCGTAGACGAAGACCTTCAGGTCGACGCCGATCTGGTTGGCGGCCAGGCCCACGCCCTCCGCGGTCCGCTGACTGGCGAACATGTCGTCGATCAGCCGGGCCAGGTCGTCGTCGAACTCGGTGACGTCCTTGCACTCCTTGTGCAGCACCGGGTTGCCCACGACCGTGATCGGACGGGAGGTGCCGCGCTCGCGATGCGCCGTCTCACGCTCCTCGCAGTGCTCGGTGTCGACGACGAATTCCTCGTCTTCCACGTTGATCCGCTCGTCCGTCTCCTGCTGCGCCATGTCCGCCGTACGCCTTCCTCAAAAACCTGAAACCCGGGCATCCGAAACCATCCGTGGCGTCCGGGCCCCGAGCACCCGGGCACCGCGACGGTGCCCGTACAGCCTACGGGCACCGGTCAGCAGACTTCTTCGAGATCCCGCCACTCGCGGCTGTCCGGGCTGTCCGCGACCCAGCCGTCCAGCAGCCCGCGCACCAGCCCGGCCGGGGCCGCTATCCCGCACTCCCGCTCCGGCACCCACAGCTCACCGGCCGTGCGGTGCCCCAGCGGCCCCGGATGCCCCGGCTCGCTGTGGTCGTGCGGGTCCAAGTGCTCGCCGTCGCCCTCGTCGCTCTCCATCCGGCTCTCCGAACAGGCCCGGCACAGCAGGCGCACGGACGACGACCAGTCCTCCGCGGCGAACCCGGCGTCGGACGCCAGCCGCTCCAGCGCGTCCCTGTCCGCCTCCGTGGCCGCCTCCAGCAGCACCACCCAGGTGGGAACGGGCGACGGCGCCCACAGCTCGATCTCGTCGAAGACCGGGTACGCGGGCCCGGCAGCGGTCACCCGCTCCCCGTTCGGCACACCGTCGTGGAGGACGACCTCGCCCCAGCGGCGGCCGGACGACGGCAGCGGGATGGAGAGCACCTCCATCCTGGCCGGATCGAGCCTGCGCCCCCACACCACCTCGGCCTCGCCCTCCGGCGACAGCCGTACCGCGGCGCTGCCCAGCTCCATGCCGACGGGCTCGCTGCCCGCCGCCGACGTGTGCTGGCCGGCACCCGGCACCTTCAGGCCGTACGCCTGCCAGGCGCGGCGGGCCAGCGGCCAGTCCTGCAGCGCGGTGGCAGCGATCCCGACGTTCCACCAGTCGGGAGCGCCGGAGTCCTTGTCGAGCAGCGCGACGGCCCTCAGGCCGGCGGCCCTCGCCTGTTCCCAGTCGTGCCGGAACTTGTGCAGCAGTGCCAGGTTGAACCACGACTCCGAGAGCCAGGGCTCCAGGTCCGCCGCGCGTGTCAGCAGCGCGCCCGCGTCCTCGTACCGGCCGTCACCGATCAGCGTGAACGCGCGGTCCGTGGCCTGCCGCCAAGAGGCGGAGGGCCGATGCCGTACCTTCCCGAAGATCCTCACGATTCCCGCCCGTCCCGACTGAGAGCACGCCCTCGTCTTCCGCTCTCTCTTCGCATCCAACCATGCCGGGCCGGACGCCCGCTCATTACCCATGGGTTACCCGGACGGAACGGGAACCAGGCCGCCCCGGGCCAGAACACGGGCCAGCGATTCCACGACCTCGGGCTGGTAGTCGTGCCCGGTACCGAGCCTGAGTTGTTCCAGCGCGCCGAGCGGCCCGATGAGCCCTTCCCCGGACAGGTCGTCGTATGCGTTGACCGCCCGGACGATCCTGGCGGACAACGGCTGCTCGCAGTACGGGTCGGCCTGCCGTTCCACCACGACCGCCACCTCTCCGTCCACCCCGGTCTGCCGGACGACCGCCCCGCCGAGCAGCGCGATGCGGCGCTGCTCGGCGGCGGGCAGGGTGGCGGTGGCCCCGTCCGGGACTGGATCGACGAGCGAGAGCTGGCCGATGTCGTGCATCAGGGCCGCGTACTCCAGCACCAGCAGCCGGTTCCCGGACAGGCCCAGCTCGCGGCCGACGGCGACGGAGAGCTCAGCGACCCTGCGGGCGTGCCCCGGCCGGGTGTGTCCGGCGATCTCGGTGGAGCGGGAGAGCGAGGTGATCGTCTGCCGGTAGGTGGTGCGCACCGCGACGAACCTGCGGAACGCGACCTGGGTCAGCAGCAGCGGCACGCACAGCACGGGCAGCGCCCACAGCCCGGCGACCGCGACCCCGAGGGCCATCACGGCACCGGTCGCGCAGACCGCCGAGCCGATGCCGACGAGCCCCCGCAGCTCGTCGCGGAGCAGCGGCCCGTACGGGGCGGGGGTGCCGACCGCGCCCCGGCGGCCGTACGGGACGGACCGCGAGCGCGCCAGCAGGGCGGCGAGCACGGCGTCGCACAGCCCGGTCAGGACGAGGAGCAGCAGCGGGAGGAGCACGTGGTACGGCCCCTCACCGAACCGGCCCGCGGTGCGCGCCGAGCTGTACAGCGGCTGGAAGCACACGGCGGCGAAGGCGACGGTCAGGACGCGGCGGGCGACCCGGTCGGGCGTCGGCGCGCTGCCGCGCGCCAGATGCGGCACGCAGGCGACGAGCTGCGCCGCGAGGAGCACGGCGACCACCTGGAGGACGTCGTGCCCGGCCGGTTCGCCGCCGACCCGGCCGAGGAGGGCGTACGCCAGCGCGCCCGCGGCCCCGAGCGGTGCGGGCTCGCGCTCGCCGGGCAGCGCGCCCCAGCGCGCCAGCTCGCCGACGGCGATCAGCAGCCCGAAGGCGAGGGCGGTGCCGGGGGCGTGGACTCCGGCCCAGAGCGTGTGGCCGAGCCCGCCGAGGGCCAGGAGCCCGGCGGCGGCGCGGACGACGAGCACGGCGGGCGGCACCGCGCCGGGCCGGGCGCTGGTCCCGCGGGCGCGGATCACCGCGTACGGTCCGCGGTCCGTGGCGGACCGGGGACGGCGGGTGCCTCCCCGTGGGGCGCAGCGGGGCGTTCCGGCGCACGCGGCCCGTCCGGCCCGTATCGCGTGTCCGTTCCGTCCCTCGGGGAGGGCGGGAGCGGCGTTCCGGCGTCGCCCGTGCCGGGGGCCTCCGCCCTGGCGTTCCGGGGCCGCGGAACGGTCTCGTCCGCCGTCACCGCCGGGGTCCCCTGCCAGCCGTGCCGGTCCAGGGCGCGCGCCAGCGCCCGCACCATCCGCGGGTCGAACTGCGTGCCCGCGCACCGCTTCAGTTCCGCGAGCGCCGCGTGCACCGGCCGCCCGCGCCGGTAGGACCGGGTCGACGTCATCGCGTCGAAGGCGTCGGCCACCGCCACGACCCGGGCGAACTCGGGGATCTGTCGCCCGCTGAGACCGTACGGATATCCGCTGCCGTCCAGCCGTTCGTGGTGGTGCAGGATCGCGGCCCGCGCCTCGCCGAGGAAGCCGATGCCCCGGACGATCTCGTGCCCGTACTCCGGATGCAGTTCGATCACCCGCCGCTCCTGCGGGGTGAGCGGTCCGTCCTTGCGGAGCACCCGGGTCGGCACACCGAGCTTGCCGACGTCGTGCAGGATGCCGGCGAACCGCAGGACCTCCAGACGGCCCCGGTCCATGCCCAGTTCACGGGCGATGAGGACGGAAGCGTGGCCCACCCGTTCGCTGTGGCCCCGGGTGTAGGTGTCCTTGATGTCGACGGCCTGCACCAGTGCCCGGATGGTGGCGCGGTGGGCGGCGTGCTCACGGTGGGACTGGGCGAAGACCCAGCACGAGATGTACATCGGCAGCAGCACGATGAGGGCGGAGGGCGGTCCGTACGGGCCGCGCCACAGCACCGCCATCATCAGCCCGGCGAGCCCGTGCACCAGGTGCGGCCCCAGCGCACGGAACGGCAGCCCGCTCCAGGCGCGCCGGACCGGCACCCGTTCGGCCACGGCCAGGATCGAACCGTCCAGCGCGGTCAGCACGAGGCTGAAGACCAGGGCGGCGGCGCAGGCCGGCACCAGTGCGTACGGGAAGTCGGGGAGCCGGCCGCCGTCGGCCGCGGTGCCGCCGAGCGCGGCCCGGCCGCCGAGCAGGACGTGGACGGTCGAGGCCACCCAGACCGTGAGGGCGAGCTGCGCGGCCCGCCAGACGCGCCGGGCCGTGGCGGGTGGATCCTCCACCCGGCCGGCCAGCGAGCCGGGGACGGCGACCAGGGCCGCCGCGGCGGGGGGCAGCAGAAACGCTCCGGCCAGCAGCAGCGGGAAGAACGATCCGGCACTGATCGGCACGGAGCCCAGGAACGGCCAGCGCCCGGGCAGTTCACAGACGAGGTAGAGGCCGGTGAGCAGTCCGAGGGTGACCCACGGTGTCTCGGCCCCCGGCCGCAACGCGGGAAGCCCGCACGTCAGGGCGACGGCCGCGACCGTCCCGATGTAGGCGCGTGCCGTCCCGCGTGTGGCTTCCACCCGCCCCGCCGCCCCTCAGCTCCATCGATGGAGGCGTCACGCTAGCGAGTCGCGCGTCCTGCAGGGCGGTAATGATGTCGATTAGCACATTCGGGTGATGCTGTTCGGACCGACGGTCGTTCGGGCCTCAGGCGCGGCCGGACGTCACTCCTTGGCGGCGGTCGGCCGGTCGCTCCCCGGGGACGTCACGTCCTGCTCCGGGACCACCTGGCCGGAGCGGATCAGCTCGATCCGGCCCATCACCTTGGAGCGCAGGTCGCTCGGTACGTCGTCCTGGCCGCAGCAGCGCTTCACCAGCTTCTTCACCGCCTGCTCCAGACCGTACTTCTCCAGGCACGGGGAGCACTCCTCGAAGTGCACCTCGAACTTGGTGCAGTCGCTGTCGGGCATCTCGTGATCGAGAAACTCGTAGAGGTGATCGAGGACCTCTGAGCAGTCCGTCTCATGCGGCTCTCCGCAGCTCATGAGCCCGAGCCTTTCCGATCGTCCGACCCTCCGGCACCGGCCGGGACGAGCCCGCGCTCACGGGCGTAGTCCTCCAGCATGCCGCGCAACTGGCGGCGGCCCCGGTGCAGTCGGGACATCACCGTACCGATGGGAGTCCCCATGATGTCCGCGATCTCCTTGTAGGCAAAGCCCTCGACATCGGCGAGATACACGGCTATGCGGAACTCTTCGGGAATCGCCTGGAGAGCGGCCTTCACGTCGGAGTCCGGCAGGTGGTCGAGCGCCTGCGACTCCGCGGAGCGCAGCCCCGTCGACATGTGCGACTCGGCGCGCGCCAGCTGCCAGTCCTCGATCTCCTCGGCGGCGCTGCGCTGGGGTTCGCGCTGCTTCTTGCGGTACGAGTTGATGAACGTGTTGGTGAGGATGCGGTACATCCATGCCTTGAGGTTGGTGCCCTCACGGAACTGGTGGAAGGATCCGTACGCCTTGGCGTACGTCTCCTGGACCAGGTCCTCGGCGTCCGCGGGGTTGCGCGTCATGCGCAGCGCGGCCGAGTACATCTGGTCGAGGTAACCGAGAGCGTCCCGCTCGAAGCGCGCGTTGCGCTCGGCGGCCGTCTCCGGCGCGCGGCCGTCGTCGGTACCTGTGTCGGTCCCAGTGACCGGACCCACCTCCTCCAACGCTGGGGCGGAGCCGAAACCGGATCCGCTCGAATCGGAGAATAGTCGACCCTGCCCCGGGACGGGCTGTCGTTCCGAGCCGCTCAGCGCGCGTTCCGAAGCGGTCCTCGCCGCGTACAGAACCGTCCACTCCAGGTCGGCGGCGTTCGAGCGACGTGGGCAGATGGTCGAACCCATGCGACGGACTCCCTCTCCACAAACGACGTTGATGTACCGATGTCACCCACAACAGCCGCCCCTGGCTCAACATTCCCGGGTTCTCACGGGGTCGGGCCGAATGCCCGCGCGGAGCCGGCCCCCTCACCTCGGGAAGTCCGGATTGGGACGAATGTCATACGAGGCCGGTCAGCCAGGCGGTCACGGCGTCGGTCAGGATGCCCATCGCCCGGTCCTCGGTCGGGCCGGACTTCTTCGGCACGGCGAACCCGTGGTCGCCGTAAGGCACCTCGGTGATTCCGTACTCCCCCGGCGGGAACTCGCCGGGCCGACCGAACGGATCGTTGCCGCCCTGCACGACGAGCGTGGGCACACCGGCCCCGAGAAGTTCGTCCGCGCGGGACTTCTCCGGCTTCCCCGGAGGGTGCAGCGGGAAGGCGAGCGCGAGGACCGCGCGGGCGCCGAGTTCCGTCGCCGTCCGGCAGGCGACCCGGGCCCCGGCGCTGCGGCCGCCCGCGACGACGGGCAGGCCGGGCGCGGTGAGCGCCGGCCACACGCCCCGCCATCCGGCGTCCAGGGTCCCGGGGGCGGGCGCGACCTTCTTCCCGGCGACCCGCCAGGGCTGTTCCACGAGCGCGACGCTCACCCCGTGCGCGGGGAGCGCGGCGCCCAGGGCCCGCAGGTCACGGCTCTCGATACCGCCGCCCGCCCCGTGGCCGACGGCGAGCACCAGCCGGGGCTCGCGCGCGGGCAGCCAGGTGATCCGGGCCGGCCCGGCGTCCGTGTCGACCGTCTCGACCCTGCGTTCCGTCTCCGTGGCACTCACGGTTCCCATCCTGCCCCGTCCGGACGGGGTGCCGCTCCCCCGGCCCGCACGGACCTGGTCGCGCGCCGGTGCGGGCCGGTCGCGGCACCAGGAACGAACACACCCCAAGGCGGACCGTCATGAGCGCCGCGGAACGCGGCCCCGCCGAGGAACGCCCCGGAAGGGGGACCTCAGAAAAGCGTGCCCAGCTCCGGACCGGCCAGCTCCGCCAGCAGCTCGGGACCGTTGTTGCGCACGTTACTGACAGCCGTGGCCACCGGATAGGCGCGCATCAGCCCGCCCGGCGGCGGCGCCAACAGCGCCCGCAGTTCCTCGACGTCCGTGCGCGACGGGTCGAGCCAGGCGTCCCACCGGTCCGGCGTCAGCATCAGCGGCATCCGGGGGTGGATCTCGGCGAGCGTGGCCGGGCCCTCGGCGGGGGCGACGGCGAGCGGTGTGGTCTCCGCCTCGGTCGTGATCACCGTGCAGGTCGCCCACCAGGCCATCGGGTGATCGTCCGGCAGGGTCCGGTCGCGCCAGAACTCGTACAGTCCGGCCATCGCGAAGACCGATCCGTCGGCAGGCGTCACGAAGTAGGGCTGCTTGCGCGGCCGCTTCTTCCTCCCCTTCTCCTCCAGCTGCCGTTCCTCCGAGCCGGTGACCCATTCGTAATAGCCGTCGGCGGGCAGGATGCAGCGCCGGGAGACGAAGGGGCGGCGGAAGGACGGCTTCTCGTGGACGGTCTCCGCCCGGGCGTTGATCATGCGCGCCGCCCCCTCGGGGGACTTCGCCCACGACGGCACGAGTCCCCACTTCAAAGCCCGCAACTGGCGAACCGGACGCCGGTCGGCGGCGTCTTTGACAGGACGCTCCAATATGACGTGGACCTCCTTGGTCGGCGCCACGTTCCAGTCGGGCACCAGGGTCTCCTCCGGTTCCCACTTCTCGACGTGGAAGAGTCCGGCCAGATCCTCGGGCCGTCGGCTCGCCGCATACCGTCCGCACATGAGTGCCAGACTGCCACGACCGTCCCGGCGACAGGACGCCGATACCGCAAGCCGCTACCAGGAGGAGCCGCCCCCGCCATGGACAGCATCGATCCGGGAAACCTGTGGGACCGCCTCCTCGGGACCCAGCCCGTGCCCGAACAGTGGCTCGTGGTGGTGACCGGGACGCTCGCGCTGATCGCCGTCGTACCGAATCCGCTCTGGCGGCTGAGCCGCAACGCGATCACGATCGCGCACGAGGGCGGGCACGGGCTGGTGGCGCTGCTCACCGGACGGCAGCTGTCCGGGATACGGCTGCACTCGGACACCAGCGGACTGACGGTCAGCCGCGGCAAGCCGACCGGCATGGGGATGATCCTGACCGCCGCGGCCGGCTACACCGCCCCGCCGCTGCTGGGCCTCGGCGGGGCCTGGCTGCTGACCGACGGCCGGATCACGCTGCTGCTGTGGCTGACCACCGCGCTCCTCGCGGCGATGCTGGTGATGATCCGCAATGTGTACGGGGCGCTGGCCGTGATCTCCACGGGGGCGGCGTTCCTGCTGATCTCCTGGCTGGCCCCGCCCGCCGTGCAGTCTCTGTTCGCGTACGGCGCGGTCTGGTTCCTGCTGCTCGGCGGGGTGCGCCCGGCCTTCGAGCTCCAGGCGAAGCGGCGGTACGGCGGTGCGCCCGACTCGGACGCGGACCAGCTGTCGCGGCTGACGGACGTGCCGGCCGCGCTCTGGCTGTTCCTGTTCCACGCGGTGTCGCTCTGCTCGCTGATCGGCGGGGGCCGTTGGCTGCTCGGACTGTGAGCCGGTGCGCGGCGGCACCCGGCGCCCGGCGGCATCCGCACGAAGGGGTGATGCCCGGCGCGGTGTGCGTCGGCGCCCGGTTGACGCCCGGCGGCACCCGGCGGCACCCGGCACGATGCGATCGTGCCCGGTTGGCGCCCGGTCGGCGTCCACCACGGTTTGATTGCGCGCCGGTTTCGGACCGTTTGATCGAGATTCCGGTTTGCGGTGAACCACTAAAGTGAGGTTCATGACCGAAACCCCCGTGCACCCCGCCCTCTGGCCCGCCCCGCATGCGAGTGGAGCCGTCGACGCGACCGTCACCGTGCCCGGTTCGAAATCGGTCACCAATCGCGCCCTCGTCCTGGCCTCTCTCGCCGCCGAGCCGGGCTGGCTGCGCCGCCCGCTGCGTTCCCGCGACACCCTGCTGATGGCCGAGGCGCTGCGCGCCATGGGCGTCGGCATCGAGGAGACGGTCTCGTCGAGCTCCTCCGCCACGGGCACCCCGGACACCTCCGGCGAGGCGTGGCGGGTCATCCCGGCCGGGCTGCACGGCCCCGCCACGGGCACCCCGGACACCTCCGGCGAGGCGTGGCGGGTCATCCCGGCCGGGCTGCACGGCCCCGCCACGGTCGACGTCGGCAACGCCGGCACGGTCATGCGCTTCCTGCCGCCGGTCGCGGCCCTGGCCGACGGCCCGGTCCGCTTCGACGGCGACCCCCGCTCCTACGAGCGCCCGCTGAACGGTGTGATCGACGCGTTGCGCGTGCTCGGTGCCCGGATCGACGACGACGGGCGCGGCTCGCTGCCGATGACCGTGCACGGCGGCGGCGCGCTGGACGGCGGGACGGTGGAGATCGACGCCTCCTCGTCCTCCCAGTTCGTCTCGGCGCTGCTGCTGTCGGCGCCGCGCTTCAACCAGGGGGTGGAGGTGCGTCACACCGGTGCCCGGCTCCCCTCCATGCCGCACATCCGGATGACCGTCGACATGCTGCGGGCCGTCGGCGCCCAGGTCGACGAGCCGGAGACGGGCGGCGAGCCGAACGTCTGGCGGGTCTCCCACTCCGCCCTGCTCGGCCGCGACCTGACCATCGAGCCCGACCTCTCCAACGCGCAGCCGTTCCTCGCCGCCGCGCTGGTCACCGGCGGCCGGGTCACCATCCCCGACTGGCCCGAGCACACCACGCAGCCGGGTGACGCGCTGCGCGAGATCTTCACCGCGATGGGCGGCAGCTGCGAGCTGACCGAGCGCGGCCTCACGTTCACCGGCTCGGGCCGTGTCCACGGCATCGACGTCGACCTCGGCGAGGTCGGGGAGCTCACCCCGGGCATCGCGGCGGTCGCCGCCCTGGCCGACGGCCCGTCCACGCTGAGCGGCGTCGCCCACCTGCGGCTGCACGAGACGGACCGGCTGGCCGCGCTCACCAAGGAGATCAACGAACTCGGCGGCGACGTCACCGAGACCGCCGACGGACTCCACATCCGCCCGCGCCCGCTGCGCGGCGGCGTCTTCCACACGTACGACGACCACCGGATGGCCACGGCGGGCGCGGTCATCGGCCTCGCCGTCCCCGGAGTGGAGATCGAGAACGTGGCGACGACCGCCAAGACCCTGCCGGACTTCCCGCAGATGTGGACCGGAATGCTCGGGGCCTGAGACATGCGCCGCTACGGCAAGAACCCCGACGAGGACGACGTCCGGATCCGCCCCAACCGCAAGGGCAACCGGCCCCGTACCAGCATCCGCCCCAAGCACGAGGACGCCGAGGAGGGCATGGTCCTCACCGTCGACCGGGGCCGCCTCACCTGCCTCGTCGACGGCCGTACGATCGTCGCGATGAAGGCCCGTGAGCTGGGCCGGAAGGCGGCCGTGGTGGGTGACCGGGTCTCCCTCGTCGGCGACCTGTCCGGCGACAAGGACACACTCGCCCGCATCGTCCGCATCGGTGAGCGCCGCTCGGTGCTGCGCCGCACCGCGGACGACGACGACCCCTTCGAGCGGGTGGTCGTCGCCAACGCGGACCAGTTGGCGATCGTCACGGCGCTGGCCGATCCGGAACCCCGTCCGCGCATGATCGACCGCTGCCTGGTCGCCGCGTACGACGGCGGACTGTCCCCGCTCCTCGTGCTCACCAAGTCCGATCTCGCCCCGCCCGACAAGCTGTTGGAGGCGTACACACCGCTGGGTGTCCCGTTCGTCGTCACCAGCCGCGAGGAGCTGGAGAGCGGCGAGGCCGCCGAGCGGGTGCGCGAGCAGCTGGCCGACCGGATCACCGCCTTCGTCGGACACTCCGGTGTCGGGAAGACGACGCTGGTCAACGCGCTCGTGCCGGAGGACCGCCGACGTACCACCGGGGTCGTCAACGCGGTCACCGGCCGCGGCCGGCACACCACCACGTCCGCGCTGGCGCTGCCGCTGTCCGGCCGGCGGGGCTGGGTGATCGACACCCCCGGCGTGCGGTCCTTCGGGCTCAACCACATCGACCCGTCCCGGGTGATCCACGCGTTCCCCGACCTGGAGCCCGGCACCGGGGACTGCCCCCGCGGCTGCACCCACGAAGGCAACCAGCCGGAATGCGCCCTGGACGCCTGGGTGGCGGACGGGCACGCGGACCCGGCCCGCCTGGACTCGCTGCGGCGGCTGCTGTCCACCCGGGAGCGGCGCGAGGGCGACTGATCCGCGCCCGTCCGCGCGGTGGCCCGCGGCCTTCGCGACTGGCCGGACGCGTGCACGACCGGCCGGGGCTGGTGACGACCGGCCGAGCGGGTGCACGACCGGCCCGGCACGTGTGTGATCGCTTCGGTACGTTTGCGATCTACCGAGACCGGTAAGTGCATAATCACACTCAAGTGGCAAGCCGGTCACCGACGTGGGAGGGCACTGACGATGGCGTGGCTTCTGGTCGTGGTCGCGGGACTTCTGGAGACCGGCTTCGCCGTCTGCCTGAAGCTGTCGCACGGTTTCACCCGGCTCTGGCCGACCGTCGCGTTCGCCGCCTTCGCCCTCGGCAGTTTCGGGCTGCTGACGTTGTCGTTGAAGAAGCTCGACGTGGGCCCCGCGTACGCCGTGTGGACCGGCATCGGGGCCGCGGGCACCGCGATCTACGGCATGGTCTTCCTCAACGACGTGGTCTCCACCCTCAAGCTGGTCTCGATCTCGCTGGTGATCATCGGGGTCATCGGACTCCAGCTCTCCGGCTCGTCCCAGTAGACCGGAGCACGCCGGCGCCGCCGACGCGACCCGGGAATCGTCCACGATGCGGGCGGCCACGCGGTCGTGTGGCTCCGTTCACCCACGGTCGATACTGTGACGACATGCCCGATTACCACGATGACCTGCGGCTCGCCCATGTGCTGGCGGACGCCGCCGACGCCGCGACCATGGACCGGTTCAAGGCCCTGGACCTCAAGGTCGAGACCAAGCCGGACATGACGCCCGTGAGCGAGGCCGACAAGGCCGCCGAGGAGCTGATCCGCGGTCACCTCCACCGGGCGCGCCCGCGCGACGCGATCCTCGGCGAGGAATTCGGGGTCGAGGGGACCGGGCCGCGGCGCTGGGTCGTCGACCCGATCGACGGCACGAAGAACTACGTGCGAGGCGTGCCGGTATGGGCGACGCTGATCAGTCTGATGGAGGCCGACGACGCCGGGGACTTCCAGCCGGTGGTCGGCGTGGTCTCCGCGCCCGCGCTGCACCGGCGCTGGTGGGCGGCGAAGGGCGCCGGGGCGTACACCGGGCGCAGCCTGAGTTCCGCGACCCGGCTCCAGGTGTCGAGGGTGGAGCGGATCGCGGACGCCTCGTTCGCGTACGCCTCGCTGGACGGCTGGGAGGAGCGGGGTCGGCTCGACGGCTTCCTGGACCTGACCAGGGCCTGCTGGCGCACCCGCGGATACGGGGACTTCTGGCCGTACATGATGGTCGCCGAGGGTGCGGTCGACATCTGCGCGGAGCCGGAGCTCTCACTCTGGGACATGGCCGCGAACGCGATCGTCGTCCAGGAGGCGGGCGGCACGTTCACCAGCCTCGACGGGGTGCCCGGCCCCGGCGGCGGCAACGCGGCGGCCTCGAACGGGCTGCTCCACGACGAACTGCTCGGCTACCTCGGCCGGCGCTCCTGAACCCCGGCAACCCGCGCCCCCTCGGGGCGCCTGGCCCCCGGCCGCGCCCCCCGAGGGGTGTCGCGCACCACCGCGCGCCCCTCGGACGGCCCCATTCCCCCCTTGTTGCGGCCCCGCATCGATGCGAGTCTGAGAGTCCACCCAGCTTGTGAACTTGTGAAACGACTCGCGTGGTCGTTTCACGAAGGAGGCGACCCCCCTCATGCTCGTCCGTGACGCAATGAGCACCCTGGTCCTCACCATCGGACCGACCCATACGCTCCGCCAGGCCGCCCGGCTGATGTCGGTCCGCCGCATCGGGGCGGCGGTCGTCCTCGACCAGGACAACAGCGGACTCGGCATCCTCACCGAGCGCGACATCCTCGACGCGGTCGGCTCGGGACGGAATCCCGATGTCGAGACCGCCGCCGCCCACACCACCACCGACGTGGTCTTCGCAGCCCCCACCTGGACCCTGGAGGAGGCCGCCGAGGCCATGACGCACGGCGGGTTCCGCCATCTGATCGTGCTCGACGACCACGGCCCGGTCGGCATCGTCTCGGTCCGCGACATCCTGCGCTGCTGGACGCCCACCAGACGCCGTCAGCGCGTGAAACTCGCCGGCTGACCCCCTGGGGGCCGTCCAGTGGACCCTCACGGACCCGCCCGGCCCCGTGCACCGACCCGCACCGCCCCGCACGGGCCGGCGAGGACCGCGAGGACCCGCCGGTCGGCCCCCAGGACGACCGGCGGACCGGCCCCGAAGAGCGCCGGACCGCCCCCTGCGACGACCGGTGGGCCGGGCCCTCCGAGGAGGAACCCGGCCCACCGTCGACGGCAGATGCCCGGATCAGCCGCGCAGGGCCTGGACCGCGGCCTCCAGACGCTTGCCGAAGTCGCCGTCCGCCTGACGGAAGTTGTTGATCGCGCGCTCGGCGATGTCGTCGCGCGACACCTTGGAGATGAACCCGGCGAGGTTGTCGACCAGCCTGCCCTTCTCGTCCTCCGAGAGGAGCCGGTAGAGGTTCCCGGCCTGGACGAAGTCGTCGTCCTCGGTGTGACTCGGAGCCACGTGCGTACCGATCTCGCCCGTGACCGGCGTGGACTCCCACAGCGGCCGGTCGGTCTGGACCGGCCCGCCGAAGCTGTTCGGCTCGTAGTTCTTCGCGCCCTTGTGACGGCCGTCGTACAGGAAGCCGTCGCGGCTGTAGGTGCGCGCCTCGGCGGCGTGCGGGCGGTTCACCGGCAGGTGGTCGGCGTTGATGCCGACGCGGTAGCGGTGCGCGTCGCCGTAGGCGAAGAGCCGACCCTGGAGCATCTTGTCCGGGGACGGACCGATGCCCGGCACGAAGTGCGCGGGGCTGAAGATCGACTGCTCGACCTCGGCGAAGATGTTCTCCGGGTTGCGGTTGAGCTCCAGCTTCCCGATCTCGATCGGCGGGTAGTCCTCGTGCGGCCACACCTTGGTGAGGTCGAACGGGTTGAAGCGGTACGTGGCCGCCTCGGCCGCAGGCATGATCTGGACCTGCACCGTCCAGGACGGGAAGTCGCCGCGCTCGATCGCCTCGCGCAGGTCGCGCTGGTGGCTGTCGGGGTCCTCACCGGCGAGCTTGTTGGCCTCGGCCTGGGTGAGGCTCTTGATGCCCTGGTCGGTCTTGAAGTGGTACTTGACCCAGAAGACCTCGCCCGCCTCGTTGCTCCACTGGTAGGTGTGCGAGCCGTAGCCGTTCATGTGGCGGTACGAGGCCGGGATGCCGCGGTCGCCGAAGAGCCAGGTCACCTGGTGGGTCGACTCGGGCGACAGACCCCAGAAGTCCCAGACGTTGTCCGCCTCCTGCGAGCCGGTGTACGGATCGCGCTTCTGGGTGTGGATGAAGTCCGGGAACTTGATGGCGTCCTTGATGAAGAACACCGGGGTGTTGTTGCCGACGAGGTCGTAGTTGCCGTCCTCGGTGTAGAACTTCAGCGCGAACCCGCGAGGGTCGCGCACCGCGTCGGCCGCCCCGAGGTTGCCCGCAACGGTCGAGAAGCGCAGGAACGTCTCCGTCTGCTTGCCGACCTCGGAGAGGAACTTCGCCCGGGTCCACTGCGTGACGTCGCGGGTCACCGTGAACGTGCCGTAGGCGCCGGCGCCGCGAGCGTGCACGACGCGCTCCGGAACGCGCTCACGGTTGAAGTGCGCGAGCTTCTCCAGCAGCGACTGGTCCTGCACCAGCACCGGACCACCGACGCCCGCGGTCTGACTGTTCTGGTTGTCGGCGACCGGCGCCCCGGCCTCCGTGGTGAGCGGTCCCTGCGTCACGTGCGCCTCCTGCGTCGTTCCTGCACATTCGTCATGTCGTACACAGCTTGTCCTTGGCGTATGCCAAAGCCGATCCTACAATGGACTTAGTCCAAGTCAAGGGAACATCCAAACTCACACTCGTTCGGGACCTGGTCCCCTCACTGTTAGGCTTGTGCTTATGAGTGACCTGTTGGAACGACTTCGCGGACGCGGCTGGCGTATGACCGCCCAGCGGCGCGTCGTGGCCGAGGTCCTCGACGGGGACCATGTGCACCTGACGGCCGACGAGGTCCACGCACGGGCTGTCGCCAAGCTGCCCGAGATCTCCCGCGCCACCGTGTACAACACCCTGGGCGAGATGGTGACGCTGGGCGAGGTCATCGAGGTCACCACCGACCGCCGCGCCAAGCGCTACGACCCGAACGCGCACCGGCCGCACCACCACCTGGTCTGCGCGCGCTGCGGCACGATCCGCGACGTGCACCCGGCGGGTGACCCGTTGGCGGACCTGCCGACGGACGAGCGGTTCGGCTTCACGGTGTCCGACGTCGAGGTGACGTACCGCGGCATCTGCCCGGGCTGCGCGGCCGGCGGCTGAATTTCCCTTTCCCCGCAGGACCCCGTTCCCTCGCAGGACCCCGATTTCCCGCAGGACCCCGGTTCTCCTGGAGGGCGCCGGAGCACATGCTCCCGTGTGCGCCGGCGCCCTCCGTGCGATGCGCCGGAGCGCACGGAGGCCGACAGGGCACGGCTCATGGGGGAACCGGTCCACCGGGAAGGACAGACGAAAATGCGGAAAGCCGGATCCTTTGAAGGATCCGGCTTTCCGTCTGCAGTAGCGGGGACAGGATTTGAACCTGCGACCTCTGGGTTATGAGCCCAGCGAGCTACCGAGCTGCTCCACCCCGCGTCGTTGTGAGTACAACAGTACGTCACCGCTCAGGACCTGCGCAAATCGCATTCGACTCACCGGACGCGCGGGCCTCGGCAGCACGGCCCCCGGGCCCGTCGGCGCCCGGCCCCGGCTCCCCGGTGCCGGACCGCCGCCTCACGCGGTGAGCTCCTGGTGCAGCGCCTCCCGCAGGCGGGCGGCCCGCTCGGCGACCTCGGCCGGCCCCAGCTCGACCGCCCGCGCACACCAGCGCTGCCCCTCCGTGAGTTCACCCCGGCGCGCGGCCAGCAGGGCGAGCCGCAGAGCCGCCCGCCCGTGCCCGTCGTTCGCGGCCCGGGTCCACCACAGCGCGGCCTCCCGCTCGCTGCCCTCACGGGCGAGCAGCAGCCCGAGGTTGAAGGCGCCGTTGCGGCTGCCCGCCTCGGCGGCCTCGCGGTACCAGTGGGCCGCGCTGTCCACGTCGCCGCGCGCCGCCGCGAGCATCCCGACCCGAACCTGGGCCCGGCGGTGCCCCTGCTCGGCGGCCCGCTCGTACCACTCCTCGCACTCGGTCTTCACCGGCATCGGCTCCCCGAGCGCGGGCGGGCCGGGCGGCCGCCGGGAGTCCAGCACCCCGGCCAGCCGGAAGGCGGCCTCCGCGCTGCCACCCCCGGCGGCGCAGCGCAGATGGCGCTCGGCCTCCTGCTCCTCACCCCGCTGCAGCAGGGCCATGCCGACCTGCAGCGCGGCCTCCGTATGACCGGCCGCCGCGGCGCGCTCGTAGCAGACCAGTGCCGTACGGTCCTCGCCGCGCCCGGAGTACAGGATGCCGAGGTTGAAGGCAGCGTCGACGCTGCCCGCCTCGGCGGCCTTGGAGAACCAGGGCTCGGCGCCGGTAGCGTCGCCCGCCTGCAGGAGGAGCACGGCCAGCGCGTTGGCGGCCTCGCGGTGGCCCGCGTACGCGGCGCGCCGGTACCACTGCTCGGCCTGTGCCGTACGGTCCTGGGCGGCGCAGAGCAGCCCCAGGTTGTAGGCGCCGTTGACGTCCCCTGCGGTCATGGCGGCCCGGTACCAGCGCTCGGCGGTCTGCTGCTCACCCCGGGCTGCGTGCAGGGCCCCCAGGGCGTTGGCGGCGTTCCCGTCGCCGTCCTGGGCGGCGCGCAGCCACCACACGGCGGCGCTCTCCACGTCCCCCGCGTCGCGCAGCAGGAAGCCGAGGGCGCAGGCGGCGCGCGGCTCGCCGGCCTTCGCCGAGATCAGGTACCAGCGGCCCGCCTCCTTGGGCTCGCCGCGCTGTTCCAGGAGGGTGCCGAGGCGCAGCGCGGCGCGCTGGTGGCCGCGCGCGGCGGCCTGCCGGTACCACTGCTCCGCCTCGCCCGCCCGGCCGGCCGTGTGACCCGCCGGACCGCCGCCCTTGCGCACCGCGAAGCCGCCCGTGGCCCCTGGGCGCACGGAGGTGGCGTGGCGCGGGCCCTGATGGCCGAACCGGTCGTACGGATCGTCGTCGGCCTCGGGGTCCAGCATCCGCGCGAGGCGGTACGCCGCCTCCCGGTGCCCCTGTTCGGCGGCGGCGCGCAGCCAGCGCTCGGCCCCCACGTCGCTGCGGTGCTCCAGCAGGTCGGCGAGGGCGTACGCGCCCAGCGCGTGGCCCTGCTCGGCGGACTGCCGCAGCCAGTACTCGGCACCCGGGTCGTCCCCGCGCTCGCGGTAGTACCGGCCGAGGGCGTGCGCGGCGGCAGCGGACCCGGCGACGGCCGCGACACGCCACCAGCCGGCGGCCTCGTCGGTGTACCCGCGCTGGTGCAGGAGGACGCCCAGGTTGTTGGCGGCGGCCCGGTCGCCGTCGGCCGTGGCGGCACGCAGATAGGGTTCGGCTCCGTCCAGGTCGCCGCGCCGCAGCAGCAGCGCGCCGAGGGTGCTCATGGAGGTGGTGTCACCGGCGTCGGCGGCGCGGCGGTGGCGCGCCTCGTGCTCGTCGCTCCCCGGGGTCTCCGCAGGGTCCTGGTCCACCGGGTCCCCGGAGACGTCCCCGGCGCCCGGCACCCCGGCGGCCTCGAAGCCTTCCCGGCTTCCGGCGGCTCCGGGACCCTCCCCCGCCCCGGAGTCCTCACGCCCCTCCTGGCTCCCGGTGTCCTCGACAAGCCCGGGAGTCCCGCGGGCCCCAGGGCGCTCCGCGGCGGCCGGGCGTCCCGTGCTCTCCGTACCCGCTGCGTTCTCTGTCTCCGTGCTTTCGAAGGTCGCGGCACACCCCGCAGTCTCGGCAGTCCCAGTGGTCTCGGTGGTCTCGCTGTTCTCCGTGGTGGCAACACCAAAAGCCGCATTCACCACGCTATCCGGCCGATGAACGCGGCGCCGTGCAAACCGCCCTGTCTCCAACAGAGTTGCCCTGTCCCCCATAAATATCATCGTCGCACCACCCGCACCCCGTGCACACTGGTATACCGCGGCCAATGAGGTCACTTCAGCGCTTTGTCGACATGCCCACAGAGAGACAAGTCAAACACGTTCGGGCCCAACTCGCGCCCCGCGAACCGACCTTCGTTCCATCCCGCGAGAAAGTCACACGGCACGACGAAGGCCCGGATCCTCGAAAGGATCCGGGCCTTCGTCTTCCAGTAGCGGGGACAGGATTTGAACCTGCGACCTCTGGGTTATGAGCCCAGCGAGCTACCGAGCTGCTCCACCCCGCGTCGTTGTGTGGAAACCGTACCACGACGCGGGGTGGAACTCTTACCGGGTTACCCGGCCGGGGAGCCGGTCACCGTCAGCCGCTGTCGCCGTCCGGCTTGGCGTCACCGCTGCCGCCCGGCTTCGCACCGCCGTCGTCCGACTTCGCGCCCCGGTCGCCGGAACCGCCGGAACGGTCCGCGGCGCTCCCGCCGCCCGACTTGGGCTGGGCCGCCGCCGCACGCTCCAGCGCGTCCTGGAGATCCGCCTGGGCCTTGCCGTAGGCGGTCCAGTCCTGCTCCTTCAGGGCCGCCTCGCCCGCCGCGTACGCCTTCTGCGCGTCGGCGATCGCCTTCTTCAACGCCGCCTCACCGGTGGCCGGCGGCTGGGTGGTCTCGCCCGGCGGCCGGGTGGTCTCCTCGGGCGGCGGGGTCTCGCCCGTCACCCCGAAGACCTCGTTGAGCGCCTCTCCGAGGCTGTTCTTGAAGACGGTCTTCGAACCGTACGAGGCGGCGACCTTGCGCAGCAGCGGGTAGTTCTGCGTGCCACCGCGGGTGTACACCGGCTCGATGTAGAGGAATCCGCCTTCGAGCGGCACGGTCAGCAGGTTGCCGTACTCGATGTCGGAGTCCGTTCCCTTGAGGTTCCTCACGAACTCGGCGACGTCGTCGTTGCCGTTGAGCTCGCTCTGTACCTGACCGGGGCCCTTCACCGTGGTGGTGACCCTGAGCAGCCTTATCGTTCCGTAGTCCTTACTGGCCGCGTCCGCGTCCACCGCCATGAACGCCCCGAGGTCGGGACGCCCCTTCGGCGTGAACGTGGTGGTCAGCGAGAACTTCTGGGCCGACTGGCCCGGCATCTTCATGCTCAGGTAGTAGGGCGGGACGGCACCCGAGTCCTTGTTGGTCGGGTCGTCCGGGACCTGCCACGCGTCACTGCCGCTGTAGAACTGGGCGGGGTTCGTTACGTGGTAGCGGGTGAGCAGCTCGCGCTGGACCTTGAACAGGTCCTGCGGGTAGCGCAGGTGCTCCACGAGTTCCTGCGGGATGTCCGCCCTGGACTCCACCGTTCCGGGGAACGCCTTGCGCCAGGTCTTGAGGACCGGGTCCTTGGTGTCCCACTCGTAGAGCTTCACCGTGCCGTCGTAGGCGTCGACGGTGGCCTTCACGGAGTTACGGATGTAGTTGACCTGGTTCTGCTGGGCGACGACCGCGCGCTGGTTGGTGGTCAGCGAGTCGGCCGTGGTGTCGCCGAGCGTGGTCCGCGAGGCGTACGGGTAGCCGTTGGTGGTGGTGTACGCGTCGACGACCCACTGGATGCGGCCCTTCACCACGGCCGGGTAGGCGTCGCCGTCGATGGTCAGCCACGGGGCGACCGCCTCGACGCGCTCCTTGGGCGTGCGGTTGTAGAGGATCCGCGAACCGTCGCCGATGGCCCCCGAGTAGAGGATCTGCGGCTCGCTGAACGCCACCGCGTACGCGGCGCGGTTGAAGGTGTTGGAGAGACTGACCCCGCTGTCGCCCTTGTAGCTGGTGGTCTTCTCGCCGTCCTCCTCGTAGTCGAGCTCCTTCTGCGGCCCGCCGACGATGGAGTACTGCTCGGTCTTCTCGCCGTAGTAGATCCGCTGCTCGTACGTGCCCAGGTCACCCGTGGTCGGCAGGCCCGACTCGGTGAAGTCCGGAGAGCCCTTCGGGTTCTTGCCCGTCGTCGTGCCCCGGGCCGCGATGGCGCCGTAGCCGTGGGTGTAGGTGAAGTGGTCGTTGATCCAGTTGCGCTTGGGGATGCCGTCGAGGTTCAGCTCGCGCAGACCGATGACCGTGTCCTGGTCCTTGCCGGCGGCGTCCTTGTAGCGGTCCACGTCCAGCGTCTTGGGGAACTGGTAGTAGTTCCTCTTCTGCTGGAGCTGCTGGAAGGCCGGGGAGACGACGTTGGGGTCCATCACCCGGTAGCTGGCGGCGGTGTCCGCGCTCGCGCGCAGTTCGGCGTTGTCCTCCGTCGTGCTCTTGCCCGAGTAGTCCTGCACCTGCGCCCGGTCGATGTCATACGCGTCACGCGTCGCTTCGATGTTCTTCCGGATGAACGGGGCTTCCTTGGCCTGCTCGTTCGGCTGGACCTGGAACTTCTGCACGATGGCCGGGTACAGCCCGCCGATCAGGATCGCCGAGAGCACCATCAGGCCGAAGCCGATCACCGGAAGCTGCCAGGTGCGGCGCCAGAGCGTCGCGAAGAAGAGCAGGGCACAGATCGCGGCGATGCAGAACAGGATGGTCTTCGCCGGGAGGTAGGCGTTGGCGTCGACGTAGCGCAGACCCGTCCAGTTGTCCGTGGCCTTGAAGTCGCTGGACTTCACGGCCAGGCCGTAGCGGTCGAGCCAGTACGCCACCGCCTTCAGCGAGACGAAGACGCCGAGCAGCACCGACAGATGGCCGGTGGCCGCGCCGGTCGCCCGCGCGCCGGGGCTGGTGATGCGGAGCCCGCCGTACAGGTAGTGGGTCAGCGCAGCGGCGATCAGCGAGAGCACGGTGGCCGCGAAGCCGAAGCCCAGCAGGAAGCGGTACCAGGGCAGGTCGAAGGCGTAGAAGGAGACGTCCAGGTGGAACTGGGGGTCCTTCTGGCCGAAGGCCACGCCGTTCGCGTACGTCAGCCAGGTGCGCCACTGCCCGGAGGCGGAGGCTCCGGCGATCAGTCCGACGACTACGGCGATCGCGAGCAGCACCCACTTCTTGAAGGGGGCGAGGCTCATCCGGTAGCGGTCCAGGCTCTGCTGCTCCAGCGACATCGCGCTCAGCGGCGGCCGGAGCCGGTGCGCGAGCCAGATGTTCAGGCCGACGACGAACGCCATCAGCAGTCCGAAGACGAGGAACAGTCCGATCTTGGTCCACAGGGTGGTGGTGAAGACGGACGAGAAGTCGACCGACCGGTACCAGAGCCAGTCGGTCCAGAACCCGGCGAACATGACGAACGCCATGGCGAGGACCGCCAGGACGCCCAGTGTCATGAGCAGGGTACGGGCGCGCCGGGACGGGCGGCCGACTCTGATCCGTGGCCCGGTCGGGCCTCCGCCGCGGTCCGGCATCTGGAAAGCCAACGTGCGCACCTCGTAGTTCGCGGGTCGTATGAAGCGGGTCCGGAAATCGTAGGACCCACCTATGCAACTTACTGACCCTTTACCTAGTTCCCGATCCCGGGGCGGAAGGAGGCAGGATATTGGTCATGTCCAACGTTTCCGCCTCAGGCCCCCCGATGGCCGCGAGCCCCCTCACCGTCGCCGTGCTCGAGATCGACGAGTACGTCTCCGGCCTCGGCTGGGACCGGCCCGCCCTGCTGTTCGCCCTCGTCGACACCGCCCGGCTGCGGGTCCAGGAGCCCGGCCTCGCCGCCCAGCTCGGCCTGGACCCCGACGCCCCCGCCTCCTCCCTCACCCCCATCGAGCAGGAGGAGCTTCCGGCGGGCACCGCCCTGGACGACTTCCTCGCCACGATCGCCTGGCCCGACGCGGTGGCGGGCTGTGCGCTGACCGTGGAACGGCTGATGCTGCCGCCGTCCGCCGAGGCGTCCGTGCCCGAGGGGCTCGACGAGGCCCAGCTGGCCAAGTGGGTCGCGAAGCACCCGGAGCGCCAGGAGGTGCGGATGACCGTGGCCGTGCTCAGGGACGGTTCGCGCGAGTGCGCCGTGCGTCTGCGCGAGAAGGACTCACCGAGCGAGGTGCGGACCGGCGCGGGCCTGGTCCCCGGGCTGGCCGACGCGCTGGCCGCGACCTTCGAGGACTGAGCCGCCGCCTTCGAGGACCGCGGGACCACCGCGCCCCTTCGGGGAGCGCGGCCTCCCGCGCGGGGCACGGTCAGCCGGCCGAACAGCTCGGCAGACCGGCCGTGTCCCCCGTCCGGATCTTCTCCAGCGACTTCCTCGCGTCGTCGAGCGTCTTCACCTTGACCAGCGTGAGCCCGCCCGGGGTGTCGGAGGCGGCGGCCTCGCAGTTGTCGGCCGGGGTCAGGAAGTAGCGCGCGCCCGCGTCCCGCGCGCCGACCAGTTTCATGGTGATGCCGCCGATCGGGCCGACCTCACCCTTGTCGTCGATCGTGCCGGTGCCCGCGACGAACTTGCCGCCGGTCAGATCGGTCGGCGTCAGCTTGTCGACGAGACCGAGGGAGAACATCAGGCCGGCGCTGGGGCCGCCGACATCGGCGAGCTCAATGCCGATCCGGAACGGGAACGTGTGGTCCGTCCCGGCCTGGATGCCGACGATCGCGCGCTTGTCCCCCGGGGCCTTCGCGGTGGTGATGACGACCTTCCGGCTGCCCTCGGGCTCCTTGCCGGCCTTCTCGGCAGCCTGCGCCGTCTTCGCCGGGACGATCGTGAACGTGACGTCCTCACCGGGCTCGTGCCGGGTGACGAGCTTCGCGACGTCCTCGGGCTGCTTGACGTCCGTGCCGTCGACCTTCTTGATCACGTCTCCGGCGTGCAGCCTGCCCTGGGCGGGGCTGTCCTTGACGACCGTGGAGACCACGACGCGCGACGCCACCGGGATGTCCAGTTCCTTCAGGGCGGCGACCTTGGCGCTCTCCTGTGACTGGGTGAACTCCTCGGCGTTCTCCTGCGTGGACTGCTGCTCCGTCTTGCCGTCGGGATAGAGGGTGTCGTGCGGCACCACCACGCTGTCGTGGGACAGCCACCCGTACACGGCCCCGACGAGGTTCATGCGGTAGTCGGCGCCGGTGACCCTGACGGTGGTCATGTTGAGGTGGCCCGACGTCGGATACGTCTTGTGCCCCGAGATCTGCAGGACCGGCTCGCCCTTGACCTTGCCGAGAGTGTTCACGGTCGGCCCGGGAGACATCTCCGAGTACGGCACCTTGATCAGCAGCCCCGCGCAGAGCAGCGCGATGAGGATCAGGGTGGCGGCGAGCATCGTCGCGGTGCGGCGTGGCATGGAACGACAGTACGGGAAGGGTCTGTCAGTGCGCTGTCGGGGCCGATGCCCCGGGAGGCCGGAAGCCCGGTGCGGTACGGCGCACGGAGGCGTCGGCGGTCGGCACCGGGGCAGGGGCACCGACCGCTCAGAGGCATGGATTGGCGACTGCGTATGCGCCGCGACGACTGCCCGAGGCGCGCCAGGACGTCAGACGATGTCGGAACCGGAATGCGATTTCTCCATCGCTTCACGGAATTTCGCGTACCCGGCCAGTTCCGAGACATCACCGGATGTGTGATCACGAGTGACCCAGCTGCCCCATATCGCCGCACCGAGCGCGGCGAAAAGCGGAATCAACAACCAGGCAAGTGCTGCCATTACGACCTCCCTGCCCCATGAGCGACCGCAACTGACCGAATCAGCAGATTAACCATCTGCAGGACCCACGCTCACGGCAGGGGGACGATTACGCAAATCGGGGCGGACAACCACTCGATCGGCTTGCGCTCAGCAAGCGCCGACCCATTCCTCGGTGCCGTCCGAGAACCGCTGGTGCTTCCAGATCGGGACCTCGCGCTTGAGGTCGTCGATGAGCTTGCGGCATGCCTCGAACGCCTCCGCGCGATGCGGGCAGGAGACGGCGACGACGACCGCGGTATCGCCCACTCGGAGGTCACCCACACGGTGGATGGCGGCGAGCGCCCGGACCGGGAATTCCGCCACGACCTTCTCGGCCACCCGGCGCAGTTCGTCCTGCGCCGACGGATGGCAGGAGTATCCGAGCGCGCTGACGTCCTGACCGCCGTCGTGGTTGCGCACCGTGCCGACGAAGAGCGCGGTGCCTCCCGCGGCGTCGTCGCCGACGGCACGCAGGACCTCGTCGACCGACAACGGTGTGCCGCGGATCGCCAGCAGCCGGACGGGGTCGGTCGACGCCCACTCGCCGGGGTGATCGTGCAGGGGAACCATGGGGCCCATGGTGCCGTACCGCGCCGACAAAGGGGTCACGCGTATGCGATGTCGGTCCGCGCGGTCCCGGGTCCGCGCACGGACCGCCTCGGCCCGGAAAGCCCCGTACGGGCCCGGGGGGCCGAGGGTCAGATGCGGCGCCGGGCCTTGCGGGCCCTGCGGACCAGGGCGGCGGTGCCGAGCAGCGCCACGGTCGCACCGGCGGCACCCGCCGCGGTCGCGTCCTTGCGGCCGAGACGGCGTCCGGCGACGGTGTGCCGCCCCGCCACTTCTTCGAGGAGCGCGGCGAGCACGTCCTCGTTGGTCCAGCGCGGGCGCCAGCCCGCGTCGTGCAGCCGGCTCACGCTGACCACCCAGGGATGCATCGTGTACGCCAGGTCCCCCGCCGGCGACGGCGTGAGCCCGATCCGGTGCAGCCGGGCGGCGGCGCCGAGGGCGACGGCCGAGGGCAGTTCCATCCGGCGGACACCGCTGAGCTCCTCCACCTCCTCCTGCTCCAGCCAGCCGTCGCAGCCGACCGCGAACTCGCCGTCGATCTTCTCCAGCGCCGCGTACTCCAGGGCCGTGACCAGGTCCTCGACATGGCAGAACTGCCAGGTGGGACGCGACCCGGCGACGACGAGGAGGCGTGGCGACTCGAAGTAGCGGGTCAGCGCGGTGTCCGTGCCGCCGACCAGGACCGCGGGCCGGACCACGGTCACGTTGAGTCCGGGGTGGGCGCGGGGCGCGCGGCGGCCGAGGCGTTCGATCTCCAGGAGGTCCCCGACGCCGGTGGCCTCGGCCGTGGCACGCAGCTCGGCGTCCTCGGCGAGCGGGAGGTCGTTCTCGGGCAGCGCCCCGTAGACCATCGCCGAGGTGCACAGCACCACTCGGTGGACCCCCGCGGCCGCGGCGGCCGTGAGCACGGTCTGGGTTCCGCGCACGTTGTAGGCGGTGCGGGCGGCGGGGTCGGTCTCCAGGTCGAGATCGAGTGCCAGGTGCACCACGACGTCCGCGCCGCGCAGCTTCTCCGCGATGGCCGGGTCCCGCACGTCGAGGAGGTACCAGGTCGCGTCGGGGACCTCTCCGCGGCGCTCGTCGATGGCGATGACCTGCTTGATCTCCTCGGAAGCCACGAGGCGTGCGACGAGCAGCTCGCCGACGCCGCGCGCGGCTCCGGTGACCACGACGACGGGGCCACGGCTCCCTGAACGGCTCTTCACAGGTTTGCTCTCGGTCGAGGGGGCGGAAAGGTTTCGCGCTGCGCGAACCTGAGGATCTGGGGAACTCACCGGGCGTCTCCAGCGGTTGTCTTCAGTACGTACCCGAATGACGCGTACGTACCAGGTGGCGTCCATCCTGCCGCAGGCCGGGGCCGAGGAGCACCGAGGCCCCGAGCGGACTTTTGGTGTCTACGCTGGATGGTGATGTCGGGCAGTCGCCGCCGGTTCGCGCCGGCGGCCCTAAGAGCCGAGGAAACCCGTGAGTGACACCCCATTCGGATTCGGCCTTCCGCCGGAGGAGCCGGAGAACGGCGACGAGGGCAAGAAGAAGGACCCCACCGGAGGTGGGCAGGGTTCGGGCGGGCCCGCGAACCCGTTCGGCTTCGGGCCCGGCGCGGGCGGGGACAACCCGTTCGCGGCGATGTTCGGCACGCTGAACCCCAACGACCTGGGGGCGGCCTTCCAGCAGCTCGGCCAGATGCTGAGCTACGAGGGCGGTCCCGTGAACTGGGACATGGCCAAGCAGATCGCCCGCCAGACGGTCGCGCAGGGCACGCCCGACGGTTCCAAGGACGCGAGCGTCGGCCCGTCCGAGCGGTCCGCGGTCGACGAGGCCCTGCGCCTGGCCGATCTGTGGCTGGACGGTGTGACGTCGCTGCCTTCCGGTTCGGTCTCGACGGTGGCGTGGAGCCGTGCGGAGTGGGTGGAGGCGTCCCTTCCCGCCTGGCAGAAGCTCGTCGACCCGGTGGCCGAGCGCGTGGGCGTCGCCATGGGCGACGTGCTGCCCGAGGAGATGCAGGCGATGGCGGGCCCGCTGATCGGCATGATGCGGTCGATGGGCGGCGCGATGTTCGGCCAGCAGATCGGGCAGGCCGTCGGCGTGCTGGCGGGCGAGGTGGTCGGGTCGACCGACATCGGGCTGCCGCTGGGCCCGGCGGGCAAGGCCGCGCTCCTTCCGTTGAACGTCGAGCGCTTCGGCAAGGACCTCGGCGTCCCGCAGGACGAGGTCCGGCTGTACCTCGCGCTGCGCGAGGCCGCGCACCAGCGCCTCTTCGCCCACGTCCCGTGGCTGCGCTCGCATCTGTTCGGTGCCGTCGAGGGATACGCGCGCGGCATCAAGGTCGACACCAGCAAGCTGGAGGACGTGGTCGGCCAGTTCGACCCGTCGCAGCCCGAGCAGTTGCAGGACGCCCTCCAGCAGGGCATGTTCCAGCCGGAGGACACGCCGGAGCAGAAGGCGGCCCTGGCCAGGCTGGAGACAGCGCTCGCGCTGGTCGAGGGCTGGGTGGACGCGGTGGTGCACGAGGCCGCCAAGTCCCGTCTGACGTCGGCCGACGCACTGCGCGAGACCATGCGGCGGCGGCGCGCCTCCGGTGGTCCGGCCGAGCAGACGTTCGCCACGCTCATCGGCCTCCAGCTGCGTCCGCGGCGGCTGCGCGACGCCTCGCGCCTGTGGGCCTCGCTCACCGACGCCCGAGGGCTGGACGGGCGCGACGCGCTGTGGGAGCACCCCGACATGCTGCCGACGGCACAGGACCTGGACGATCCGGACGGGTTCGTCCACCACGAGCAGCTGGACTTCTCCGAACTGGACAAGATGCTCGGCGAGGCCGCGCAGGAACCGAAGAAGCCCGCGGCCGGCACGGACGAGGCGGCCTCCGAAGAGGCCGACGACCACGGGAGCGACGGCAAGGGCGACAGCGACCGGTGAGCCTGTACGACGACGCCGTTCTCGTGCTCAAGGGTTACGAGGACGCGCAGAACCCGGTCCAGGACGGGCTGCGGCAGGTCTACCTGGACCACCTGGCCCGGCATCCGGACGGCATGTGGAAGGCGTGCGACGCCGGGCATCTGACGGCCAGCGCGCTGGTCGTCGATCCCGAACGCGGCCGCGTCCTGCTCACCCTGCACCGCAAGCTGCGGATGTGGCTGCAGATGGGCGGCCACTGCGAGCCGCAGGACGGCACGCTGGCCGCGGCGGCGCTGCGCGAGGCCACCGAGGAGTCCGGGATCAGCGGCCTCGCACTGCTCCCGGGCGGGCCGGTGACGCTGGACCGCCACCCCATTCCCGCGCCCTGCCACTGGCATCTCGACGTGCAGTACGCGGCGCTGGCGCCGCTGGGTGCCAAGGAACAGATCAGTGACGAGTCGCTGGACCTGCGTTGGTTCACGTACGACGAGGTCCCGTCGGTGGCGGACGCCTCGGTCGTACGGCTGATGACGCGCGTCCGCGCCGTGTTGGAGCAGCGTCTCCAGGGCGTGTTTCGAAAGTAGCGCCGTCCGTCCGAAGGGCGGGGCCCGCGGCGTCCGGTGCAGTGCATAGCAAGGCGGAGGGTCGTCCTCGTACCGGGCGTACGTGGACGATCCCGACAACCTGGCGAGGCGCCGTGCCAGGCGTCGCGGGCCGGACGGGACTTTCGCAACACGCCCCGGCCACCGATCGGTACGCGCGGCCGGGAACGGCATCGTCGGTGCCCTTCCGGGCCCTCCGGCTCCGGCGTCGGCCCGTACGCGCGAGCCCGCGCGCTTCGGCCCGCACGGAGGGGACGGCTTTTCAAGGCCGTCCCCTCCGTGCTGCCGTCGATGCCGGCCCGCGCGGCTCAGTTCCAGGCGTTGTTCCGGTTCTGGCCGTGGGCGCCCTGCTGGCCCATCCCGTACTGGGCGCGGATCCCCTGGCCGATCTGCGCGTTCTGCGGCGGCAGCACCTCGCTGGGCTGGACCAGCGCGTAGCCCTGGCCGAGGAAGCTGAGCTCCCAGCCCTCGCCGGTGCTGCCGCGCCGCCGCCAGACGCCCGAGGAGTGCGTCTGGGCCTGCATCTGCACCCGCAGGGAGCTGGACCAGGCGACGATCGCGTCGGCGTCGGCGTTGACGTACTTGTCGGGCGTGACCTGCACCATGAGCGGCTGCCCGGAGGTCATCAGCGCGACCTTGCCGCTGCCGGTGATGTTGAGCTGGTACTTCCCCGAGCCGGAGATGCCGTACTGGCTGTCCACCGCGATGACCTCGTGGTGCAGCCCGGAGTCCAGCGCGAGCACATAGGCACTGTCCACGGTCAGACCGTCGTGGCCGACGTCCACCACGTGCACGTACTGCGCGAGATTGGCGAGGAACACGGTGCCCTGGCCGGAGCACCGCATGAGGTCGAGTCCCTCACCGGTGTGCGAGCGGGAGCGCTGCTGTCCCCTCGACCGGTACTCCCCGTCGAACTCGATCAGGCCCTGGTACGCGACCATGCTGCCCTTGCGGGCGAGGACATCGTCGTGGCCGCTGAGCGAGACCCGCAGCATCTGCGCGTTCTGCAGGGTGTAGCGGTCCGCGGACTGCTGTTCGGTGTGCTGGAAAAGCGGGCTCTGCATGGTGTCCTCTCGCTCCCCTCAGCCCCGGGCCCGCAGGCGGTCGGTGCTGTCCTCGCTGGGCTGTACGACGACGATGCCCTGGCCGGAGAAGGCCATCTGAAACGCCTCACCGCTGCCGCGGCCGATCAGGGACGCCGCCTTGAAACTGCGCTTGCCCTTCACCTTCAGGTTCGGGGACCAGGCGATGAGCGCGTCGGGGTCGACGTACGTCTCGTCCTCGCCGCTGCCGCAATTGACGACGACGGGGGTCCCGCGTGAGGTCAGCGCGACCCAGCCGGTACCGGAGATGGACACGTTCCACAGGCCCTGACCGGCGAACTTGGCGAGCCCCTTGACCCGCTCGACACCCCACTGGAGCTGCGCGTCGAAAGCGAGGACGTTCGTGCCGTTGACCGACAGCGCCTCGTTGTCGAGGTGGACGACGACGACGTCCGCGCCGTAGTCGGCGAGGTAGAGCAGTCCGTCCCCGCTGCACTTCATGAGGGGGGCGCCTTCGCCGGTGATCCAGTCGCGTGCGATCTGGCGTACGGCGGGCGGGTTCGGCTCGTACTGGATGACCCCCTCGTACGCGACCATCGAGCCCGCGCGTGCGAAGAGGTCCTGGCCCGTCGCCATCGCCACCTTCAGCATGGCGCTGCCGTGGTTCTCCATACGGGCGGTGACCGGTGCGGGGGCGTACCCCGCGAGCTGCTGGTTCATGCCTCGGCTTCCTCAGACCTCGTACGGCTGGACGACGATGAAGTTGCCCGGTGCGCCCCGGAACTGAAGGTTCACCGACTCCCCGCTGTGTCCCGGGTAGGCGTTGTAGCGCAGCCGCACCTGACTGGAGACGATCACCTGGGACGCCGCGGACCAGGCCACGATCGCGTCGCTGTCGGCGAACGTCGTCGGCGTGACGGGCAGGACCACCGGGGTGCCGTGCGTCATGACCACGACGGTGCCGGTCCCTTGGAAGACCATCGTGAACAGCGCCCCGCCCGGGATCCCGTGCCCCTCGATGCGCCGCACCTCGTACTGGAGGGACTCGTCGAAGGCGAGCACGCGTTCGGCCGAGACGCAGATGCTGTCGCCCTGCAGCTCGATGGGGTGCAGATGGGCGCTGTTCTCCGCGAGGAACACCTGGCCTCGGCCGGTGCAGCGCATCAGCTGCATCTCCTGGCCCGTGGCGTTCCCCACGATCCGGCCCACGAAGCCCGCGCCCTTGTAGCTGAAGTCGACCTTGCCCTGGTACATGACCATGCTGCCCTGGCGGGCCAGGACGGGGGCGCTGTCCTGACCGAGGTCCACCCGGACCAGCTGGTGGTTCTGTGCCGTCCATCGTCGGCCGGTCGCCACCTCCTTGTAGAGGTTGACGGCCGCCTGGAGTCCGCCGCCGGACTGCGGTACACCGTGCGGCACTCCCGTGGCCATGCCCGTGCCCGGGGGCTGCTGGCCGTACGGCGCCGGGTACGGCCGGCCGGGGGGAGCCGCGACGGGCGCGGGCTGACCGGGAGCCTGGCCGAACTGCGGCGGCTGCGGCGGCTGCCCATAAGGAGCCGGAGCGGGAGCGGGCGGGGGAACGGTTCCGCCGGGCGGCGTCGTGGGCACCATCGGCGCCACCATCGTCGGCGCGCTGTGGATCTGCTGCGGGGTGGGAGCGGCCGGGGCACCGAACGACGGGGCGGGCTGCGGAGCCTGGGGCGCGACCGGGGCACCGAAAGAGGGATCGGGTGCCGGAACCTGGGGCACCTGAGGTACCTGTGGGGCCTGAGGTACCTGCGGCACCTGGGGCGCTTGCGGCACCTGGGGCGCGGCGGGAACTCCGAACGACGGGGCCGGCGCGGGTGCGGGCGGGGCGAACGGCGGCGGGGACCCCTGCGGCTGGGGGGCGGCTGGTTCCTCCTCTGCGACCTCGCCGCCGAAGTTCTTCAGGAGCGCTTCGAGACCGCCGTCGAAGCCCTGGCCGACAGCGGCGAACCGCCAGACGTCCTTCAGGTAGAAATCGCCCAGCATCACGGCACGTTCGGTGGTGAACTCCGAACCGTCGAAGGCGTACCGGGCTACTTCCTCGCCACCGGCGACGATCCGGATGTACCCGGGGCCGATCCGGGACATCTGGCCGGCGCCGTCGATCGTCGCGGTGAATGAAAGCTTCCGGATGTGTGCCGGAATACGCTCCAGGGTGACGCGGAACGACTCGGTGTCACCGGCCTGGGAACCGAGGAGCTGAATGGACTCTTCGGGCGATTTAGGCTGATTGAAGAAGATGAAATACCGGTCGTCCGAGAGCCGCTCGTCGGCGTCGAGACCGAAGCAGCTGATGTCGACGGTCAGCCCCGGGCCACCGATCTGCACACCTACGTACAGGTCCGTCCCCGGGGTGAGGTCGCCGATCCTGGCCTTGTGGCCGCGCTGGAATTCCCTGGCCATGCGTAACGACCGTCCCCCATCCCGAAGGTGAATACGTCGCGCCAGGCTAACCGCAATCCCGGACATCGGGCCAAGCCGGTACACATCCGGTACAGAATCGCCGGACGTCACTCGCCCCTTGCGGCGGGCAGATGCGGCAGCCGGTCCGCCGCCACCACGCCCTCCAGGTAGCCGCGGGCCCGTTCGGTACGGGGATACGCCTCCAGCAGCCGCCAGAACCGGGGGCCGTGACCGGGCACCAGGAGATGGGCCAGCTCGTGCACCAGTACGTAGTCGACGACGTACTCGGGCATGCCCTGCAAGCGGTGCGAGAGCCGGATGCTGCCCTCCGCCGGGGTGCAGGATCCCCATCGGGTGTTCTGATTGGTCACCCACCGCACCGACACGGGTCTGGCCCGGCCGTCGAAGTACTGGGCGGACAACCGCTGGGCACGCTCGGCGAGTTCACCGTCGCCGAGCATGCTCCTGCTCTCCTGGGCGGCGAGCTTGTCGAGCATCACGTTCACCCAGCGCTGCTCCTCGGCCTTCGACATCCGGGCCGGGATGAGCACGATGGTGCGGTCCCCCTCGCGGTACGCGGAAACCGTCCTGCTGCGGCGATTGCTCCTGCGGACCTCGACCGCGCTCGTGGCCGAGGCGCGGGGCGGACGGTCCACCGCGCCGTGCCGACGCGGTCGGGCGCTGCGCGCAGGGGGATCTCCGGCGATTCCGGGCGGCGGGTCGGCGGGCACGCCATGACGTTACCCGGTCACGGCGGAGGAAGTCCCGCCTGTGGACGGTTCACACAAGATCCACTCCGCAACGTGCACCATTTGAACGACAAATACACCGCACCTGTGGACAACTTTCCGCACGATTCGGCGCCGCCCCGCATTCTGACAACGCGTCCCGCACAGGTCCGGCGCGTGAGTCATGAGTGGATCACGCGTGGCGATCTACGTCGGCGGGCGCACGGATATCAGAACGAGGAACATAGAACTCGCCGAACTCAGACCGGGGGAAAGCCGTGTATCCGATGTTGAAGCCCGCACTGCGCCGCGCGTGGCGCGGCCGAGGGACGGTCCAATTCGGGGTGACACCCGCTCATGCGGTGACGCTCGGGCCGATGGATATCGCGACGAGCAGTTTTCTGGAACTGCTCGACGGTACGCGCGGCCTGCCACTGCTGCGCGAGGAAGCACGGGCACTGGACCTGTCCGACCATCAGGCCGACACCCTGATCCAGCGGCTGACCGATGCGGGCCTGATCGAGGACGTGCGGTCCGTCGGTCCCGCGAGCGACGTGTTGAGGAACCGGCCCGGCGCCCTGGAGCGGCACCGTCCCGATCTGGCGTCGCTGTCGGTCGTCCATCCGGAGCCGGGCGGTGGGATGCGCCGACTGGCGGCCCGTCGGGCGATGCGGGTGCAGGTCCGGGGTGCGGGCCGGGTGGGCGCCGCGATCGCGGCGGTGCTGTCCGGGGCCGGGGTGGGCCGGGTGGAGGTTCTGGACGGCGGACACACCGAGCCCTGGGACGTCTCGCCGGGCGGACTGCCACCGGCGGCGGTCGGGGAGCGCAGGGACACCGCCGCCCGGCAGTTGGTGCGCAGATCCGCGGGCGGCTCGGCTCCTCGGACGGCGGAGACCGCGGGTGCCTCGGAGAGCGGGGAGCCGGGGCTCTCGCTGATCGTGGTGGCTCCCCGTGACGGCTTCGGCGTGTACGTCCCGGACCCGCGGTCCGCGGAACAGTGGATCACCTCCGGCACTCCCCACCTCTACGCCGGAGTGGTGGAGGCGACAGGAATGGTCGGCCCCCTGGTCCTGCCCGGGGGAACGGCGTGCGCCGGGTGTCTGGCGCTGGCCCGCGCGGAGGCGGACGAGGAGTGGCCCCGGATGCTGTCCCAGTGGCGTTCCGGGCGGCGGACCGCCGTGCAGGCGTGCGACCTGGGACTCGCGACGGCGGTGGCCGGTCTCGCCGCCGCGCACGCGCTGTGTTTTCTGGACGGGGATCTGCCCGCGAGCACGGGGACCCGCTGGGAGGCCGCGCTGCCGCTGTTGGACTGGCGGTCGGAGCGGATCATGGCGCATCTCGACTGTTGCTGCGGAGCGGCTGGGCACACTGTCAGGGAGCGCACCTCCGGGGTCGACACGGCGCACGACACAATGGCCGGGTAACCGCCACACGCGGTACGGCAGTCTCGGATATGGAGGGGCTCATGTCTGATCTTCCCCGAAAAGCAGTCACGCGTACCGCCAAGCTGGCGGCCTTGCCGCTGGGCTTCGCGGGCCGCGCCACCTGGGGCCTGGGCAAGCGGATCGGCGGGAAGTCCGCGGAGCTGGTGGCCCGGGAGGTGCAGCAGCGGACGGCCGATCAGCTCTTCAAGGTGTTGGGCGAGTTGAAGGGCGGCGCGATGAAGCTGGGCCAGGCGCTGTCCGTCTTCGAGTCGGCGCTGCCCGAGGAGGTGGCCGGCCCGTACCGCGCGGCGCTCACCAAGCTCCAGGACGCCGCTCCTCCCATGCCCAGCGGCACGGTGCACGAGGTGCTGGCCGCCCGGCTCGGCGGGGACTGGCGGGAGCTGTTCCTGGAGTTCGAGGACAAGCCGTCGGCCGCCGCGTCGATCGGCCAGGTGCACCGGGCGGTGTGGCACGACGGGCGGGACGTCGCGGTGAAGGTGCAGTACCCGGGCGCGGGAGCGGCATTGCTCTCGGACCTGACACAACTCAGCAGACTCGCCCGGCTGCTCGGTCCGTTGGTCCCCGGCATGGACATCAAACCGCTCATCACGGAGTTGCGCGACCGGGTCTCGGAGGAGCTGGACTACGAGCAGGAAGCACGGTCGCAGCAGGCCCACGCCGAGGAGTTCGCGGCCGATCCGGACGTGGTGATCCCCGGTGTGGTGCACCAGTCCGACCAGGTACTGGTGACGGAGTGGATGGACGGCGTTCCGCTGGCCGACGTGATCGCGAAGGGTACGCCCGAGCAACGTGACCGGGCCGGTCAGTTGCTGGCTCGATTCCTCTTCTCGGGATCCGCCCGTACCGGGCTGCTGCATGCCGACCCGCATCCGGGCAACTTCCGGCTGCTTCCTCCGGAGGAGGGGACGGACGGGGCGGACGAGTCCGGCGAGAACGCCGGGACCGGGCAGTGGCGGCTCGGAGTACTGGACTTCGGCACGGTGGACCGGCTGCCGGGCGGTCTCCCGCAGCCGATCGGGGACTCGCTCCGGCTGGCACTGGCGGGTGACGCGCGGGCGGTGTACGAGCTGCTGTGCGAGGAGGGGTTCGTCAAGGAATCGGTCGATCTCGACCCGGACGTGGTGCTGGACTACCTTCTCCCGATCATCGAGCCGGCGCAGGTGGAGGAGTTCACCTTCACCCGGAGCTGGATGCGCAACCAGGCGGCACGGATCGGCGATCCGCGCTCCCCCGCCTATCAGCTGGGCAAGCAGTTGAATCTGCCGCCCGCCTATCTGCTGATACATCGGGTGACACTGAGCACGATCGGGGTGCTGTGCCAGCTGAGCGCGACGGTACGGCTGCGTGACGAGCTCGAATCCTGGTTGCCGGGATTCCTGCGGGAGTACGAGCAGGAGGAGCCCATGGTCGAGGAGGAACCCGCCGACGATGCGGTCGCCGGGGCGTAGCCGGTAACCGTCGGCCCGGCCGGCGCAACCGAGGACCGGGAGGGCCGCCCGGGCGGCCGGGCTGAGACGACAGGACCCGAGGCCTGGCACGCGCGCGTCCCGGACGTCACCACCAGGCGGAGTCGAGACGGCTCTCGATCGCCCTGATGTGCGTGCGGGCGCACGTGTCGCAGACGTACCGGCGGCTGCCGCTCTCCATGGAGCAGGTCCAGGTCGGGGGTGGGGTCTCGCTGTTCGCGGACGCGCCGCACAGGGCGCAGACGACCACCGCGGCGTCCTGCCCGTCGGACCGCTCGTTCCGGGGATGGGTCTCCTCGTCCACCTCGTGACGATAACCCGATGGTCACCGTGGCGCGGCGCGCCACGGCGGCGGGCCGAGCTCCGCGCGCCGAACGACCGTGGGGCCGGTCCGAACGGACCGGCCCCACGGAAGGGGTACTGAAGAAGGGGTGCTGAAGAACCGGGTACGGGAACGGGTCCGTCACTGCCGGGCGGAGCGGTCGCCCGGCGGGGAGCGGTTCCGGTGAGCGGTCCGGATCAGTGCCCTCCCGCGCTGGTGCCGAGACGGGTGCTAATGCATGACCGCCATGGCCAGCGCTCGGCGGGCGCGCATCGATACGCGCTCGGCCCTGCGCTGCATCCGACGCGCGTTGACCAGGCGCACGGCCCGGCGTTGCGTGTTGGCCTCCCTCATGCGCTCGTGCATATGGGCACGCGCCAGGGCTTCTGGGATGAGTTGCATCGCGCGAGTCCTGTTCTGGCGCGAATCGTTCGCACCGTTGATCGTGACGTTCGGTGTTGCGGAGCCGACGGGCTCATGTGTGGGGACGGACATTGGTGCCTGATTTCGGGGATCGTGGGTGTGGGGACGGTCGATGGTTCCGGTGCGCTTCGTGGGTTTGGGGGCCATGACCCCCAGTCCGGCGGTCACGCCGCGACCGGGTTCTTGCGCGGACGGCCCCGAGGCCGCTTGCGGGCGACGACGACGCCCTGGACGAAGAGCTCACCGCCCCAGACACCCCACGGCTCGCGCCGCTCCTTGGCGCCTGCGAGGCACGCCTCGACGAGCGGGCAGGTGCGGCAGAGGGACTTGGCATACTCGACATCGGCCGGCGACTCGGCGAAGAAGACCTCCGGGTCGTAGGAGCGGCAGGGGACGGGTACGTCGAGGTTCTCGATGGCGTCATCGAGCGAGGTGAGCGCGGTGAGGGGGGTCAAGGTGGAGTCCTCCGTGAGGCCGGGCGGCGGGATCGGGTCGGAAAGCGGTACGGACGGGGCGTGCGCTTCGAGTTGCACGGTGGGTGGTGTCCTCGTCTGGTCGTTCCGGCCTGTTGGCCGGAGGGCGGCTGGTACCGGGTGCTGCTTGTCCCGAGGCTCCTTCGCGCCGTCCGTCCGCATGGACGGGCAAGCTGTCCGTCCGTTCGGACAAACAAAAGGGCCGCGGATCCCGAGTGGGGTTCCGCGGCCCTGAAGGCGCCGGCCTGATGCTGAATCAGGCTGGATCACTCCAGGGTTCAGGCCCACGGAAGGCCCACATCGTGTGGTGGTGCGTCGTCTGCTTCTTGGCGCCGGCTTCCACTCCCGCACCGACAGCGGCGAAGGCATAGGCCTGGGCCTGCCCCTTCACTACTGCTGCTGCCGGTGCCTGAGCCGGTCGCTCATTGCGCTCCCGCACGGGGAAGCTCGCGGAGGACAGCGGGCTGACGGCGGACAGACCGGTGCCACGGAGCGAGAAATCGCGGGAGCAGACGAGGCCGAGCGAGCAGGCGGAGACGACCGAGAGATCGGTCATTTTGTTGGTCTTGATGATGCTGATCACTTCAATCGCCTCCTCTCGGCGTCTCGGGGGACCGGCGGACCGGCGGACCGATCCTGCGTATTCGAATAAGTACAGCACAGAGCCAGGGCTTCAGAGAAGCCGCTGTCCCTGTGGTTAAGAACCTATGGTGATGACTGGGGCAGGCGCAAACTATTTTTCCGACGAGTTTCCCTCACGCCTCGTCGGAGGCGCCCGGCGTCCGCCCCTCCCCCGTCCCACCTGCGCAAATGGCAAGAACCGCGGTCCCGAAGCGGTTCAGCTTCCGCGTGCCGACACCGGAGATCACCGCCAGTTCGCCCGCGCTGCCCGGCACCGCCTCGGCGATCGCCATCAACGTCTTGTCGGTGAACACGCAATAGGGGGGCTGGCCGATCTCCTCGGCCCTGACGGACCGCCAGTCGCGCAGTCGCTCGTACAACGCCTCGTCCATGTCGGACGGGCAGTCGTCACAGCGCATCAGCTTCATCTCGCCCGCGTCGGTGAGGGTCTTCCCGCAGACCCGGCACCGGGCCGGGCCGCGCCGGGTGCGCCTGGCGACCGGGCCCTGGCGCCGTTCGGCGCCGCCCTCCCCTGCCGCCTCGATGTGCGGACCGCGGGCCGCCGTCCCGGGGCGGAGCTCGGTCAGGAACCTGCTCGGGCGGCGTCCCGCGCGTCCGCCGGGCGAGCGGGCGAGCGACCACGACAGCGAGAGGTGGACACGGGCCCGTGTGATGCCGACATAGAGGAGCCGCCGCTCCTCCTCGATCTGCTCGTCGGTCCTGGCGTAGGCGATCGGCAGCATGCCCTCGGTCAGTCCGACCAGGAACACGGCGTCCCATTCCAGACCCTTCGCCGAGTGCAGCGAGGCGAGGGTGACTCCCTGGACCGTGGGGGCGTGCTGGGCGGCGGCCCGTTCGTCGAGCTCCGCCACCAGGTCGGAGAGCGTCGCCCCCGGCCTGGCCCGTTCGAAGTCCTCGGCAAGCCGGACCAGTGCGGCGAGGGACTCCCATCGGTCGCGCACGGCCCCGGAACCCGAGGGCGGCTTCGGTGTCCACCCCTTGGTGGACAGCACCGCGCGCACCTGGGCCGGCAGGTCCTCCGCGTCGTCCAGCAAACGGTCGTTGCCTCCCGCGCGCGCGGCGCCTCGCAGGGCCGTGCCCGCCTCCCGCACCTCCGCCCGTTCGAAGAAGCGCTCCGCGCCGCGCAGCTGGTGGGGCACGCCCGCGTCGGCCAGGGCCTGTTCGTAGACCTCGGACTGGGAGTTGACCCGGTAGAGCACGGCGATCTCGCCGGCCGGGACGCCCGCGGCGATCAGGTCGCGGACGCGGCGGGCGGTGCCCTCCGCCTCCGCGGGCTCGTCCGCGTACTCCGTACGGACGGGCTCGGGGCCTGGGTCGCGCTGCGAGATCAGTTCCAGCCGGTGCTCGGCGGCGCGGCCGCGGGCCTGGCCGAGCAGCCCGTTGGCCAGATGGACGACCTGGGGGGTGGAGCGGTAGTCCCGGACCAGCTTGACGACGGTCGCGTGCGGGTGGCGGCTGCGGAAGCTCAGCAGGTGTTCGGGGGTGGCCCCGGTGAAGGAGTAGATCGTCTGGCTCGCGTCACCGACGACGCACAGACTGTCCCGCTCTCCGAGCCAGAGGTCGAGCAGCCGTTGCTGGAGGGGGCTGACGTCCTGGTACTCGTCGACCACGAAGTGCTGGTACTGGCGGCGGACGTGCTCGGCGATGTCGTGACGGTCCTGAAGGATGGCGACGGTCAGCAGCAGCACGTCCTCGAAGTCGATCACCGCGTGATCGCGCTTCAGCTGCTCGTACATGGCGTAGATCTGGGAGATCTCGGCCGGATCGCGTGGGGCGTCCCGATGGGTCCGGGCGACCACGGCCGGATAGTCGGCGGGCACGGTCTGGGTGACCTTGGACCACTCGATCTCGCTCGTGACGTCACGCAGCTCGTTGCGGTCGAGCCGGATGCGGCAACGGGCCGCCGCCTCCGCGACCAGCTGGACCTTGCGCTCCAGCAGCCGCGGCAGGTCGCCGCCGACCGCCTTCGGCCAGAAGTACTGGAGCTGACGCAGCGCGGCGGAGTGGAACGTCCGCGCCTGCACCCCGCCCGCGCCGAGCTGGCGCAGCCGTCCGCGCATCTCGCCCGCGGCCCGGTTGGTGAACGTGACAGCGAGCACGCTCGCCGGCTGGAGTATCCCCGCGCGCACCCCGTAGGCGATGCGATGAGTGATCGCACGCGTCTTGCCCGTACCGGCCCCGGCCAGCACACACACCGGGCCGTACAGGGCCGTGGCGACCTCGCGCTGCTCGGGGTCGAGCCCGTCGAGCACGGCGTCGGCCGACTCGGGGACCTGTGGGAAGAGGGAGGAATGCGTTGCTGCTGTCACCCCGCCATGCTGCCAGGTCGCACGTGACCGGTGCGGAGGTTGTCCACAGGGGCGGTCCGTCCGTCGTACTAATCGCCGCGCTCCGCGTTGCTCGCGGAGCTCTGCTCGATCGTGGGGCTCCGTACGGGGCCGGGCTCCGTACAAGGCCGCCTGCGCGGGCCCGGTGTGAGATGTCTCCGGACCGGGCGGCAGCGGGAATGGGGGTCGGCTCGCGTACGTTGCTCATCCGGGCGGACCGAGCAGGACCGCGCAGTCGGACGAGACAGAGGAGCGGGAAGAGATGCCGGGCACTGTGACGATGTACAGCACCACGTGGTGCGGCTACTGCCGTCGGCTCAAGAGCCAGATGGACCGCGAGGGCATCGCGTACAACGAGATCAACATCGAGCAGGACCCGGAGTCCGCCGCCTTCGTCGAGAAGGCCAACGGGGGCAACCAGACCGTGCCCACCGTCCTGGTGGTCGGCTCGACGGGCGCCGAGGCTGTCATGACGAACCCGTCCCTGGCCCAGGTGAAGCAGGCGCTCGCCGCCTGATCCGCCGACGCGGCAACGCCCCTCACCGGTACCGGTGAGGGGCGTTCTCGCGTCCGGCAGACGTGCTCAGCCGACGCTGCCCGGCTTGGGAAGCGGCTTTCCGTACCACATCTCGATCAGGCGGGACGCGATCGAGATGCCGTACGGGGGCAGGACCTCGCCCGATTCGAAGGCCGCGGTCAGTTCCTCGCGGGAGAACCAGCGGGCTTCCTCGATCTCCTCGCCGTCCACGTCGATCTCGGCGGAGGTCGCCCGCGCCGTGAAGCCGAGCATCAGGCTGGACGGGAACGGCCAGGGCTGGCTGGCGACGTACTCGACCTCGCCGACCGTGATGCCCGCCTCCTCGAAGACCTCGCGGGCCACGGACTGCTCGATCGACTCCCCCGGCTCGACGAACCCCGCGAGCGTGGAGAAACGGCCCTCGGGCCAGTGCACCTGACGGCCGAGCAGCGCCCGGTCCTGATCGTCCGTCACCAGCATGATGACCGCGGGGTCGGTGCGCGGGTAGTGCTCGGCGCCGCAGGCCGGGCACCGCCGGATGTGGCCGGCCGCCGCGATGACCGTGCGCTCCCCGCAGCGCGAGCAGAAGCGGTGCAGACGCTGCCAGTTCTCCAGGGCCACCGCGTGCGCCATCAGTCCGGCGTCCCGGGCGCCGAGCAGCATCCCGGCCTCGCGCAGTCCGGCCGGGCGGGCCGGCTGATCCATGCGGCCGGGCAACGAGTCCTTCTGGAGCGCGAAGTAGCTGACGCCGTCCGCGTCGGTGCCCAGGAAGTAGCGGTGGGTCTCGGTGAGCGGGGCCTCGAAGGCCGGTGTCATGACGATCTCCGTACCGCCGTCGGCGGTGTCGTCGATCAGCACCTGTCCGCCGGACACGACGAAGACGCGCGTGGTCGGGTGGCTCCACGCGGCGGCCAGCCATGCCTCGTCGAGGCGGTGGTGCGCCGCGCGGTCGATGCCGCTGGGCGCCGTGAGACCGATGGGCCGGGCCGTGACGGCGTTGTCGAAGGTGCTCACAGGTGCTTCCTACTCCCCGGGACGGTTCGGGTGTTCAGAGGGCTCGGCGAAAAGCTCAACGGAGTGCCTCGGCCAGCTCGCCCCAGAGGTGGGCGGTCGTCTCCACGCCCTTGAACAGCAGGTCCAGTTCGACCTTCTCGTTGGGTGCGTGCCAGCCGTCGGAGGGGACTGAGATGCCGAGGAAGAGAACGGGGGCGCCGAGGACGTCCTGCAGGTCGGCGGCGGGCCCCGAGCCTCCTTCGCGGGTGAAGAGGATCTTCCGGCCGAAGGCCCGTCCCATCGCGCGGGAGACCGCTCGCAGGGCGGGGTGGTCCAGCGGCGTGAGACAGGGGCGGGTGGCCGGGGAGAAGGTGATCCGGTGCCGGATGCCGGCCGGGATCCGGGCCTCGGCCCAGGCGCGGACCACCTGCTGGACGTGGTCGGGGTCCTGGCCCGCGACCAGCCGGAAGCTGATCTTCACCAGGGCGGAGGAGGGGATGATCGTCTTGCTGCCCGCGCCCTGGTAGCCGCCGCCGATGCCGTTGACCTCGGCGGTGGGGCGGGCCCAGACGCGTTCCAGCGTGGAGTAGCCGGCCTCTCCGGACGCCGACCGGGACCTGGCGGTGCGCAGCCAGCTCGCCTCGTCGAAGGGGAGTTCGGCGAAGAGTGCGCGCTCGGCCTCGGTGAGCTCCGTCACGCCGTCGTAGAAGCCGGGTATCGCGATCCGGCCGTCCGCGTCGTGCAGCGCGGCGACGAGCCGGGCCACGGCGGTCGCGGGGTTGGGGACGGCGCCGCCGAAGGAACCGGAGTGGATGTCCTGCTCGGGGCCGTACAGCTCGATCTCACACTCGGCGAGGCCGCGCATGCCCGTACAGACCGTGGGCGTGTTCTCGTCCCACATGCCGGTGTCGGAGACGATCACGGCGTCGGCGGCGAGGCGGGCGGCCCGTTCCTCGACCAGGGCACGGAAGTGCGGCGAACCGGACTCCTCCTCGCCCTCGATCAGCAGCTTGAGATTGACGGCGGGGGCGGTACGGCCGGTGGCGGCGAGGTGAGCCCGGACACCGAGGGTGTGGAAGAACACCTGCCCCTTGTCGTCGGCGGCGCCCCGCCCGTACATGCGGCCGTCGCGGATCACCGGCTCGAACGGGTCGGTGTCCCAGCCGTCCTCGCGGGCCGCGGGCTGCACGTCGTGATGCCCGTAGACGAGGACGGTCGGGGCGTCCGGGTCGCCGGACGGCCACTCGGCGAAGACGGCGGGGGCGCCGGGGGTGTCCCAGATCTCGGCGACCGGGAAGCCGGTCTCCTTCAGCTTGGCGGACAGCCACTCGGCGCTGCGCCGTACGTCCCCGTCGTGCTCCGGCTGGGCGGACACGGACGGGATGCGCAGCCAGGAGGCGAGGTCGTCGAGGAAGGCTGTGCGGTGCTGCTCGGTGTACGTGTGGACGGCGCTGTCCGGGGTGTCGCTCATGGTGTCGAGCCTATCGGCCGTCGGGAGGTGGCTCGTCCAGCAGGATCCGCTCCAGTTCCGCCCGGCCCGGGAGCCGGGCGGGCCGCACGGTCTCGCCGCTGCGCACGTACAGGAACGTGGCCGTGACGGCGGTGAGGGGCAGGTCGTGCAGTTCGGCCCAGGCCAGGCGGTAGATCGCGAGCTGGAGGGGGTCGGCGGTGCGGGTGCGGGTGGTCTTCCAGTCGACGATCTCGTACGTGTCCTCCCCGGTGCGGTAGACGGCGTCGATCCGGCCCCTGATCACCCGGCCCGCGAGGGTGATCTGGAACGGGGTCTCCACCCGGTGGGGAGTGCGGCGGGCGTACGGGGTGCGTTCGAACGCCTCCTTGAGCGCGGCGAGATCCCGCTCGTCGGCGATCTCGGCCTCGCTCTCGTCGCCGCCGGGCAGCTCGTCCGGGCCGAGCATGGGCAGCGGAAGCTCCTCGAAGCGGGACTCCACCCAGGCGTGGAATCGGGTGCCCCGGCGGGCCGCGGGCTGTGGCGGCCTCGGCATGGGGCGGGCCAGCTCCCGTGCGAAGCCGTCGGGGTCGTCCGCGAGCTTCAGCAGCTGGGTGGCGGAGAGCGCGGGGGGTACTAGGACATCGCGCACGGTGGCGCGGGCGCGGCGCAGTTCGCCGGTGAGGGCATCGAGGTCGCGGTCCCAGGAGGCCAGCACGCGGGCCTCCTCCGGGGTGAGGGGGGGCGTCCCGGGGGTGCGGCGTGGTTCGGGAGGACGGGGGGCCTCCTCGGCGTGCTCGGGGGCACGGGCCGCCGGGACGGAGGTGGCGGTGCCCGGCGCGGAGGCGGGTGCGCAGGCCGGTGCGGGCGGGCGCTCCGTCGACAGTGCGTCCCAGTCTTGGGACCAGTCCTCGGCCGCTTCGGGGCAGGTCTCGTCCGGATGCGCCTCGTCGGGGTACGCCTCCTCCGGAGACGTCTCGTCCGGATACGGCTCGTCGGAGGGGAAGGGGGCGTTCTCGTACGGGTCGTCGTACGGATCCGGGGCGACGGTCCGCGTCCCGTACGCGTCCGGGTCGGCCTCCGTGGCGGTCAGGGCGTCCAGATGCGCCAGGACCGTTTCGGCGGCGGCCCTGCGGCGGATCAGCGCGGTGTCGTCGAGGGGCAGCGGCCATGCCCGGTCGGCCTGCTTCTCCTCCAGCGCGGGGTTCTCCTCGCCCTCGGCCGGTTCGTCGGCCCATGCCTCGATCTCGCCGTGTCCGGCCGCGCAGTGCTCGTACAGCGCGTGCAGGAAGGCGGACGGGCCGCGCGGCTTCTTCTGGGTCGGCCCCCACCAGTGGCCGGACCCCAGCAGCAGCGATCGGGGCCTGGTGAAGGTCACGTAGCCCAGGCGGAGCTCCTCGGTGTGCTGATGCTCCTTCATCGCCTCCTTGAACCCCTTGAGCCCCTTGGCGTCCGGGGAGCCGAGGGCGGGGAGCGTGGCCGTGTCGCCCCGCAGGGCGTGCGGCAGGACCTGGGGCTGGGACGTCCAGGCGTCGCGGGACTGGCCGCTGGGGAACTGCCCGGCGACCAGTCCGGGCACCGCGACGACGTCCCACTCCAGGCCCTTGGACTTGTGCGCGGTGAGGACCTTGACGGTGTTCTCGCCGCCGGGCAGGGCGTTGTCCAGGCCCTTCTCGTACTGGACGGCGGTGCGCAGGAAACCCAGGAAGGCGAGGAGTGTGGCCTCGCCCTCGACGGCGGCGAAGCGGGCGGCCACGTCGAGGAAGTTGGCCAGCGTCTCGCGGCGGCGGGCGGCCAGCGCGTGCGGCGACGCGGAGAGCTCGACCTCCAGGCCGGTGGTGGCGAGGACCCGGTGCAGCACGTCCATGAGGGGGTCGGCCAGGGAGCGGCGCAGGTCGCGCAGTTCGGCGGCCAGGTGGGCGAAGCGGACGCGGGCGTCGGCGGAGAACGGCAGCCCGTCGTCCGCCTCGCCGCCCGATTCGAGGAAGGTGTCCAGCGCGTCGGCGAGCGAGATCACTTCGGCCGGGTCGGTGCCTTCGACGGCCTCGGCGAGGCGCCGGTCGGGATCGGGACCGTCCTCGTCGCCGTGGCCCGCGCGGTGCACGAGGAGGCGGGCACGGCGGCCGAGGAGGGCCAGGTCCCGGGGGCCGATCCGCCAGCGGGGGCCGGTGAGCAGCCGGACCAGGGAGGCATTGGCCCCCGGGTCCTGGAGGACCTCGCAGACCGCGACGAGGTCGGCGACCTCGGGCAGGTGGAGCAGCCCGGAGAGGCCGACGACCTCGACCGGGACGTCACGGGCCACCAGCGCGGCGTGGATCTCCGGGAAGTCGCCCGCGGTGCGGCACAGGACGGCGATCTCGCGGGGGTGCTTGTCGGTCCTGACGAGGTGGGCGATGGAGTCGGCGATCCAGTCGATCTCCTCGTCGTGGGTGCGGAGCAGGGCGCAGCGGACGGTGCCGTCGCGCTCGGCGCCCGGGGCGGGGCGCAGGGCCTCGACGCCCTCGTGCATGGCGCGCAGGGGCGCGGCGAGGCCGTTGGCGAGGTGGAGGAGCCGGCCGCCGCTGCGGCGGTTCTCGCTGAGGGAGTAGCGGGTGGCGGGGGTGCCGTCGGCGTGCGGGAAGTGGAGCGGGAAGTCGTCGAGGTTGGCGACGGAGGCGCCTCGCCAGCCGTAGATCGCCTGGCAGGGGTCGCCCACGGCGGTGACTGCGTGGCCGGTCGGCGTCGCATCCGCCGTCTGCCCGCGGCCGTTCCCTGTCTGTCCGTGACCGTTCCCCGTCCGCGCGTGATCGTTCACCGTCTGCCCGTGGCCGTTCCCTGCCGCGTCCGCCCACATGGCCCCCGCCGCTTCCGTCCGCGCGGTCCGCGCCGTCCCCGTCCCCGCGGTCGCCGACGCCGCGTCCGGTCCGCGGCCGAAGAGGGCGGAGAGCAGGAGCCGTTGGGCGACCGAGGTGTCCTGGTACTCGTCGAGCAGCACGACCCGGAACTCGTCGCGCAGGATCGTGCCGACCTCGGGGCGGGTCAGTGCCAGTTCGGCGGAGAGCGCGATCTGGTCGCCGAAGTCGAGGAGGTCACGGCTCCTCTTGGCCTCGCGGTAGCGCCGGGTCAGGTCCAGCAGCTCGCGGCGGGCCCGCGCGGTCTCGGGGATCTTGCGCAGCTCGGCGTTGGTGAGCCGGGCCGTTTCGAGCGTGTGGAGCAGATCGGTGTCGTGCTCCGCCAGTTCCTCGGGCCGCACGAGGTGCTCGGCCAGTTCGGCGTCGAGGGCCAGCAGATCGCTGACGAGTGTGGCGAACGACCTGGTCAGGGCCGGATACGGACCGGGGGCCTCACGCAGTACGCGGGCGGCGAGCTGATAGCGGGTGGCGTCGGCGAGGAGGCGTGTGGTGGGTTCCAGCCCGATGCGCAGTCCGTGCTCGGTGAGGAGCCGGCCGGCGAACGCGTGGTACGTGGAGATGCTCGGCTCGCCGGGCGGGTCGTCCGGATCGATGACGTCCGGGTCGGTGACCCCGGCGGCCACGAGGGCCTTGCGGACGCGTTCGGCGAGCTCGCCCGCCGCCTTGTTGGTGAAGGTGAGCCCGAGGACCTGCTCGGGAGCGACCTGTCCCGTCCCCACCAGCCACACCACGCGCGCGGCCATCACCGTGGTCTTCCCCGACCCGGCTCCTGCGACGATCACCTGCGGGGCGGGCGGCGCGGTGATGCAGGCCGTCTGCTCCGGGGTGAACGGGATCCCGAGGAGTTCCTTCAGCTGCTCGGGATCGGTGATACGTGGGGACACCCGATCGAGGCTAACCGGCCCCACCGACAACGTACGGCGCCGAGCCCTTCGATCCCCTTCGGAACCAGTCGGAACCAGTCAAAACCAGTCGGAATCAGTCGGACCCCGGCGGACCCCGGCGCCCCTGGTCGAGCCGTGCCGACCACGGTCGAGCCCCGTCCGGTCGTCACAGAGCGCTGCCCGATCGCTGTCGGTCACTGTCGGTTGCCTCCGAGCACCGACCGGTCATCGTCGAGCAGCGACGGTCATTCCACGATGTGGCGGCCCTCCGGCTGCGCGCTGCACGCGGCGCGGAAGGCGCAGTGCGCGCAGTGCCCGCCCGTCGTGGGGGTGAACCGTTCGTCCAGGACCCGGCCGGCCGCCGTGGCCAGCAGTTCGGACACCCATTCGCCGGAGAGCGGCTCCTGGGCCTGCACCTTGGGCAGGGTGTCGCCACCCTCCTTCTTCGGGGCGGGCTGACGCAGTTGTACGAGTTCGGCGCCGCCCGGTTCGGGGCGCCGGCCGTCGAAGGCGTCGTCGACCGCTCCTTCCCGTACGGCCACCTGGTACACGGCGAGCTGGGGGTGACGGGCGACCTCGTCCTTGGTGGGCGACTGCTTGCCGGTCTTGAAGTCGACGACGTACGCCCGGCCCTCGGCGTCCCGCTCGACCCGGTCCATGGAACCGCGGATGCGTACCCGGTACTCCCCCGCCTCCAGCGTCACGTCGAAGTCGTGCTCGCTCGCGGCATGGATGCGTCCGGCGCGGTCCATGACGTGCCAGCGCAGGAAGCGTTCGAGGGCGATCCGGGCCTGTTCCTTCTCCTGCCGGGACTTCCAGGGGGCGTCGAAGGCGAGACCGTCCCAGACCGAGTCCAGCCGTTCCATCAGGACGGCCAGGTCGGCGGGGGTGCGCCCGGAGGCGACCTCGTCGGCGAGCACGTGCAGGACGTTGCCGAAGCCCTGGGCCGCAGTCGCCGGGGCGTCCGCCTTGACCTCACGGCCGAGGAACCACTGGAGCGCGCAGGTGTTGGCGAGCTGGTCCAGGGCGCTTCCGGAGAGGGCCACGGGCTGGTCCCGGTCGCGGAGCGGGACGGCGGAACGGGTCGGCTCGTTCAGGCCCCACCAACGGTGCGGATGGGCCGCGGGCACCAGGGGCCGGCCCTCGTCGTCGAGGAGCGCGGCGAGCCGGGCGAGGCGGCGGGCGGCTTCCTCGCGCAGGACTTCGGACGCGTCCGGGTCGACGGTGGTGGCGCGGAGCTCGGCGACGAGCGCGGCGACGGAGAGGGGGCGGCGCGGGCGGCCGGTGACATCGCGCGGTTCGACACCGAGTTCCGTGAGGAGGCGGGACGGCTGGTCGCCGTCGTCGGAGGGCGCCTTGACCGCGGTGACGACGAGGCGTTCGCGGGCACGGGTCGCAGCGACGTAGAAGAGGCGGCGTTCCTCGGCGAGCAGGGCGCCTGGGGTGAGCGGCTCGGCCAGGCCGTCGCGGCCGATCCGGTCCGCTTCGAGCAGCGAGCCCCGGCGGCGCAGGTCCGGCCAGAGCCCCTCCTGCACGCTCGCGACGACGACCAGGCGCCACTGCAGGCCCTTGGAGCGGTGTGCGGTCATCAGCCGTACGGCGTCGGGGCGCAGAGCGCGCCGGGAAAGGGTGTCGGCGGCGATGTCCTGGGCGTCCACCTCTTCCAGGAAGTTGAGCGCGCCGCGTCCGCCGGTGCGTTCCTCGGCGCGGGCGGCGGTCTCGAAGAGCGCACAGACGGCGTCGAGGTCACGGTCGGCATTGCGCCCGCCCGCTCCCCCGCGCAGCGCGGCGCGTTCCAGGCGCGTCGGCCACGGGGTGCCCGCCCACAGCTCCCACAGCGCCTCCTCCGCCGTACCGCCGCCTTCGAGCAGCTCGCGCGCCTTGCGCAGGAGCGCGCCGAGGCGCTGGGCTCCGCGGGCGTACGCCGGGTCGTGCGTGACGAGCCGTTCGGGTTCGGCGAGGGCGCGGGCCAGCAGGTCGCCGGAGGGAGACGGTACGCGGTTCCCGGCGGCCCGCTCCTCGTCGCGCAGGGCCCGGCCGAGGCGGCGCAGGTCGGCCGCGTCCATGGAACCGAGGGGGGAGGTCAGGAGGGACAGTGCGGTCTCGGTGTCCAGCCAGGACACCGCCGGTGCCTCTGGTGACGCCGGTGTCGCCGGTTGCTCCGGTGTCTGCGGTTCCTCCGGTGTTTGTGCTGCTTCTGCTGCTTCTGGCGCCTCTGGCGTCCCGGATGCCGCCGCTGTCACCGAGGCCGTCGGCGCCGCGCCCGAGGCATCCGTGCCCCAGTCATCCGTACCCCGGGCATCCGTGCCCGGCGCACCCCGGAGCAGTGCCGCCGTGGCGACCGCGCGCAGGGCAGTCAGGAGGGGCGCGACCGCCGGTTCATGGCGCAGGGGGAGATCGTCCCCGTCGACCTCCAGGGGGACCCCGGCCGAGGTCAGGGCCCGGCGGAGCGAGGGGATCGTGCGCCCCCCGGCCCGTACGAGCACCGCCATCTCGCTCCACGGAACGCCGTCCTCCAGATGCGCCCGGCGCAGCAGATCGGCGATGTTGTCCAGCTCGGTGGAGGCGGTCGGGTAGGTGTACGCCTCCACCTCGCCGCCCTCGTGGACGGCGGAGAGATCCCGGTGGGCGCGGACCTGCTCCACGGGCAGCCGGGGCAGCGGCATCCGGCGGGTGAGCAACCGGGTGGCCTCCAGCAACCGGCCGCCGGAACGGCGCGAGGTGGTGAGGACGGCGACCGGGGCCGGGGTGCCGTCCGCCCGGCGGAACATCTCCGGGAAGTCGAGGATGCCGTTCACGTCGGCCCCCCGGAACGCGTAGATCGACTGGTCGGGGTCACCGAAGGCGATCAGGTCCCGGCCACTCCCGTCCCCCCGGCCGCCTCCGCCTCCCGCGCCTCCCGCGGCCCCGTGCCCGGCCCCCGGTCCCCGGCCGCTCCCGGCCCCCTGGTTCCCGGCCAGCGCGTGCAGCAGCCGTACCTGTGACGGGTCCGTGTCCTGGTACTCGTCGACGAACACCGCGTCGTACCGCTCCGTCAGCCACGCCGCCACCTCGGGGCGTTCCGCGAGCAGCACGGCCCGGTGGACGAGTTCCGCGTAGTCAAGCACCCCCTGGGCGTCCAGCACGTCCAGGTACTCGGCCAGGAACCGGGCCGCCGCGCCCCAGTCCGGCCGGCCGGTGCGGCGGGCGAAGGCGGCCAGGGCGTCCGGGCCGAGGCCCAGTTCACGGCTGCGGGCGAGCACCGCCCGCACCTCGTCCGCGAAACCGCGCGTGGTCAGGCAGGCCCGCAGCTCGTCGGGCCAGCGGATGTGCGGGAAACCGTCCTTCTCCAGCTCGAGCTGGCCGGCCAGCAGCTCGCGGACGGTGACGTCCTGCTCCGGGCCGGAGAGCAGCCGCGTCGGTTCGGCGAAGAGGTCGGCGTCCTGGTGCGCGCGGACCAGGGCGTAGCAGAAGGAGTGGAACGTGGTGGCCTGCGGACTGCGGGCGGCCCCCATCCGGACGGCCATCCGGTCGCGCAGTTCCACGGCGGCCTTGCGGCTGAAGGTGAGGACCAGGATGCGGGCGGGGTCGCGGCCGCTCGCCACCCGGGCCGCGACCGCTTCGACGAGCGTGGTCGTCTTGCCGGTACCGGGGCCGGCGAGCACGAGGAGCGGCCCTCCGGGGTGGTCAACCACCGCACGCTGCGCCGCGTCCAGAAGAGGGGGGTCCACGGGACCCGGCGGGGTGCGCACCAGTCGGAACGCGCCCGTGGTCCGCTGTCGTGCCTCACGGTGCGGACTGTGTCGGGTGGTGGAGGAGTTCACGTGGATCGCCGGTCCTGGTGGATGTACGAGTGGGGCGGGTGGGTGTGCGGGTGACGAGGGCGCGGCGCGTGCCGCGGACCGACGACGCTACGCCAGTGAGGGTGCGGAGCGGCGCGGGCCGACTGCGCGACTCGTCACGTTACGCACCACAATCGGCCTCGCTCCGCGTGTACGCGTCGCACCACGCGCCACTGCGTCCCGCGCGCCGGCCCACGTCACCTCGCACGTCGCATCACTCACGCCGGTCCGCATGGCGGGCGCGGTGGTGTTGCCCGTCGGCCGCCGCCCCGTGTCGCACATCACGCACACCCCTGTACACCCCGCCGACACCCCCACCGTGTCGCACGTCACGTACGCGGGCGTACGCCCCGTCGCATTCCGTGTTCCACCGGTCCCTCCGTGCATCCGCGCGGGTCCCCCGCCGGATGCCGGACGGATCGCACGGGCCCGGCAACGCCCGTTGCGCCCCCGAATGGCCGAAGCTGTCAGTTGTGAGCACCTCTGTCCTCTTCCCCGTCCGCGTCGGCATCGCCGATGACGCCGTCCCACCGCGCCCGTTTCATGTCGAGGCGCGGCAGATGGCCCTCCGCGCCGCGCGGCGCCTCGCGCAGCGGGGTGTTCTCCCCGCGGTAGTGGTCCAGTGCGCGCAGTTCGTGGCCGGGCAGCAGCGCCCCGTCGGCCCGCACCACACGCCACCACGGCACGGCGCCCCCGTACAGCGCCATGACCCGGCCGACCTGGCGGGGACCGCCGTCCCCCAGCCATTCGGCGATGTCCCCGTACGTCATGACACGGCCGGGCGGGATCAGGTCGGCGACATCGAGCACCCGCTCCGCGTACTCCGGGATCCGGTGGGCGCGCTCCGAGGCCCCGTCGGTCGCCTGAGCGTCGCCCGTCGCGGCGCCGCCCGGTCCCTCGCCACGCGATCCCCCGGCGGCCGGCCCTTCGCCACGGGATCTCCCGGTGCCCGTTTCGCCCGTGCCCGTTCCCTCGGCACCTGTCCGGTGTTGGCTCATCCGAGCCATCCTGCCGTACGCCACCGACAGCCCGCCGCGACCGGCGTGCGCCCGCTCACAAGGCGTGCGCGCGAGGGCAAAGGAGCGTATGTTGCGCTTCGCGTGTCCGCGCGGTGCACCCTGATGCCCTTCTCTGTCGCCGGGCCGTGCCACCATCGTGCGGGCGGTGACCGGTGATACGAGAACACGAAGAACACTCAGAGGCAATGAAGGAGCAGGGCGTGCAGCCACCGAAGGCGGCGGACGCCCCTGACGCCGAACCGCACCCGGAATCACCAGAAGCACGGGAAGCGTCACGAGCACCGGAAACCCCAGAAACACCGGAAACCCCTGAATCACCGGAAGTACCGGAAATGTCGCAGGCACCGGACGCGCCGAAGACGCCGGGCAGGGACGCCGAGCCGTCCGGACGCCTGGCCGGTTCGACGCTCTCGAGCGTCGCGGCGGAGCAGGCCGAGCGGGTTTCGGGAGACGAACCGCTGCTCCCCGCCCGGGTGCACCGCCCCTCCGACCTCATGCGGCTGCTCATCGGCGTGCTGGCGATCAGCGTCCTGTTCGCGATCGCCGCGTTCGCCCACGGCACCACCGCCGGGCTCGAACAGGACATCACCAAGGGCACCGGCCAGGCGCCCGACGCCCTGATCAAGTTCGCCGGGCTCGTCTCCAGCATCGCCGTCCTGCTCGTTCCGGTCGTCTTCGCCATCGAACGGCTGATCAAACGCGACGGACTGCGGATCGCGGACGGGGTGCTCGCCGCCGTACTGGCGCACGGCGTCACGCTCGCCGCCGACCTCTGGGTGGCCGAGTCCGCCCCCGCCACCATCAAGGACGCCCTGACCCAGCCGCAGCCCGGGAACGCGCTCACCGACCCCGTGCACGGCTATCTCGCCCCCGTCATCGCGTACATGACGGCCGTCGGGATGGCGAGACGGCCGCGCTGGCGCGTCGTGCTGTGGGTGGTGCTGCTGCTCGACGCGTTCGCCATGCTGGTGGGCGGTTACACCACCCCGTTCTCGATCGTCCTCACCGTGCTGATCGGCTGGACGGTGGCGTACGGCACGCTGTACGCGGTCGGCTCGCCCAACGTGCGGCCGACCGGTCAGCACCTGATGGCCGGTCTGCGCCGGGTCGGCTTCCACCCGGTCACCGCGCTGCGCGCCGAGGACACCCCCGACTCCGGCGACCAGAACGACCGGGGACGCCGCTATCTGGTCACTCTGGAGGATGGGCCGCCGCTCGACGTGACGGTCGTCGACCGCGAGCAGCAGGCCCAGGGCTTCTACTACCGGGTGTGGCGCAGACTCACCCTGCGCGGCATCACCCAGAGCCGCTCGCTCCAGTCGCTGCGTCAGGCGCTGGAGCAGGAGGCGCTGCTCGCGTACGCGGCGATCGCCGCCGGGGCCAACGCGCCCAAGCTGATCGCCACCTCCGAGCTCGGGCCCGACGCCGTGATGCTGGTGTACGAGCACATCGGCGGCCGTTCCCTGGACGCGCTGGAGGACTCGGAGATCACCGACGAGCTGCTGCGCGGCGCCTGGCGGCAGGTGAGGGCGCTCCAGTCGCGACGCATCGCGCACCGCAGGCTCACGGGCGATGCCATCCTGGTGGATCGTTCCGGCACGGTGTTCGTGACCGATCTGCGCGGCGGCGAGATCGCGGCCGGAGATCTGGTCCTGCGGATGGACGTCGCCCAGCTGCTGACCACCACGGGGCTGCGGGTGGGCGCCGAGCGGGCGGTAGCCGGGGCGCTGGAGGTGCTGGGGCCCGACGCGGTGGCGGACTGTCTGCCGCTGCTCCAGCCGATCGCGCTGAGCCGCTCCACCCGGGCCACGCTGCGGCGGCTCGCCCGGGAGCGTTCGCAGCGCGAGCGCGAGGCGGTGCTGGCGGCGTCGGACGCGGCCAAGCGCGCCAGGGCCCTGGAGCAGACCGCGCACGACGAGCACACCGCGGTGCCCGGCCACGAGGACGAGCGGGCCGCCGAGCGCAGGGCGGACGCCAGGGGCGGGCGCAAGGCCGAGCGCAAGTCGCTGCGCGTGCAGAAGCAGGCCGAGAAGCGGGCCGTGGACGAGGCGCTGGAGGGGGCGCGCGAGGAGGACCTGCTCTCCCAGATGCGTCGGCAGGTGCTGCGCATCCGGCCGCAGGCGCCGGTCGAGCCGGTCCGGCTGGAGCGCATCAAGGCCCGGACCCTGGTCAGTTGCATCGCCGGTGCGATCGCCGCCTACTTCCTCATCTCGCAGGTGACCCAGGCCGACTTCGGCGCGGTCGTCGAGCAGGCGGAGTGGGGCTGGGTGGCGGCCGCGGTCGGCTTCTCGGCGCTGAGCTACGTCGCGGCGGCGATGAGCCTGCTGGGCTTCGTGCCGGAGCGGGTGCCCTTCGGGCGGACCGTGCTGGCGCAGATCGCCGGTTCCTTCGTGAAGCTCGTCGCCCCGGCCGCGGTCGGCGGCGTGGCGTTGAACACGAGGTTCCTGCAACGGGCCGGGGTGCGCCCGGGGCTCGCGGTGGCGAGCGTCGGTGCCTCGCAGCTGTTCGGTCTCGGCTGCCACATCCTGCTGCTCGCCGCGTTCGGGTATCTCACGGGTACGGAGAGGACGCCGTCCTCGCTCACACCGTCCAGGACCGTGATCGCCGGGCTGCTGACGGTCGCCGTGCTGGTGCTGGTGGTGACGGCGGTTCCGTTCCTGCGGAAGTTCGTGGTGACGCGGGTGCGGTCGCTGTTCGCCGGGGTCGTGCCGCGCATGCTCGACGTGGTGCAGCGGCCGCAGAAGCTGCTGACCGGCATCGGCGGGATGCTGCTGCTGACCGGAACGTTCGTGATGTGCCTGGACGCGTCGATCCGGGCGTTCAGCGGTCCGGACGTACCGACGCTCAGCTACGCGAGCATCGCGGTGGTCTTCCTGGCCGGCAACGCGCTGGGGTCGGCGGCGCCCACCCCGGGCGGCATGGGCGCGGTCGAGGGCGCGCTGACGCTGGGGCTGATCGCGGTCGGCCTGCCGAAGGAGGTCGCGGCACCGGCGGTGCTGCTCTACCGGCTGCTGACGCTGTGGCTGCCGGTGCTCCCGGGCTGGCTCTGCTTCAACCATCTGACCCGCAAGGGCGCGCTCTGAGGGCCTGCCACCCGCTTGGACCGGTGTCCCGTGCACGGGTCCCGCCCCCGCCGCACGATGGGCAGCATGAGGACCTCCCCCGCCCTGCGCACCGCCGCTCTCGCCGCCGCGGCCACCGTCGTCCTGCCCCTCGCACTCGTCGCCTGCTCGGAGAACGGTGACGACAGCGGCCGGGACGGGCCCGGGAACAGCTCCCCGTTCGCGGCGAACGCCGCCGAGGCGAGCAGCGGCCCCGGCGGGCTCGGGTCCCAGAAGCTGACGTGGAAGCCGTGCCCCGCCCCGTCCGCGGCGCAGGGCGGCGGGCAGGCCCCGGCCCCGCTGCCCGACGGCACCCGCTGGGAATGCGCCTCCATGAAGGCGCCGCTCGACTACGCCAGGCCCGACGGCGGGGCGATCGGCCTGGCACTCATCCGGGCCAGGTCCAAGACCGAGGACCCGGCCCGGCGCATCGGCTCGCTCGTCTTCAACTTCGGTGGCCCCGGCGCCTCCGGTGTCGCCGCCCTGCCCGCCTTCGGCACCACGTACGAGAAGCTCCGCGCCCGCTACGACCTGGTCAGCTTCGACCCGCGCGGGGTCGGCCGCAGCGCCGGGGTGTTGTGCGAGAGCGACCGGCAGCTCGACGCACGCTACGCGACCGACGGCACCCCGGACACCAGCGCCGAGGTCAACACCTTCATCAAGGACACCAAGACGTTCGCCGCGGCCTGCCACAAGAAATCCGGCAGAGAACTCCCCTACGTCGGCACCACCGAAGCCGCCCGCGACATGGACCTGATGCGCCAGGTGCTCGGCGACAGGAAGCTCCACTACTTCGGCATGTCCTACGGCACCGAACTGGGCGGCGTCTACGCCCACCTGTTCCCCAAGAACGTCGGCCGGGCGGTGCTGGACGCGGTGGTCGACCCGACCCTGGACGCCGAGCAGTCCTCGCTCGGCCAGGCCAAGGGGTTCCAGCTCGCGCTGGACAGCTTCACCAAGGACTGCGCGGCCCGCGGGGACGCCTGCAAGCTGCCCGGTTCCAACGCGAAGGAGATCGAGCAGGGGATCGGCGACCTGCTCGACCGGCTGGAGAGGAAGCCCGTCCCGGGGCTCGGCTCCCGGCAGCTCACCCAGACCCTGGCCACCACCGGCATCGCGGCGTCCCTCTACTCCAAGGCCACCTGGCCCCTGCTGGAGCAGGGCGTGGACGAGGCCGACGGCGGGGACGGCGGGCTGCTCCTCGCCCTCGCCGACTCGCTGAACGGCCGCTCCCAGGACGGCCGTTACGACAACTCGACGTCCGCCAACACCGCCATCAGCTGCGCCGACTCCAAGGAGCGGTTCACGGTCGACCAGGTGAAATCGAGACTCCCGTCGTTCCGGGCCGCCTCGCCGATCTTCGGCGACTACCTGGGCTGGGGCCTGATGGGCTGCACCGGCTGGCCGGTGGCGGGCGCCTGGAAGACCCCGGACGTCAGCGCCCCGGGCGCGCCCCCCATCCTCGTCATCGGCAACACCGGCGACCCCGCCACCCCGTACCAGGGCGCGAAGGCGATGGCCGACGCTCTGGGCAAGGGCGTCGGCGTGCAGATGACGTACGAGGGACAGGGGCACGGCGCGTACAACAGCAACAACGCCTGTGTGCAGAAGGCCGTCGGCGACTATCTGCTGAACGGCAGGGTGCCCGCCGCCGGGACCGTCTGCAAGTAGCAGTCCACCGTCTCCCGGCCCGGTCCTCCGTCGCCCGACCTCCGCCCGCCGCCGTGCGTCCTCCCGTCCACCGTCGCCCGGCCCGGTCCTCCGTCGCCCGGCCCCCGTCCGCCGTCATACGTCCTCCCGTCGTCCGAGCGCTGCCGTCGAACGTCCTGGCGTGGGACACCGCCGGCTGGTGCGCGCGGTGGCCGGTGGCGGGCGAGCACGACCACCCGGAGGTGAGCGCTCCGGGCGCCGCCCCGGTGCTGGTCGTCGGTACGACCGGTGACCCGGCCACGCCCTACGAGGGCGCGCGGAAGATGGCGGACGCGCTGGGCAAGGACGTCGGTGTCCTGGTCACCAACAAGGGCGAGGGGCACGGCTCGTACGGCAGGAGCGCGTGCGTGACATCGACCGTGGACGCGTACTTCCTCGACGGGAAGGTCCCGGCGGACGGCACGACCTGCTCCTGACGCGGCAGCGGGGTACGGAATGAGCCCCGGGTGCGGGGGTACGGGGCACCACAGGACCGCCGGGTACGCGGAAGGGGCCGATCCACGACATGCGGACGGCCCCTCCGAAGCGTTCGGCTTCGTGCCTCGCGCTTGGTGCTTGGTGCTTGGTGCTTGGTGCTTGGTGCTCAGTACACCGGCTTCTCGGGCTCGATCTGGTTGACCCAGCCGATCACGCCGCCGCCCACGTGCACCGCGTCGGCGAAGCCCGCCGACTTGAGGACCGCGAGGACCTCGGCGCTGCGGACACCCGTCTTGCAGTGCAGGACGATGCGCTTGTCCTGCGGGAGGTCCTGGAGGGCATTGCCCATCAGGAACTCGTTCTTCGGGATCAGCCGGGCGCCCGGGATCGAGACGATCTCGAACTCGTTGGGCTCGCGGACATCGATGATCTCGATCTTCTCGTCCGCGTCGATCCACTCCTTGAGCTGCTTGGGAGTGATCGTGGAACCGGCCGCCGCCTCCTGGGCCTCCTCCGACACGACGCCGCAGAACGCCTCGTAGTCGATGAGCTCGGTGACGGTGGGGTTCTTGCCGCAGACCGCGCAGTCGGGGTCCTTGCGGACCTTGACCTGGCGGTACTGCATCTCCAGGGCGTCGTAGATCATCAACCGGCCGACCAGCGGGTCACCGATGCCGGCGAGCAGCTTGATGGCCTCCGTGACCTGGATGGAACCGACCGAGGCACAGAGCACCCCGAGCACACCGCCCTCTGCGCAGGAGGGGACCATGCCCGGCGGGGGCGGCTCCGGGTAGAGGCAGCGGTAGCAGGGGCCGTGCTCTGACCAGAACACGGACGCCTGGCCGTCGAACCGGTAGATCGAGCCCCAGATGTACGGCTTGTTCAGCAGCACCGCCGCGTCGTTGACCAGATAGCGGGTGGCGAAGTTGTCCGTGCCGTCCACGATCAGGTCGTACTGCGCGAAGATCTCCAGCACGTTGTCGGCCTCGAGCCGCCCCTCGTGCAGCACCACGTTCACGTACGGGTTGATGCCGAGGACCGAGTCCCTGGCGGACTCGGCCTTGGGACGGCCGATGTCGGACTGGCTGTGGATGATCTGGCGCTGCAGGTTCGACTCGTCGACCTCGTCGAACTCCACGATGCCGAGCGTGCCGACACCGGCGGCGGCCAGGTACATCAGGGCCGGGGAACCGAGACCGCCGGCCCCGACGCACAGCACCTTCGCGTTCTTCAGCCGCTTCTGCCCGGCCATCCCGACATCCGGGATGATCAGGTGGCGGGAGTACCTGCGGACCTCGTCGACGGTGAGCTCAGCAGCTGGCTCGACCAGGGGTGGCAGCGACACAGGGACCTCAACAATGCAGGTGGTCGGTTTCTACGTACTTCATCTGCGTACGGTTGCTCTTCCCGTAACACTGCCACGCCCTTTCTCATTCCGAGTCACCCGGTCCGATCCGCGAGACGATTTCGTCCCAGTAACTGGGCAGCACCGCAAATGGGTCGTTCTGTCCGTGTTGACCGTCTCGGTCCGTGAAAAAGATGGTGCCCGCGCCCTGCCAGCGCGCGATGCGCATGGCCTCGTCGAGGTGGGTGCGCGGAACACCATGCACGAAATGCGCGAACCGCTCGGGCGGGTAGTCGGCGGTCCACTCCGCCACCTGGGACCAGCGGTAGTCCGTCCACGGCCCGGAGAAGGTCACCAACTGGTCGGCGGCCTCGGCGTAGCCGGGGTGCGGATGCGTGCCGACGCCCAGCACCAGCGGCCCGCCGCCTCGGCCGTACGCGCCGTGCCCGGTGCCTCCACCGCCCCCGGCGCCTTCGCCGTGCGTCCCGTCGCCGGGCCCGCCGCTTCCCGTCCCGTCGCCGGACCCGCTGTGCGTGCCGTGTTCGAGGAGGGTGGCGAGGGTGCTGGTGAGGCGGCGGACGGCCGGGAGTTCGGCCCGCTCGGACGGGCACCGGCCGAGGTAGAAGCCGTCGACGCGGTACCAGCTCAGGAAGGACTGTGCGTCGGCCATCAGGTCCCCGAAGGGGCGGCTGCCGAAGGCCAGGTCGAGGTGGCCGAGCAGCCGCCCGCCCGCCGCCCGTACGGAGTCGTGCGGGGCGTCGCCGTGCAGCGCGCGCTCCCGCGCGTTGCGCAGCCGGCCCGCCGCCTCCAGGCAGTGCGGATCGGGCCGGGCGCCGGGGCCGTCGTCGATGTTGAGGACGGCCCAGTGCAGCGGGGTGCCGGGGCGGGTGAGTTCGGCCCACTCCGTGGGGGCGAGCAGCGGGTGCGCGTACCCGGGTACGCCGAAGCCGAGCGGTGTGGCACCACCGGTCCTGCGGGCGGTCCCGACCGAGGTCAGATACGGCACGCCGCCTCCATCCAGATGTCGGCGAGCGACTCCTCCAGATTGATCCGGGGGCGCCAGCCGAGCCGGTCCCTGGCGGTGCGGACGTCGGCCTGCTGCCAGGCGCCGCAGCCGTCCGGATAGGGGGACGGGGTCGCCGAGAGGTGCTCGATGAGCGACTCGCTGGAGGTGCGCGGGGCGCCGATGGGCAGCCGGGGCGGGGGCGCGTCCAGTTCGTGGAGCGCGCCGCCGTATCCGGCGACCCTGGCCAGGACGGCGGCGGCGTCCCGGAGGCGCACGGCACGGCCGGTACCGATGTTGACGACCCCCTGCGCGGCGGAGAGCGAGGCGGCGTGCACGGCGCGCGCGACATCGCGCACGTCGACGAAGTCGCGCTGCACGCCGAGGCCGCTGAGCTTCAGTTCACCATCGCCGGACTGCATGGCCCGGCGCATCGCCTCGGCGAGCCTGCCGAGCGGGGAACCGGCCGGGGTACCGGGACCGACCGGGGAGAAGACTCGCAGCACGACCGCGTCGAGGCCGGAGCCGAGGACGAGTTCGGTGGCGGCGAGCTTGCTGACACCGTACGGGCCGCCGGGGCGCGGGAGCGCGTCCTCCGCGGTCGACGAACCGGGCTGCGAGGGCCCGTACTCCGAGGCGCAGCCGAGCTGGACGAGCCGGGCCGTACAGCCACTGCGTCGCATCGCCTCGCAGACGGTGGCGACGGCGACGGTGTTGTGCCGGGTCAGGTCGCGCGCTCCGCCGCGGGTGGCACCGGCGCAGTTGACGACGACCCCGGGGTGGACGGCGTCCAGGAAGCGGGTCAGCGCGCCGGGACTGCCGGTGGCGAGGTCGAACCGTACATCGGCGTCGTCGCCGCGGCCCAGCGCCGTGAGGTGTACGGCGGGATCGGCGAGCAGCCGGTCGGCGACGAACCGGCCGAGGAATCCGTTGGCTCCGAGCAGCAGCACCCTCATCGTGCGCCCCCTCGGTGCCGACGGCCGGCTGCCGGTGCGGGGGTTTGGGGGGTCATGTCCGGTGTCTCCTTCAGGAAGTGGAACGGGTTGGGGCGCGGGACCCGCGGCGTCGGCTCCGCGGGGCATGCGCGTGGTCCAGTGGTTCGTATGTGGGGGGGTGGTTCGTGGGCCGGCGCCGCGGGAGCGGGCCGGGAGCTTCGGTTACGCGATGGACCGGGCCGCGCCACCGCCGGGCCCATCGGTCGCGCGGGCCCCATCGGTGGTTCGGGCCGGGTCGTCCGGCCGGTCCGCGACATGAGCCGAGTCGTCCGGTCGCGCCATGGCATGCGTGGTGCCCATGGCTTCCGTGGCGTCCTGCCGGTCGATGGCATGGGCGGAGGCCCGGGGAAGGACGACGGCGGCGGTGATCAGCAGCGCGAGCGCGGCCGTGCCACAGGCGAGGGCGGGTACGGCCCCGGTGCCGGCGGTGGCGACCAGGACGTCGACGGGGCGCGCGAGGGCGTGCAGACCGGGCAGCCGCCCGGTCATGACCAGGGCGGGCGCCAGGAGCTCGACGGCGCAGGCGGCGGCCAGTGCGGCCGTCGCGGGTTCGGGGTGGCCGTGCACGGTCAGCAGCCGGGCCGCCAGGAGCAGCGCCCCGAGCGCGGCCGCCCCGGCGAACGCGCCGCCGCCGAACCCCAGGGACGCGAGGTGGAGCAGTGCGGCGAGAACGCAGAGGTGGAGCGCAACGGCGCCGAACAGCAGGGGGCGCACGCCCGCGGAGAACTGCGTCCGCGTCCGGCTGACGGCGAGGGCCCGGTGCGCGCGTGCGGAGAAGAGGTGCGCACACCAGGCGGCCGGGGCGACGGAGAGGGCCAGCCCCGCCAGGGGTGCCGGGGTGAGCGTCCACGGGCCTTCCGGGCCGCCGCTGAGCACCTGGTGGAGCAGGGCGTCGCCGTACAGGGCGAAGCCGACCAGCCAGCAGCCGTACACACGGGCGGCGGCCGTGGACCCGCCCGCCACGCGCAGGGGGCCGACGCGCAGGGCGAGAGCGAGACCGATGACCACGAGGAGCGTTCCGGCGAGGCCGATCGCGAGCCGCCCCCGGCCGTCGAGCGCCCCCTCGGTCAGCCTCAGCGCGCCGAGCATGGCCACGCAGACGACGCCGGGCACGAGCGCACGGAGCGTCCAGGCAGCACGCGTCGCGATGTCGCGCGCCGGCGCGCGGCGCACGGTCGCGGGCTCCGCCGCAACGGCGGGCACCCGGGCGAAGAGTTCCTCGGCGAGCGAGAAGACGTCCCGGTGCCGGTAGCGGGCGGCGACCCGGTCGGTCACGCCATGGGTTTCGAGCCCCGCAGCGATCTCCAACGGGTCCACGGCCCTTTGGCACAGCGCCCGGTGGCGGTGCATCAACGCCTTCACCGGGTCGGCGGAACCTCCGACCGGATCGGCGGAGCCCCGGCGCACAACGGCGTGCTGGGGCGCCGGGACGGAGTGGGCGATCTCCGGGGCGCGCGACGCGTCGGCCCCGACTCCCACGGTGTGCCGACCGGTCGTCCGTGACGCGGAGGCGGCGACTCGTAACGGGGCAGCGCCGCCTCGCTCGGCTTCTGGCACAAGCCCGGCAGTCGCCTCCCCCGAGCGGAGGTCCCGGCTTCCGCCCGTGGCGGACCCCGCGCCGGAGCCGGTGGAGGATCCAGCGGCGGACCCGATGGCGGATGCGGCGGCTGCGCCGGACACCTCGATCGGGTCGATCGGGCGGCTCATCGTCTCTCCTCCGTGCTCGTCGCCCACTGCGGCGTCCCGCGCCGACCCGCCGCCGCGGATCTGCCCGCCGCCGAGGTTCTGCCGGTCCGTTCCTCGTTCACGCATCGCCCTCACCCGCTCCCCGTGCTCCCGCGCGGACGGTCCGGGGCCCGAGGGCCCAGCCGGGCGTACGGTCGACGGGCTCCGCGTGGAGGGCACCCGAGGCCGTCCACGGGCCCAGGACATGCGCCTCGGGCGGGGTGGCGAACGGGCGCGGCCGGCCGTCGGCGGCCACCGTCTCGTCCTCCCTGCGCCCCGGGACGCGCGAGATCAGCTCCAGGTAGATGCCTCGAAACGCGGCGAGATTCTGTTCGACGGTGAAGAGTTCGAGCGCCCTCGCGCGCGCCGCCGCACCGAGCCGTGCACGGCGCTCGGGGTCGCGCATCAGCGCGAGACAGGCGTCGGCGAGCGCCTTGGGGTTGCGCGGGGGCACGACCAGTCCTGTGCCGCCGACGACTTCGACCACCGCGCCGACGTCCGTCGACACCGTGGCCCGTCCGCAGAACATCGCCTCGACGAGGGTGTCGGGGAAGTGCTCGACGATGCTGGACAGGACGACGACCCCGCCGGCGGCGTAGGCGTCCACGACATCCGGCACCTCGGCCCCGCCGAGTTCGTGGAAGGAGACCGGGCCGTCGTGGAAGGAGACCGGGCCGTCGTCGACGGCGCGCGCGTCCGCCGCCTCGTCCGGGAAGAGCCGGGCGGCCAGCGCCCGGCACCGCGCGAGATGGTCGGCGCCCTCCGGTCCCGGCGCCGCTGCGCCGGTGATCCGCAACCGGGCGCCCGGCTCGGCCTTCCGTACCTCCGCGAAGGCGTGCAGCAACGTCACCAGGTCCTTGGCGGGTTCGACGTGGCCGACCCAGACGAGCGTGTCGCCGGGACCGCCGTCACCGCTCTCCCCCAGCGTCGCGAACCGGGCGGGGTCCAGACCGGGGTGGACGGTGCGCAGCTTCTCGCGCCCGGCACCGCATCGCTCCTGCCAGCGTCGGGCGTGGGTGTCACCGGGGGTGATGAGTGCGGCCTGCCGGTACACCTCGGCGGCGAACCGTCGATGGAAGCCCGCGAGCACGGCGCGCACCGGCGCGCTCAGGGGTGTTCGGGCTGTGGCGAGGTAGTGCGCCCGCAGCCGCGCGTCGTGTTCGGTGACCAGCAGGGGCACGCCGAAGAAGCGCTTGGCCAGCAGTCCCGGGAGCGCCGTGACACCACCGGACGCGGCGTGGCAGAGGTCGACCGCGCCGAGGCCCAGATCGTCGTACCAGTCGAGCGAGAGGGGGCGCAGCAGTTCCTCGATCTCGTGGGCGAGGTCGAGGAGGTCGGCGACGACGGCGGCCCGGACGGTGCCCCCGCTGCCCGGGGCACGGCAGGCGGCTTCGAGTACGCGCAGCGCCGTTTCGGAGCGGAGGGCCGCGGGCAGACCGCCGTGTTCGCGGGCCAGTTCGGCGAGCCCGTACAGCCCTTCGGCGAAGCCCTCGTCCATGGCGCCGGCGTACGCGTGCGCGCATCCGTCAGCGCCCGCTCCCGCGCTCGCAGCCCCAGGGCTGCTCGTCCCGCCCGGCGCTCCCGTCGCACCGCCGAGCGCGCGCTCCTCGCCGTCCAGCGCGCGCACCGCGCAGATCGAGGTGGCGAGCGCCGTGAAGTGCGCCGCGAAGCGCCGCCGTTCGCGCCGTCCGTACGCGCGTCCGCGCCGACCCGTCGTCATCCGGCTGACCAGCGAGCCCGGGGTACGCCTGCCCAGGGCGTACTCGTCGGGCGTCCAGAGCTGGGCCGTCCGTACCTGTCGGACGTTCGCCGGGAACGGCTCCCTGGCCCATTCCTCCTGGTCGGCCGCGCGGTTGAGCACGAAGAGAGCGAATTCGTGCGGAGCGAGCCCGCGCACCAGGCGGTCGCACCAGAGCCCGGACTCACCAGCCGCGCATGGACAACCACCGTCGGTGAGGAATCCGATTCGCACGAGCGCACCCCCGATCTCTCTTGCGGACGGCCTCCGTCGGCACGTCGACTCACAGCGGCACGACCGTAAGGGGATACGCCGGTGGCGCGACGGACGGTTGTCCGTCGCACCACCGAAAGGGGTGAACCGTCGTAACTTTCCTGGCCCAGCGACGTTCCGTTGCGCTAAGGTACCGAACGGTCACATACCGTCAGGCTGCGGCCAGCTCCTTGCGTGCTGCGCGCCGCACCGCCGCGAGCGCCGGATCGAGCGCGGGCACGGCCGCCAGGAGCTGCTTGGTGCATGGGTCCCGCGGGGCCGAGGGCGTGCCGAGGCCGGTCGCCAGGCCGGGCACGACCTTCGCACCGGCTGCGCCGTCCTCCCGGTTGCGGGTGGCAAGGGTGCGGAAGACCAGGGACGGGACATTGCCGCCGTCGGAGGTGCAGAGCCGGGCGGGGTCGAAGTCGGACGGGGGCCTGCTGTCGAGGACGGTGAGCGTGCCGCCCTTCCGCGGCTTGCCCGGCGCGCCCGAGCGGCCGCCGTCGGCCTTGCTGTCCTCGGGGCCGCAGGCCGCGGCGCCCGCGACCACGGCGAGTACGCCGGCCGCTGCCACGCGGCGCGACATGACGGACGGTTGACGCACCGGAAGGTGACCTCTCGGAAGGGCTGCCGGGAAAGAAGGACGGTGGACGTCCGTGCGGCGGCGACGAGAAGCGGGCGCGCACGACCGGTGCGCGGGAGCGGAGCGCACAGGGGGATGCGCGGCGCGCATGCACACAGCTGGTCGGTACAGGGAAAATGACCGGAATCATATGGTCGTCGCCGCGCCCACGGACGGGTACGCCCGGCCGCGGTGGTCAGGAAACGTCGTCCGGGCCGGTTCGGGGCTCGGCCGGAAGGCCGACGCGCACGCGGGCTGCCGTCAGCCGCAGAGGATGCCGGCGACGCTGTGCCCGGTCACACCGATGAGCGCCGGCTCGATGGCAGCGCGCTCGGAGGCGACGGAGCTGCGTGGCATGCCGAGAAACACGGATCACCGCCCAGGTGAAGAAAACTGAGACAGCGATCTCACCATGTGGATGACCGGAGGGCGTGACGGCGCCCTCGCCACCGCTCGTCCGCGGGATCCGGTCCGATCGGGCGGAGGATCCGACGCGCCCGCCGCCCTCCACCCACGTGCCTCAACTGCCGGGATGCGCCCAGGCATTGGGGCGGCACTCGATGCCGTCGATGTCCAGGGACTTGGTCTGCTGCTGCATCACCGGAGCGAGCGCTCCCGGCGTGCGGCAACTCACATGGTTGTGTCCCAGCCGGTGGCCGACCTCATGGTTGATCAGCATCTGGCGGTACGCGAAGAGTTCGTCCGGTCCGAACGTCACCGAGCCCTGCGCCCAGCGGTAGGCGTTGATCATCACGCGTTCGGTCGCCGCGGAGTCGCAGGAGACGTTGTCCTCGGTCGTGTCCAGGCCCGACTTGAGGCACCAGTCCGCGGTGGTGCCGGGGCTGGCCAGGGTGATCACGAAGTCGGGGTCGCCGGAGGAGATCCGCTCGAACGTCATCGCGCCGTCGTGCGCCCAGCTGCGGTCGTCGTTGAGCGTCTCCTGGACGGCCCGGGCGAAGAGGTCCGGGTCGAGGCCGAGCCCCTGCTCGACATCGATCCGGTAGCGGTATGTGTGCCCCGTCCCCGGGGCCTTCGCCGCCCCGGGGACGGTGTCGAACTTCCCCGAGCCCCGGAGCTTCGCGGCCAGCGGGTACGCCCTGGCCATCTTCTGCTCGTACGTCAGGGGCTCGACCCGGGGCGCCGTCGGGGTCGGCCGGTCGTCCGAGCGGGAAGCGTCACGGGTGTCGTCCCGGTCTGCGCCCGCCGACCGCGCGGTGTTGCTCGCGCCCGCGTCGCCCTGGGCGACCTGCCCGGCCACGACCACCGCGAGGACGGTGGTGACGGCGGCGGCCGCGATACCGGTGAGAGTACGGCTCTTGCTCCCCCGGCCCTCCTTGCCCTCCTCGGCCTGCCCGGTGCCGCCGCCGGAGCCCTCGGCCCCTCGACCGGCCGCCGGTCCGCCGTCGCCGCGCGGCGGGGTGTCGAACGCCTCGACGAACTCGCGGCGCGGTCCCGGTATCAGCGACTTGGTCCCCGCGGGCCGGGCACTCGGGGGCGCCCCCTGCGCCCGACCGGCCTTCTCCGCCCGGTCCGTCGTCCGCGCCTGCCCCATCGGCCTACGTGGTGCGGGGCGCTCGCCGTCGACGGGGCGTCCGGCCCCCGGCCCGGCCCCCCAACCGCCGCCCGGTTCCCGGTGTTCGGGGTGACCGCCGCGGACGTGCGCGGCCTGCTGGAACGAGACGTGGCCCTCGGTGCCGGCGGTCGCGCCGGTGGGCCTGCGACGCCGCCCGCTGCCGGGCCCGGGCCGCACCCCTTCCGGGCCCTCCTCCGTCGCCTTCGCGAGAGCGACGTCGGTGTCGGGGCCCGCGCGTTCGGGGCCCTTTCGGCTGTGTCGTCCCACGCCGCGGATCAGCTCCCGCCGAGTTCGTCGAGCAGTACCCGGAACGCCTGGGCCACCGCCTCCGGGTACTCCATCATCGCCACGTGCCCGGCCTCGGGCAGCGTCAGCAGCCGCGCGTCACGGAAGGCCGCGGACGCCCGGCGTGCCATCCGGTACGAGACGAGCTGGTCCCGTCCGCCGTACACGAGCTGGGTCGGAGCGAGTACCCGCTCGGCCTGACGCCACAGCCCGTGCTGCCCGCCCAGCGTGTACGCATCGACAATGCCACGTGCCGAGCGAGCCATCGCGTCCCAGAAGTACGGCTGCCCCAGGCGGTGCTCCATTTCGGCCACCGCGTCGCGGAAGCCGGCCTCGGACACGCGCGCCGGGTCGCCGTAGCAGAGCGCCATGACGCCCCGGGTGCGGTCCTCCGCGCTCCAGTCCCTGGTCATCCGGGCGAACAGCGTCGCGATGCCCGGCACGGCGAGCAGCCCCGTGGGGAGGGCCGTGCGCTGCACCCGTATCTCGGGGAGCGCGGGCGAGATGAGGGTGAGCGTGCGCACCAGGTCGGGGCGGACGGCGGCGACCCGGGTGGCCACGGAGCCGCCGAGCGAATTGCCGAACAGGTGCACCGGCCCGCGCTCCATCGCGTCGAGAAGACGGATCACGGCGCGGGCGTGCCCGGTGACCGAGTAGTTGCCGTCGTCCGGCGGCGGCGAGTCGCCGAAACCGGGCAGGTCGAGCGCCTCGCCCGCCACCACGTCCTGGAGCAGCGGCATCAGCGCCGACCAGTTCCGCGAGGAACCCCCGAGCCCGTGCACGAAGAGCGCGGGCGGCAGTCCGGTCCGCTCCGGTGGCCGGGAACGGACGGTGAGGGTCAGTCCGGGCAGCGTGACGGAGCGCAGCTCCTCCCCTTCCGCGGCCCCGACGGCGCTCACGGTGGGGGCCACCGCGGCGGCGCTCGCGCCCGGGAGCTCGGTCGAAGACATGCGGCAATGTTACGAGACGATCACACCCTGGTTCATGTGTTCGCCGTCACAGACCACACGGCGTCTTCCGCGGACGGCCCACGCCCCGCCACCCGGTCCCGGCAGTCCTGGACGGGGCATCGGACGCGGCGTCCCCGTGTCCGGTTCGAGGCGCACCGGGCCGGGGAAACGCTCGCATACTGGATGTATCCGGGCGTTCCGACAGCATGGCGAGGCGGCCCGGCCGCGTCGCGCACCCACCGGCGAGTACGGGACGCACCTGCGACTCCGAGCGAGGAAGGGACTGGCCATGACGGTCGACCCCAGCGACCCCGAGACCTTCGAGGACGTCCAGCCCGACGAACCCGACCAGGAGACGCCCCGCGCGGACGCGGCCGAACAGCGGGCCGACCTCCAGCAGCGGCGCGACGAACCGCTCACGGAGATCGACCGGGAGCGCGCGAACGTGGCGGACGCGGTGGAACAGGCCCGTGTGGTGGCACAGGATGAGGACGATTACCGCTAGTACGTCCCGCTTCGCCCGGCTGATCGGGAAATCCCCGGCTACCGCAGTCGTCCGGTACATGAAATTCTGCGTCCGCGCCGCGCGTGCCCGGGTTACCCGAAAGTACGATGGCTGTACGGCGCAACGTGCACGGAAATGCCGTGTCCGATCACGATTTTGGGAGGCGGCGTGACAGCCATCGAGCAGACCGAGGCGGCGCGTCCACGAGGCACACGGCTGCCTCGCCGCGCCCGACGCAACCAGCTGCTGGGCGCCGCGCAGGAAGTGTTCGTGGCGCAGGGGTACCACTCCGCCGCGATGGACGACATCGCGGAGCGCGCCGGGGTCAGCAAGCCGGTGCTCTACCAGCACTTCCCGGGCAAGCTGGAGCTCTATCTGGCGCTGCTCGACCAGCACTGCGAGTCGCTGCTCCAGGCGGTCCGTACGGCGCTGGCGTCGACGACCGACAACAAGCAGCGCGTGGCAGCGACGATGGACGCGTACTTCGCGTACGTCGAGGACGAGGGCGGGGCCTTCCGGCTGGTCTTCGAGTCGGACCTGACCAACGAGCCCGCGGTGCGCGAGCGCGTGGAGCGGGTCTCCCTGCAGTGCGCCGAGGCGATCTCCGACGTCATCGCGGGGGACACGGGTCTGTCCAAGGACGAGTCCATGCTGCTCGCGGTCGGTCTGGGCGGGGTCTCCCAGGTGGTGGCCCGCTACTGGCTCTCCAGCCAGTCGTCCATTCCGCGCGACACGGCGGTGCAGCTGCTGACGTCGCTGGCCTGGCGCGGCATCGCGGGCTTCCCGCTGCACGGCATCGATCAGCACTGACCGCTCCCGGCCGCACGCCCGGAGGTCCGCCGGGCGTCCGGCCCGTGCACCGTGCCCGGCGCGCGTGTTCGCTGCGGGCGTGGCCCACCGGCCCCTGAAGGCTCCCCTCACCGGGCTAATCTGTGCTGGTACGGCGCGGCTCACCGCGCAGGAACCGACCGTCGGAGGGACATAGCCGTGGAGGTCAAGATCGGGGTGCAGCACTCGCCCCGGGAGATCGTTCTGGAGAGCGGGCTTTCCGCCGAAGAGGTCGAGAGCGCGGTCGGCGAGGCTCTCGCCGGCAAGGCGCGGCTGCTCAGCCTCACGGACGAGAAGGGCCGGAAGGTCCTGGTGCCGGCCGACCGGATCGCCTATGTGGAGATCGGCGAGCCCAGCACGCGTCGCGTGGGCTTCGGCGCGCGGTAGGCCACGCGCCCGACGGGGCGGTCGTGGGGGCGGGGGGGGGGGGGCGGGGGGGGCGCCGGGCGGCAGCCATGACGCGGCGCCCAAGC
>NZ_JBIARH010000003.1:67565-199547 GCF_042889785.1 Streptomyces sp. NPDC002476 | reverse complement strand
GGGGGCGCGGGGCGCCGCGCGCGGGGGTGGGGGGGGGTGGGGGCGCCCCCCCCCCCGCCGGGGGGGGGGGCGGCCCCGGGCGCGCCCCGCGGCCCCCCCCCCCCCCCCCGCTTCCCGTTCCGCTTCCGACCCGTTCCGCCGCCCGGACCAGGACCGACGAGGCACGGGGCCGACGAGGGTTGCGTTCCGCGTTCCTCGGGTAGTACGGCAGATGACCGCACCACCAGCCCCGCAACTCGCGAGGTGATCAACTGTGATCCTGGAACCTCTCGGCGCCGTCGTGCTCGGACTCGCCCTCGCCTGGGTGGCGCTCCGATCCCTGCCGGACCGGCTCCCGCCCCGTCGCACCGTCTTCACGACGGGCGCCCTGGGGGCTCTGTTCGGCGTGTTTCTCATGCACTCGGTGATGGGTCCGGGACATCTCGCCGCCGTGCTGATCGGCGCGGTGTCGGTCGGGGCGGTGACGCTCTCGTTGTTGGTCCGCCCCCGGAGCCGAAACGGTCTGGGACGGTCGGCGGCGGCCTGAGCGGCCCGCCCGACCCGACGCCGCCTCGTGCCTGTGCCGCCCCCGGGGGCGGCACAGGCACGAGGCGTTGCGGGGGCTACGCGGCGAGTCCCAGCGCGGCCATCCGCTTGGTGTGCGCCTCGGTGATCCGGGAGAACATCCGCCCGACCTCCGCGAGGTCGAAGCCGTCCGCCACACCGCCCACGAGCATCGTCGACAGTGCGTCACGGTCGGCCACGACCCGCTGCGCCTGCGACAGGGCCTCCCCCATCAGCCGGCGCGCCCACAGCGCGAGCCGGCCGCCGACACGCGGGTCGGCCTCGATCGCGGCGCGTACCTTCTCGACCGCGAAGTCGGCCTGCCCCGTGGCGTCGAGGACGGCCAGGACGAGGGACCGGGTGTCCGAGTCGAGACGCACGGCGACCTCGCGGTAGAAGTCGCTGGCGATCGAGTCGCCGACGTACGCCTTGACCAGGCCCTCCAGCCAGTCCGACGGCGCGGTCTGGCGGTGGAATTCGTCGAGCGCCTTGGCGAACGGCTCCATCGCGCCCGTGGGGTCCACGTCGATCGCGGTCAGCCGTTCCGTCAGCCTCTCGAAGTGGTGGAATTCCGCGGAGGCCATCTTCGCCAGCTCCGCCTTGTCGGCGAGCGTCGGCGCGAGTTTGGCGTCCTCGGCCAGCCGTTCGAAGGCCGCCAGCTCCCCGTACGCCAGCGCTCCGAGCAGATCCACGACCGCCGCGCGGTACTGCGGCTCCGCGGACGCGGCGGCCCAGTCCTGGGCGGCGATTCCGGTGGGCACGGGGGCTTCGTTGGCGTTGTCAGGCGTCTCCATGAAGCGCAGAATAGCCCGCCCGGCGGGGGGCGGAAGGCCCTGGTCAGCCAGTGACATCCCACCGTTCCGACGAATTCGCCCAACACACATGCGCGAATCCGGGGTACAGTGGTATTGCGCCTACTGAGTATTTTGGATGCGTGTACGGCGCGAAACCAGTGAATTGAATCAGGATGCCCGGTCGGTGGCCCGATCGGCTCCGACCCGACAGCCCTCCGCGCGGGGCGTACGACACGTACGACCGCAGATGAGGGGCCCCCTCAGCGGCACGAGCGCTCGAGCGACGGCAGTGGTCCCGCGCCACCCGGCCCTTCCGCGGCCGGATGACCAACCCGGCACGGTACGACCCCCAGCGTTCGCCTCGGACCGCGTCTCACAGAAGAGGCAGCACCCTGACCACGTTTCGAGAACTCGGGATTCTCCCCGAGACGGCCGAGGCCCTTGAGTCCGTCGGCATCGTGTCCCCGTTCCCCATCCAGGAGATGACGCTCCCCGTCGCCCTCTCCGGCTCCGACGTCATCGGCCAGGCCAAGACCGGCACCGGAAAGACCCTCGGATTCGGTCTGCCGCTGCTGGAGCGCGTCACCGTCCCCGCGGACGTCGAGGCGGGCCGCGCCGCGCCGGAGCAGCTGACCGACACGCCGCAGGCGCTGGTCGTCGTCCCCACCCGTGAGCTCTGCCAGCAGGTCACCAACGACCTGCTGACCGCCGGCAAGGTGCGCAACGTCCGCGTGCTCGCGATCTACGGCGGTCGCGCCTATGAGCCGCAGGTCGAGGCCCTGAAGAAGGGCGTCGATGTGATCGTCGGCACGCCGGGCCGACTGCTCGACCTGGCAGGCCAGCGCAAGCTCGACCTCTCGCACGTCCGCGCGCTGGTGCTGGACGAGGCCGACGAGATGCTCGACCTGGGCTTCCTGCCCGACGTCGAGAAGATCATCACCATGCTCCCGGCGAAGCGCCAGACGATGCTGTTCTCGGCGACCATGCCGGGCGCGGTCATCGGCCTGGCGCGGCGCTACATGTCGCAGCCCACGCACATCCGGGCCACCTCGCCCGACGGCGAGGGCGCGACCGTCGCGAACATCTCGCAGCACGTCTACCGGGCCCACTCGCTGGACAAGCCGGAGATGGTCGCCCGCATCCTGCAGGCCGACGGTCGCGGACTCGCGATGATCTTCTGCCGCACGAAGCGCACCGCCGCCGACATCGCCGAGCAGCTGGAGCGGCGCGGTTTCGCCTCCGGCGCCGTCCACGGCGACCTGGGCCAGGGGGCGCGCGAGCAGGCGCTGCGCGCGTTCCGCAACGGCAAGGTCGACGTGCTCGTCTGCACCGACGTGGCCGCCCGCGGCATCGATGTCGAGGGTGTGACCCACGTCATCAACTACCAGTCGCCGGAGGACGAGAAGACCTACCTGCACCGCATCGGCCGGACCGGCCGCGCCGGTGCCAAGGGCATCGCGATCACGCTGGTCGACTGGGACGACATCCCGCGCTGGCAGCTGATCAACAAGGCGCTGGACCTGGACTTCAACGACCCGGTCGAGACGTACTCCACCTCGCCGCACCTCTACGAGGAGCTCGACATCCCGGCCGGCACCAAGGGTGTCCTGCCGCGTTCCGAGCGGACCCGTGCGGGGCTGGGGGCCGAGGAGATCGAGGATCTTGGCGAGACGGGCGGCCGGGGCCGCAAGTCATCCGCCGCGCCCGCCGCACGCGCGGAGCGCGCGCCGCGCACGCCGCGTCAGCGCCGTCGCACCCGGGGCGGTGCCGTCGTGGCCCCCGCGCAGGAGACCGCGGCCGCCGTACCCGCACCCGCCGGTGAGGCCGAGACGGCCGACGCCCCGGCGCAGCCGCGTACGCCGCGCCGCCGTCGCCGGACCCGCGCCGGTGTGCCGGACGCCGCGGCCGAGGCCGCGGTGAACACGGTCCAGGTTCCGGCCGCCGAGGCCGCGGTGAACACGGTCCAGGTTCCGGCCGCCGAGGCCCCGGCCGAGGACGAGCCCGCGGCGAAGCCTCGCCGCCGTCGCACCCGTGCCGCCGTGGCGCGGCCGGTGGCGGAGGAGGTCGACTTCCAGACCGCCCCCGTCGCCGAGCCGGCACCCGCGAAGACGGTGACCAAGCCGCGCCGCCGCACCCGCGTCGTCAAGCCGGTCGAGGACGAGGTCGACTTCCAGATCGCGCCGATCTCCGAGCCCGTCCCCGAGAGCAGGCCCCGCCGCCGCACCCGCGCGGCCTCGAAGCCGAAGGCCGAGGCCGCGGCGGAGGCCCCGGCCGCCGACGGCGAGGCGAAGCCGCGCAGGCGTCGGACGGCTCGCGCCGCCACCGGTACCGGCGTCGAGGGCTGAGCCCGCGGCAGCGGACGCGCCCGGTCCGGGGGCTGAGCCCCCGGACCGGGCGCGTCCGCGTGTTCCCGGCCTGCCGGGAACGTCCCGGCCCGGCGAGGCCCGGGCCAGGGCCCGGGCCCTGCCGTACGGATCTCGTACCGGCCGTCCTGCCCGTTCGGTGTCCCAGGACATAACCTCGTCCCATGAGTCGGCCGCCCACGTTCACCCCGCCGCCCGGTACTCGCGCCCATCGGCTCCGCACCACGCGCGGCGAGTTCGCCGTGCTGGACGCCCCGCCGCAGGGCGTGACGCGCGGCACCGCCCTTCTGCTGCCCGGTTACATGGGCAGCAAGGAGGACTTCGTCGCGCTCCTCGAACCGCTCGGTGCCGCCGGGTACCGGATCGTCGCCGTGGACGGCCGGGGGCAGTACGAGACCGACGGCACGGACCGCGAGGAGACCTACGCGCAGGACGAGCTGGCCCGCGACGTGCTCGCGCAGGCGTCCGCGCTCGCGGCCGGCGACGGGGGCGGGGTGCATCTGGTCGGGCACTCGCTCGGCGGCCAGATCGCCCGCGCCGCGGTTCTGCTCGACGCCTCGCCGTTCCGTTCGCTGACGCTGATGTCGTCGGGCCCCGCCCAGGTCGTCGAGGCGCAGCAGGTCAAGGTGAAGCTGCTCTCCGACGCGCTGACGACCATGACCATGGCCGAGGTGTGGGAGGCGGTGCGCGCCTTCGACCCGCCCGAGGAGGTGACGCCGAACGGCGAGGCCCTGCGCCGACGCTGGCTGCGCCACCGTCCCGCCCAGTTGATCGCCACCGGCCGTCAGCTGGCGACCGAGCCGGACCGGGTGGCCGAACTCGCCGCCACGGCACTGCCCGTCCACGTGCTCTCCGGTGAGCGCGACGACACCTGGCCGGTGCCGCTGCTCGACGACATGGCCCGGCGGCTGGGCGCGCACCGCACCCGGATCGAGGGCGCCGAGCACTCGCCGAACACGGACCGCCCGGAGCGGACCGCGAGCGCGCTCGTCTCCTTCTGGGACGCGCTGCGCACGGCGGCAGCACCTTCCTGAGCATCTTCCCGAGTCCCGTCCCGGGCACGGACCCGCAGGAGGCCCGGCTCGGTCGGGCACGAACACCGTGGACCGTGAGCGGCCGTCGGCGCAGTGACGCGCCCTGGCTCAGTACTGCGCCTGCACGTGCTGCCAGAAGCCGTCGCGCAAGGACCGCCGCAGATGGGCGTGGCCGCGCAGCGAGTGCTGGAGCAGCCGTTCGGCCTCGATCAGCAGGTCCTGGTCGACGGAGCCCGGCAGATACGGGTGGCCGGGCAGCAGCTCGGCGAGGGAATCGCGGCCCCGCGCGGCCAGCCAGGCCGCGGCGATCTGTGCGCCGACGAAGCGGACGTCCTCGCGGGAGGGCGCGGGGCTGTCGTCCTCGTACATGGTGACGGGGCGTCTGGTGACGTACGGGCGGCAGAAGTCCAGGTCGAAGGTGCGCTGACTGTCGACCTCCCAGAGCAGCGGTTCGGCCTGGTTGCGCCCCTCCCCCGCCTCGATGCCCCACAGGTGCACCCGAGCCCCGTACCCCTGCGCCGCCTCGACCGCGGAGACCAGGTCCTCGTCGCCGCCGACCAGGGCCGCGTCGCTGATGGCGCGGTGGCGGGCGAGCGATTCGAGATCGCTGCGGATCAGTGAGTCGACGCCCTTCTGCTGGTTGTTGGCGTTGAGGTTGCCGAGCCTGACCTTGACGTCGGGGAGTTCGGCGATGGACTGCTGCTCGGCGGTGTGGATGCGGCGCCTGGCCCCATCGTACCAGTAGACGCGCAGCAGCCGGCTGTCCGCGAAGATCGTGCGGGCCTTGTCGATGAACGCCTCGATCAGCCCCTCCGCGTCGAGATCGAAGGACCGGCGGTCCTCGGTGCCGGTGACGAGCAGGCCGGCCGCGGCGTACACATAACCCGCGTCGACGAAGATCGCGTGGGTCGAGGGGGTCTTCGACACCTCGGCGAGCACGCGCTGGAGCAGTTCGTTCGTCCGGTCCAGACGGTCGCGGATCTCCGCGTCGTCGCGACGGCGGATCTCCGCGTCGTCGCGACGGCGGATCTCTGCGTCGTGGGAGTCGCGGATCTCTGCGTCGTTCATGCCGGCCTCGTGGTGCGCGTGATCGTGCACGTGGCCGCGGGCCGCGCGACCGGGGTGCGCCCGATGACCTGCTGGTACTTAGACATCCAAAAATTTTCCTTAGCGTAGGGAATGTTTGTAGTGGGCAAGCCGTTGTACATGTACCGGAGCGCGGACACCGGCGTCGGGCGCTCCCATCCTTGTGGACGGGGTCACCCGTCCTCCCAGCAGTTCTCCAGCAGGAGGATCAGACGAAGGGAAGCCATATGCGCTTCGAGATCATGCGCCTCGACGACGTCGACGGTACCGCCGTGGACAGCACCGTCGTGGACGCCGCCTCCGTCAACCGGATCGTGCAGCAGGCCGCGGCGACGGGCCAGCGCATCTACATCCGCCCGGCCGATTCCCCGGCCTCGTAACGCGCGACGACGCGGACAGACGTAGCGCCCCCGTACGGTCGGTCCGTACGGGGGCGCCGTGGTGTCCGCACCCGTCGTCACGCGTTCTGGACGACCTGGGTGACACCGTTGATGATCTGCTGCACCGCGATGGCGGAGAGCATCATTCCGGCGAGCCGGGTCACCAGGACCACACCGCCGTCCTTGATGACGCGGATGATCAGCAGCGAGTAGCGCATGGTCAGCCAGAGCACGATGTGCATGGCGATGATCGCCGACCAGACCGAGATCTGGCCCCCCGCCCCGTCGGCGTGCTGCACCGCCAGGATCACCGACACGATCGCACCGGGTCCGGCGAGCAGCGGCATGCCCAGCGGTACGAGCGCGACGTTGACGTCCTTGGTCTGCGTCGGCTCGTCGGTCTTGCCGGTGAGCAGGTCGAGCGCGATGAGCAGCAGGAGCAGGCCACCCGCGATCATCAGGGCGGGCACGGAGACGTGCAGATAGTCGAGGATCTGCTGGCCGAGCACGCCGAAGACGGCGATGACGCCGAAGGCGACGGTGACCGCCTGGAGCGCCATCTTGCGCTGCGTCTTGGCGGGGCGGCCGGCGGTGAGGGCGAGGAAGATCGGAGTGATGCCGGGGGGATCCATAATCACAAAAAGGGTGAGAAAAAGGGATCCGAAGACAGCGATGTCGAACACGGTGAGCCTTGCACGAAGAGGGAGGGGAACCGGCCTGGGGGGAACGCGCGCCGGAGCCGTGGGGCGGCCCCGGTGGCCGGGAAGGAGCGGAAGCGGAACAGGAAGTACGGGCGGACGGAGCGGCCGGACGGAGGCGAGGGGTGCCGGGCCGTGCCGTACGGCATCGCGCCGGGCCGTCGCGCCGAGGGCGGCGGGCGGCGCCGGGCGGGCGCGGGCCCCGACCGGACGGGCGGGCTGTCAGGTGCGGCGGGGTCCGCCGGTGCCCGGCACCGGGAAGGCTCCCGTGGCGCGCCGGGTGATCTCGCCGTAGATCTCGGGGTCGGTGGTGTACGTGCCGAGCGCGACGGGCTTGCGGCTGCCGTGGTAGTCGCTGGACCCGGTCGTCAGCAGCCCCAGCTCCCGCGCGAGCCCGCGCAGCCTGGCCCTGATCGGCTCGTCGTGGTCCATGTGGTCGACCTCGATGCCGTCGAGCCCGGCGGCGGCGAACCGCGCGATCGACGACTCGGGCACCACCTCGCCGCGCTTGACGGCAGCCGGGTGGGCGAAGACGGTGACGCCGCCCGCCGCCTTGACCAGGCGGATCGCGTCGAAGGGGTCGAGTTCGTGCTTCTCCGCGTACGCGCGTCCGCCGTTGGCGAGCCACTCGGGCGTGAAGGCGTCGGAGACGGTCTCGACGACGCCGAGTTCGACGAGCGCGGTGGCGATGTGCGGCCGGCCGACCGAGCCGTCCCCGGCGATCCTCGCGACCCGCTCCCACTCGATCGGAACGCCGAGGTCCTGGAGCTTGCGCACCATGGTCCGGGCGCGCGGCACGCGGTCGTCCCGCACCAGCTCGCGTTCGCGCGCCAGCTCGGGCTCGTCGGGGTCGAAGAGGTACGCCAGCAGGTGCATGCTCACCCCGTCGATCCGGCAGGAGAGCTCGGCGCCGGTGACGAGGGTGAGCCCCTCGGGAAGGGCGGCGATCGCCTCGGCGTGACCGCGCACGGTGTCGTGGTCGGTGAGCGCGACGACGTCGAGGCCCGCAGCGGCGGCGTTCCGCACCAGCCCGGCGGGGCTGTCCGTGCCGTCCGACGCAGTGGAGTGGGTGTGCAGATCGATGCGCACGACGCGTACTCCAGGGCTCGGGACGGACGGAGGGCGCTCAAGATCCTGGCCGGACCGGCGAGGGAGACCTGGTGCGCGCGGGCGCCGGAGCGGCCTCACAGCGGGCGTCGTACCGCACCGGTGAGGCCGCGGGGTGAAGCGGAGCCGTCGGGACCGACCAGGATCTTCAGCACCCTCAAGGGGGACATTCAAAGGATAACCGGCATTCGAACAGTATCCGGCCACGCCCGGGAGTCCGGCGGGATGCTGCCGGGCAGGGTCCCGGGACGGGCGCGGACACCGCAGACCGTGTTGTCGAAGTGCCGTCGTTCGGCCGGAGGCCGGGCCGCGCGGCGCCCGGCGCTTCCCCAGGTTCTCGGCTCCGTTCGAACAGGGGGACCCCATCGACCGCGAGGCGGAGGATCGCCCTGGTACCGGACGCACGAGGACGGGTCCGACTGCACCGCGAGCGTGTGCGCCGGGCGTCGCGGGCCGCACGGGACTTTCGCAACACGCCCGAGTGCCGTTCCCGGCAACGCTTGCCCCGTCGCGTCGCCCGGCACTTCCCCGAGCTCTCGACTTCGTTCGAGCAGGGGGAGGCCCCGTCCGAGGGCTTCCGGCCGCCTTGCGATCGCCGCGAGCCCAGATCGCAACTCCAGACAGGCCCTAGTCGAGCAGGCGGGGCGTGAGCGCCCCGCACGGCACGAGGTCCATCTCTCCCCCGGCCTCCCGCAGATCCGCGAGCACCAGCTCGTCGTACATCAGCAGCCCCGACTGCTCGGGCCAGACGATCGCCCAGAGCCAGAGCCCGCGCGCCTCGCCCGCGAAGACCGCGCGGTCCTCGGGGGCACCCCTGACGTGCCAGAGCGGGGTGGGACGTCCGGCGGCGAGCATCTTGACGTCGGGCGGGCCGTCGACGTCCAGGTACGGGCCGGGGTCCGGTCCGTCGACACCGGCGTACCGCGCACCGAGGCCCACGCCGAGCTCCTCGGTGACGAGCAGCAGCTCCCCCATGCCGCCGACCGGGCCGGGTCCGGAGCAGGCGACGGCGACCGCCCGGCCGCCGCTGCGTTCGTCGCCCGCGCTCGCGACACCGGTGTACAGCCAGCCCACCGGCAGCGGCCAGGGCATCCACACCGGCACCCGGGCCCGGCGCACGACCACGCCCAGCGCCTCGACACTGGGCGGCACGACCGGTTGAAGCGGGTACACACCGCCGTGCACGGAGCACTGCCAGGTGTCGGCGAAAAGACCGGGCGCCCTGACCCGGCCTCCGCACTTCGGGCAACTGGGTTCGCCCCTCATAGCGACCAACGGTCCTCCAGGACCGCCGCCGCGTCAAGGCGATCACCATCCGCGTCGCGCGGCTTCACCAGGGAAAATAGATGCATCTTGCACTCATTAGGCTCCCTAACTTACTCTGTGGAGCGCACAACGAACCGGTGACCTAGTGGAGAGCGAGAAGCCCCATGCAGGAAGAGGTTCCGTTCGATCAGGGAGCAGGCGGCATCCTGCGCCAGCCGAAGGCCGTCTGGGCCACCGCGGGCGCGTCGGTCGTCGCCTTCATGGGCATCGGTCTGGTGGACCCGATCCTGCCCTCCATCGCCAAGGGCCTGGAGGCGACGCCGAGTCAGGTATCGCTCCTGTTCACCTCGTACTTCCTGATCACCGCCGTGGCGATGCTCGTCACCGGCTTCGTGTCCAGCCGCATCGGCGGACGCAGGACGCTGCTGGCCGGTCTGGCGCTCGTGGTGGTCTTCGCGGCGCTGTCCGGCACCTCGTCGTCCGTCGGCGAACTCGTCGGCTTCCGGGCCGGCTGGGGTCTGGGCAACGCCCTGTTCGTATCGACCTCGCTCGCCGTGATCGTCGGCGCGGCGGCGGGCGGCAGCGCGGCGGCGATCCTGCTGTACGAATCGGCGCTCGGCCTGGGCATGGCGTGCGGGCCGCTGCTCGGCGCCCTGCTCGGTGACGCCAGTTGGCGCTACCCGTTCTTCGGCACGGCCGCGCTGATGGCGATCGGGTTCATCTGCATCACGGCGTTCCTGAAGGAGCAGCCCGGGCCCACCCGGAAGACCTCACTGCTGGACCCGGTCCGGGCGCTCGGTCACGGCGGCCTGGCCTCCGTCGCGGCCTCGGCGTTCTTCTACAACTACGCGTTCTTCACGATCCTGGCGTTCACGCCGTTCGTACTGGACATGACGCCGTACCGCTCGGGCGCGGTCTTCTTCGCCTGGGGCCTGCTGCTCGCGGTCTTCTCGGTGCTCGTGGCCCCGCGGCTCCAGAAGCGCTTCGGGTCGCTGAAGGTACTCGGCGTCTCGCTGCTGCTGCTCGCCGTCGACCTGCTGGTCCTGGGGTACGGCGACCACACCGCCGCCGTCGTCGGCACGATCGCCTCCGGCGCCTTCATCGGCATGAACAACACGGTCTACACGGAGCTGGCGCTAGGAGTGTCGAACGCCCCGCGCCCGGTGGCGAGCGCGGGCTACAACTTCGTCCGCTGGTTCGCCGCGGCGGCCGCCCCGTACCTCGCCCCGAAGATCGAGGAGTGGAGCAATGTCCACATGCCGTTCGTGGTCGCCGCGGCCACGGCCGTGATCGGCGCGGTCGTCGTCCTGGCCCGGCGTACGGCGCTGACGCACGAGGCGCGGGAGCCGGAGCCCCGGCACGCCACCGAGGACGGTGCCGCGGCCTTCGCCGACTGAGCGCCGTCACGCCCCCTTCGGCCCCGCCCGTGGCTCCCCCTCCTGGTCGTGGGCGGGGCCTCGCGTCGGCAGATCCTCGCGCGGCGGGGCCTCGTGCCGACCGAGCCACGTGCACGGGGCCGGTACAGGCGCTACACGTCCAGCAGCACGGAGCCACGCAGCGGATCCCGCAGGTCCGTGCCGTGCGAGAGCCACCGCTCCTGGAGCGCCTGCGCGCCGCGGACCCGCTTCCACGCGGCCTCGTTGGGCGTCATCGGCAGCAGCGGCAGGAACCGCACCGGGTCCGTCCCGGGACCTGCCGCGTCCGCTCCCGCGTCCGGACCGAGGTCCAGGTCCTCGACCAGACCGCCCGGCTCGGCGACCAGCACGGAGCTGAACGGCGCCCCGGGCCAGAGCGGTTCACCGGTCTCCAGCGAGGCGCCGGGCGCCACGATCACCCCCTCGACCTGCGGGGAGGCGGCCAGCACCGCCAGCGGGCGCAGCACCTTGTCGGTGTCGGCGAGTCCGGCGCGCACGGACAGCAGCAGTTCGGCGCGCGGGCCCTTCACCGGGTCCACGAGGGTGGCGGTCGGATCCGTCATGGGGTGCGCGGACATGCCGAGCGTGGCGTAGCGCACCACATCGCCGTCGATGAAGCGGAGCACCTCGATCCGGTCGGTACCGAGAAAGGTCACCGCGGCCCGCGCGTCCGGTTCGCCGAGGGCCGTCAGCAGCCGGGCCTCGACCAGAGCAAGAATTTCTCCCATCCAGCGAGCATAGGACGCGTATGGAATGGGCAAAGTAAGGGATTGACCCTCGGGCGGCTGATAGTGTTGGCCGCTGGTCGGGGCGTAACGCAGAAGCGTTCTTCTCGGTCCCGACGACACGTCATCCCCCACGGGGGACCGGCTGGAGGAGGTGGGGCTGCCATGGATCGAAGTCGATCGTGCAGTACGACCGCTCTTCCGCCCCACACCCTCTCCCCGGTGATCTGAAGCCTTCCCGGTCAGGGTCCAGGGCATCGCGTACGACGGAAGAGCACCCCTCTTCCGCCTGTCCGTAGCGACCGCCGTCCTCGTGTCGCCCCGGTGCCGCCCGCTTTGCGGACGTGATCCCACGTCCTCGTTCCGGGCTGTTCCACGCGCCCGACGACGGCCCTCCGTGAAGGAGTCAGCCATGTCGATGATCCGCGATCTGCGCGCCGCCGTCCGCCCGTCCCTGCGCAGGAACGCCCTGCGCGGGAACAACGCCATTCACCACGTCTACGACGCGACTCGTGACCCGTCCGCCTCCAGCGCGGTCGTGGACTGCGCGGTCTACCGCGACGGCCGCAGGGTGGAGGGCGGCGCCTGCCGCACCCCGCACGAGGCGATGCTCCAGGTGCGGAAGTCGGGCGGCTTCGCCTGGATCGGTCTGCACGAGCCGACCGAGGAGGAATTCGCCGGTATCGCCCGGGAGTTCGGCCTCCACCCGCTCGCCGTCGAGGACGCGGTCCACGCCCACCAGCGGCCGAAGCTGGAGCGGTACGACGACACTCTGTTCACCGTCTTCAAGACCATCCACTACGTCGAGCACGCCGAACTCACCGCGACCAGCGAGGTCGTGGAGACCGGCGAGGTGATGTGCTTCACCGGCCGGGACTTCGTCATCACCGTCCGGCACGGCGGCCACGGCTCCCTGCGCGCGCTGCGGCACCGGCTCCAGGACGACCCCGAACTGCTGGCCAAGGGCCCCTCCGCGGTCCTGCACTCGCTCGCGGACCACGTCGTCGACGGCTACATCGCGGTGGCGGGCGCCGTGCAGGAGGACATCGACGAGGTGGAGACCGAGGTCTTCTCCACACCCGCGAAGGGCAGTCCGCGCGGCTCGGACGCGGGCCGGATCTACCAGCTCAAGCGTGAGGTCCTGGAGTTCAAGCGGGCCGTCTCGCCGCTGCTGCGGCCGATGCAGCTGCTGAGCGAACGGCCGATGCGGCTCATCGACCCCGACATCCAGAAGTACTTCCGCGACGTCGCCGACCATCTGGCACGGGTGCACGAAGAGGTCATCGGCTTCGACGAACTGCTGAACTCGATCCTCCAGGCCAGCCTCGCGCAGGCGACCGTCGCGCAGAACGAGGACATGCGCAAGATCACGTCCTGGGCGGCCATCGTCGCCGTGCCGACGATGATCTGCGGCGTCTACGGCATGAACTTCAAGCACATGCCCGAGCTGGACTGGAAGTACGGCTATCCGATGGTGCTGGGCGTCATCGGGGTGGTCTGCTTCTCGATCCACCGCACGCTCAAGCGCAACGGCTGGCTCTGAGCACGCTCAGGCACACGGGCCCGGCCCCGGGCTCAAGGCGCGGCGGGCCGGCTCCGGAACCGCGTCACCGGCTCCGGGCACGTTCAGGCGCTCGGCCGGCCGCGGACCCGCGTCACCGGCTCCGGAACCGCCGTACCATGAGGGACCGTCCCCGGTTTGCGAATGGAGTTCGGGTCATGACTGCTGCTGTCGCTGACGCGCCGTTGGACCGGGCCCTGGTCGAGGAGGCCACCAAGAAGTCCGGTCTCGTCTGGGTGCGGGGAACCGGCCCCGCCCGGCCCCTGTGGCACGTGTGGCACGAGGGCGCGGCGTATCTGGTGGGCGACGGCCCCGGCGAGCAGCCGTTCCCGGCCGGTCTCACCGACGGGTCCACCGCCGAGGTGACCGTGCGCAGCAAGGACAAGGGCGGTCGGCTGGTCGCCTGGACGGCCACCGTGACGGAGCCGGCGCCGCACTCCGAGGAGTGGGAGGCCGCCGTCGGCGAGCTCAGGAACAAGCGGCTGAACGCGCCGGACGCCGAGCGGATGCCGGAGCGGTGGGCGCGTGAGTGCCGGGTGCTGCGCCTGGTCCCCGGCGAGGTCCGCACCCGGCTGCCGGACGGCTCGCTGGCCGCGGCGCCGCTGCCGACGCCCGCGACCACCCGGCGACCGGTGCCGGCCGGGCTGCCGCGGCTGCTGAAGCGCGGGCGCAAGGGCTGACCGCCGGCGCGGGTGCCTGCCCCGGACCCGCGCCTCGTCCCCGCCCCGCATGTGGCGAACGCCGGGCGCGCCCCCGGCCGTCCCGTACCGCGCGCGTGACGGGCATCGGGCCCGGCCCGGGCTCAGGGCGATGTCCTGGGCAACTGCTTGCCGTAGTCGACCGTGTCCTGCTCCGCCGGCGCCTCCAGCGGGAATTCCCGGCCCCAGTCCGACAGCGTCACGGTCCCGCCGCCTCCGCCGCGTGCGAACCGCAGCGGGTAGGGCGTGCCCTCCAGGGCGACGTCGAGCGTGCCGCCCTCGCCCTTGCCACCCGTGATCTGGACGGTGCGGACCTGCCCGACCTTCGTGCGGTCGCCCTTGTTGAGCGTGCCGTGCAGCGTGAGCACCCCGTCGAGCAGGGTCTTCTTGTCCGTGAAACCGCGCAGCTGCTTGTACGTGGGGTCGTCCTGCGGCACCTTGACGTACTTGTTCTGGAGCTTGTCGGCGGCGTCCCCGCCCGCCGCGGTGTCCGCCCCGGGCTTCTCCTCGTGGCTCCAGAAGGCGGCGTTCGCCTTGAGGTAGAGCTCGTCACCGATCCGCAGCAGCTCGAAGGTGCTGTCCTTCGAGACGACGGAGCCGGTGCCGCCCTTGTCCTTGAGCCGCATGTCCAGCTTGTACGTGCCGTCCTTGCCGACCAGCGTCCCCGCGAGGTGCACCGTGTCGGCGCCGTCCGCGGCGGTCTGCGCCTTCTTCTCGATCCGCTCGGCGGAGAGCTTGCCGACGCCGTTGGTCCCCTTGTCCGGGTCCTCGCCCGCGCATGCCGTGAGGGCGACGGACAGCCCCGCGCAGAGCACGACGCCGAAGGCGGTCCGGCGTCGGGCCCGGGCGGGCGGCACGGAATCGGTCACTGGACGCACTGCCTCTCATCTGCGTGGCGGTTCACCTGTATGGCGGTTCACCTGCGTGGTGGGGTGGCAGACCGCAGCGTACCCGTGCCGATCACACCGTCCGGCAGAGAGTCGTACGGAGCGCTCCGCCGGAGCGACACGGAGCGGCACGGGCTAGCCTGATCCCGTCATAACGGATGATTGACGGCCAAACATGCCGGACGACGAAGTCGTACACGGAAGAGACCGCGAAGCCGTACGCGCGAGCGTCGTACCCGGCCGGAACCCTTCACGGTCGGAGTCGTCCCCGGAAGAGACGGAAGAAGGAGACGCACCATGGCGGCAGGCGCCCCCAGGGTCTTCGTCTCGCATCTCGCCGGCGTCCCGGTCTTCGACCCCAACGGCGACCAGGTGGGCCGGGTGCGCGACCTGGTCGCGATGCTGCGCGTCGGCGGGCGGCCGCCCCGGCTGCTCGGTCTCGTCGTCGAGGTGCTGACCAGGCGCCGGATCTTCCTTCCGATGACCCGTGTCACGGGGATCGAGTCCGGTCAGGTCATCACCACCGGCGTGGTCAACATGCGCCGCTTCGAGCAGCGCCCGACCGAGCGGCTGGTGCTCGGCGAGTTCCTGGACCGGCGCGTCCGGCTCGTGGAGACCGGCGAGGAGGTCACCGTCCTCGACGTCGCCATCCAGCAGCTGCCGGCCCGCCGCGACTGGGAGATCGACAAGTACTTCGTGCGCAGGGGCCGGGGCGGGGCCCTGCGGCGCAAGGGAGAGACGCTGACGGTCGAGTGGTCGGCGGTCAGCGGGTTCTCGCTGGAGGAGGAGGGGCAGGGCGCCGAGTCCCTGGTCGCCACGTTCGAGCGGCTGCGCCCGACCGACGTGGCGAACGCGCTGCACCACCTGTCGCCGAAGCGGCGGGCCGAGGTCGCCGCCGCGCTGGACGACGAGCGGCTCGCCGACGTCCTGGAGGAGCTGCCCGGGGACGACCAGGTGGAGATCATCGGCAAGCTCCAGGAGGAGCGCGCGGCCGATGTCCTGGAGGCCATGGACCCGGACGACGCGGCCGATCTGCTGTCCGAACTGCCCGAGGAGGACAAGGAGCGGCTGCTGACCCTGATGCGTCCGGGCGACGCGGCGGACGTGCGGCGCCTGATGTCGTACGAGGAGCGGACGGCGGGCGGCCTGATGACGACCGAGCCGATCATCCTGCGGCCGGACGCGACGGTCGCCGACGCGCTCGCCCGCGTCCGGCAGGCGGACCTGTCCCCGGCGCTCGCCGCGCAGGTGTACGTGTGCCGGTCGCCGGACGAGACCCCGACCGGCAAGTACCTGGGCACCGTGCACTTCCAGCGGCTGCTGCGGGACCCGCCGTACGCCCTGGTCGGTTCGATCGTCGACAGCGATCTCGTCCCGCTGACCCCGGACACCCCGCTGCCGGCCGTGACGAGCTATCTGGCCGCGTACAACCTGGTCTCGGTGCCGGTCGTGGACGAGAGCGGTTCGCTGCTCGGCGCGGTGACCGTCGACGACGTGCTCGACCATCTGCTGCCCGAGGACTGGCGGGAGACCGACTTCCGCAGCGGGGGGGAGGCCGCCCATGGCCGGTGAGGACCGCGCGAAGGCCACGACGACCGGCGCCTCGGGCATCGTGCGCCCGCCCCGTTACCGGCTGGACCAGCCGAAGGCCCCGCGGCCGAGACTGCTGCCCGAGTACGACCCCGAGACGTTCGGCCGGCTCTCCGAACGGATCGCCCGCTTCCTGGGCACCTGGCGCTTCATCGCCTGGATGACGCTGTTCATCATCGTCTGGGTGGTGTGGAACGTCTTCGCGCCCGCGGCCCTGCGGTTCGACCCGTACCCGTTCATCTTCCTGACGCTCATGCTGTCGCTCCAGGCGTCGTACGCGGCCCCGCTGATCCTGCTCGCGCAGAACCGGCAGGCCGACCGCGACCGGGTCACCTACGAGCAGGACCGCAAGCAGAACGAGCGCTCCATCGCGGACACCGAGTTCCTCACCCGGGAAATCGCGGCCCTGCGGATGGGGCTGGGCGAGGTCGCCACCCGCGACTGGATCCGCTCCGAACTGGAGGATCTCGTCAGGTACCTGGACGACCGGCGCGGCCGTCCCCCGGCTCACGCGGACGGCAGCGACGAAGACCGCTGAGGGCTGCCACTCGCGCGCGGCGACAAGCGCCGTAGGCCCGCCCGTCGCCCACCACCACCCTCAACGAGCGCTGCGCGCACCCTCCCACCCGTCGCCCACCACCACCCTCAACGAGCGCTGCGCGCACCCTCCCACCCGTCGCCCACCACCACCCTCAACGAGCGCTGCGCGCACCCGTACTATCGATGTATGGCTACGGAAGACGCGGTGCGCGAGGCACTGGCGACGGTGAACGACCCGGAGATCCACCGCCCGATCACCGAACTCGGCATGGTGAAATCGGTCGAGGTCGGCGCTGACGGTGCGGTCGCTGTCACGGTCTATCTCACGGTCTCGGGCTGCCCGATGCGCGAGACGATCACCAAGAGCGTGACCGACGCGGTCGCCCGCGTGGAGGGCGTCTCGCGGGTCGACGTCACGCTCGACGTGATGAGCGACGAGCAGCGCAAGGAACTGGCGGCCTCGCTGCGCGGCGGCACGGCCGAGCGCGAGGTGCCGTTCGCCAAGCCGGGCTCGCTGACCCGGGTCTACGCGGTCGCGTCCGGCAAGGGCGGCGTCGGCAAGTCGTCGGTCACGGTGAACCTGGCGGCCGCGATGGCGGCCGACGGCCTCAAGGTCGGTGTCGTGGACGCCGACATCTACGGCCACAGCGTGCCCCGGATGCTCGGCGCCGAAGGGAAGCCGACCCAGGTCGAGAACATGATCATGCCGCCGTCGGCGCACGGCGTGAAGGTCATCTCCATCGGCATGTTCACCCCGGGCAACGCTCCGGTGGTGTGGCGCGGGCCGATGCTGCACCGCGCGCTGCAGCAGTTCCTCGCCGACGTGTACTGGGGCGACCTGGACGTCCTGCTGCTCGACCTGCCGCCGGGGACGGGCGACATCGCGATCTCGGTCGCGCAGCTCGTGCCGAACGCCGAGATCCTCGTCGTCACGACGCCGCAGCAGGCGGCGGCCGAGGTCGCCGAGCGGGCCGGGTCGATCGCGGTGCAGACGCACCAGAAGATCGCCGGTGTCGTCGAGAACATGTCGGGCATGCCGTGCCCGCACTGCGGCGAGATGGTCGACGTGTTCGGTACGGGCGGCGGCGCGAGGGTCGCGGAGGGACTGACCCGGACGGTCGGCGCGGAGGTGCCGGTGCTCGGCTCCATCCCGATCGACGTGCGGCTGCGCGAGGGCGGCGACGAGGGCGAGCCGGTCGTCCTGTCCGACCCCGACTCCCCCGCGGGCAAGGCGCTGCGCACCATCGCGGACAAGCTCGGCAACCGCCGTCGCGGTCTGTCCGGCCTGTCCTTGGGCATCACCCCGCGCAACAAGTTCTGAGCCGCGGCCCGCTGTACGGCACACGGCCCGTCGTACCGCTGTACCGGACGGGGGCCCGCTGTACGCGCCCGAGCGCGTGCAGCGGGCCCCGTCATCCGCTACGCGTACGCCGTGATGTCCTCGACGACCGAGAAGCCCAGCCCGTACGCGCTCATCCCGCGCCCGTACGCGCCGATGTGCACCTCTCCGGGCGCCGACCCCGCCAGCACCCAGCCGAACTCGGACTCGCGGTAGTGGAACGGCACCGGGACGCCGTCCACCGGCAGGGACAGCGTCGACCACGCGGACCCGTCCAGATCGTCGGCGAGTTCGAACGCCGTCTCCGTCTGCTGGCTCAGCCAGTCGTCACGCAGCGCGTGGTCCAGATGGGCGGGCCAGGTGCAGGCGAGCAGCCCGGACCAGGCCAGCCAGGCCGCAGAGGCGACCGTCGTCGCGTCCAGCAGTCCGGTGCCGTCGCCGCTGCGCTGTTCGGGGCCGCCGGCCACTGTCACGACGACCGCGAACCGCTGCCGTTCACCACCCGCGTCGGTGCGTACCGACGGCTCGTCGCCGTGACCGATGGAACCGTGCCGCACCGGGCCGTCGGCCGCGGCGCCGATCTGCAGCAGCCGGCGCGGTCCGGTGAAGGCGCCGTCCAGTCCGTACCAGGGAAACGGAGCGGCCAGGAAACCATCGACCATGCGCCGGGCAGCCGACGTCCCCTCGGCGGTGCCTGTGCCCGGCGCGTCCTCCGCGCCCACCCGACTGGTCGTCTCCATCTGCCCGGCCGCCTCCTCGATCCATGGGGTCCGGAGCGGCCCGCCCCCCGCGGGCGTCCTCACAACCGGACAGATGGAGAATAGCCATAGCGTCCGGACGACCTGGGATTGACCACCGTCAGGTGGCGTCGGCGTCGAACGGCGGGTGATCGTCCTTCACCGGCTGCGGACGCTTCTTGAGCAGATCCGGAGTACCGGCGGACCCACCCGAACCGCCGACCGCCGAACCGTCCGGCGCGCCGCCGCGGGAGTCGGCGGATTCCACGGCCGCGGGCTCCCGGCCGTTCACCGCGTCGGTGACCTCGGACAGGTCCTTGCGCAGGTCGAAGCTCTCGCGGATCTCCTTCAGCCCGAGCTCGTCCTCGCCCGCCATGAGCTGCTTGCGGACGAACGTCTTGGGGTTGAGGTCCTCGAACTCGAAGTCCTTGAACTCCGGCCCCAGCTCCGAGCGGATGTCGTGCTTGGCGCTCTCCGAGAACTCGCGGACCTTGCGGATGAAGCGCGAGGCGTCCTGAATGACCTTGGGCAGCTTGTCCGGGCCGAAGATCAGCATGCCCAGGATCGCGAGCGTCAGCACCTCCATGACGCCTATATCAGTGAACACCTTGTCGCTCCTCGTGTTCTCCGCGACCAGGGTGGTTGCGGTCCGGACCGGCTCCACGGTACCCGCCGTGACTGCCCGCGCGGTAGCGCCTCACGGCCGTCAGCCGCTGGTTGCCGACCCGAGCGTCACAGAGATGGACAGCTCTTTACCACCGCGGGTCAGTCCGAAGTCCAGCCGGTCACCGGGCCGGTGCGCCCGGATCTTCACGATCAGTTCCTCACCGCTGTGCACCCGTCGGCCGTCGACCGCGGTGATGACGTCCCCCGGCCTGATCCCGGCCTTGGCGCCGGGCCCGCCGGGCGTCACCGCGGGCTTGCCCTCCCCGCCCTCGGCCCCGACCTTGGCGCCGTCGCCCGTGTACTTCATGTCGAGCGTGACACCGATCACGGGGTGCGTGGCCCTGCCTGTGTTGATCAGCTCCTCGGCGACGCGCTTGCCCTGGTTGATCGGTATGGCGAAGCCGAGCCCGATGGACCCCGACTGTCCGCCATCGGTGCCGGAGCCGCCGTCGGCGGCGCGGATGGCGCTGTTGATGCCTATGACATGTGCGTCGGTGTCGACGAGCGGTCCGCCGGAGTTGCCGGGGTTGATCGGGGCGTCGGTCTGCAGCGCGTCGACGTAGCTGATGTCGCTGCCGTCGCCCTTCTCGCCGCCCGCGGTGATCGGGCGGTCCTTGGCGCTGATGATGCCCGAGGTCACCGTGTTGGACAGCTCGAAGGGGGCGCCGATGGCCACCACGGGGTCACCGACCCGCACGTTGTCGGAGTTGCCCAGCGGCAGCGGCTTGAGGCCGGACACGCCGGTGACCTTGACCACCGCGAGGTCGTAGCCGCTGTCCTTGCCGACGACCTCGGCGCGCGCGGTCTCGCCGCCGCTGAACGTCACGGTGATCCGGCCGGCGGAACCGGCGGGGGCCACGACGTGGTTGTTGGTGAGGATGTGGCCCGACTTGTCGAGCACGAAGCCGGTGCCGGTGCCCGCTTCGCTGGTGCCGCTGACATGGAGCGTGACCACGCTGGGCAGGGCGCTGGCGGCGATACCCGCGACGCTGTCGGGGGCCCGGCCGCCGTCGTTCCGGCCGGTCTGCGGGAGCTCGACGCGAGTGAGGCCGCCGTTGCGCTCGACGTAGGCGCCGACCCCGCCGCCGATCCCGCCCGCCACCAGCGCGAGCAGCAGCGCGCCGACGAGGACGGAACCCCGGCGCTTCTTCCTGCTCCCGCCGTCGGCGCCGAGTGGCGGGCCGGGGTGGGTCAGCGGCCGGCGCGGGGCGCCCCAGGGGTCGTACTGGAGCCACTGCGTCGACTGGCCCGGAGGTGTCGGCGGCGCCGACCGGGCACCGGGCTGCGGGAGCGGGGGCGCCGGGGGTGTGAAGCCGGGCGTCGGTGCGGTACTGATGCCCGCGCCGTTCGTCCCCGCGTAAGGCGCGGGCACGGGGGTGCCGTGCGCCGGAGTCGGGACCGGCCGCTGCACGGGGGGCGCGGGCGCCCAAGGGCCGGGTTCCCCGTACGGCGGGGTGCTGTACTCGTCGGGCTCGTGCAGCGGCCGCATCGACTGCGCCGCCGGTAGGGGCGCAGCGGGCCCGGTCCCGGGGGACGGGGTCCCGGTCGTGGAGGGCGACGCCCCGGGCCCGGCCCCGGGAGACGGGTACACCTCGGGAGACGGGGGCACGGAATCGGCCGGAGGGTCCATGTGCGCCGGGTGCGAAATGTGCGCGGTCTCCAGCGTGTCGGCGGGCGGCGTGGCGTCCTGCGGGGAGGACGGCCCGTCCGGCTCAGGGCGGGTGGCATGCCCCGGCGTGGGCCGGCTCCACCACTTCGCCTTCGGCCCGGTGGACTTCGCGTCTTCCATACTCTCCCCGCAACTGCCGCGACCGGGTACCGCGCCCCGGGCGGGGCGCCCCTCCCGGAACTCCACCCGGAATTCAACCAGGTTTGCGAGCCAGGTTTGCGATTGTCCGCGCAGACCTCGTTCAGTGCCGGGTGGCGTTCACCGCCGGGAGGAGAGCGGCGTGCCCTGGTCCGCGGGGGTCGGGAGAGCCGTGACCGGAGGAGGCGTCCAGGACGGCGGCACGGACGGCACGAGTGCCGTCGGCGACGGCGTCGGGGCGAGCCGTCCCAGCACCGGGGCGAACAGCGGGGTGGTCCCGGTCGGAGGTATCAGCGGCGGCGCCGACACCTGGGGCAGAGCCTGGACGTCGAGGGTGTTGTGCAGGAGCCCCGGGCCCCCGGAGAGGTTCGAGAGAACCGGGAGGCGGTTGGCGGAGGCGGAGAGCGCGGGAGCGGCGTAGGGCGCCGGCGTGGTCTCCGGCACGGTCGGCGGGGCGGCGGGGGTGCCCGCGCGGTCGTACGTCTCCGTCGTGGTGCGGGCGCTCTGACCGCTTCCGCCGCGACGGCTGACCGAGCTGCCGCTCTCGCCGCGGGCGGTGTCGAGCGGGGTCACGGTGTTCCCGGCGCCGGCCGCCCTGACCGGGGCGCTGGTACCGGCCCCCGTCTGGAGGGCGCCGCCGAGGGCGATGGCCGCCAGCGACACGGCACCGGCGGCGGCGAAGGCGAACCTCCGGCCGCGCGACGCCGCCCGGTCCGGCTCACGGCCGACCTCGTGGATCCGGAAGCCCGTGCGGGCGGACCCCCCGGGCAGCCGGAGATCCGCGCGGGCGGTTGCGCGCGGGAGGACGGCGGTGGATCCGTGCCGGTCGTCCGGGAGGTAGCCGAAGTCGCCGAGCCCCGGACCGCGCCCGGTGGCCGTACGGCTGCCGGGCCGACGGCTCAGGGGCAGGAATCCGTCGGCGAACCGCCCGGAGTCGCCGAACGGTCCTCCCCGGCCGTCGTCGTCATTCCCCGGGCCCCCGGGAAGGCCCTGGAGCCGGGCGAGGAACCCCTCGGACGGCGAGGGCGGGGCCGACTGTGCGAAGACACTCTTCAGGCGGCGCTGGGCCGCCGCCTCGGCCTTGCACTTGGCGCAGGTCGCGAGGTGGGCCAGTACCCGTTCGCGGGCGTCGTGTTTCAGCTCGCCGTCGACAAGCGCGGCGAGCCGGTCCCCCAGATGCTGTTCCGCGGGGGTCGGACCCGTGCCGCTCACGCCGTTCCGCCCTCCCCTGCCAGAACCGCGCCCGCCAGCGACGGCTGCTGGACGCGCCGGGCCCCGGGCGAACGGTGCTTCAACGCCTTGCGCAGGTGCGAACGGCCGCGGTGGATGCGGCTGCGCACGGTGCCGAGCTTCACACCCAGCGTCGCGGCGATCTCCTCGTACGAAAGGCCCTCGATGTCGCAGAGCACCACGGCGGCACGGAACTCGGGCGCGAGGGTGTCCAGCGCGTGCTGCACGTCCGCGTCGAAATGGGCGTCGTTGAAGACCTGCTGCGGAGACGGCTCACGGCTCGGCAGCCGCTCGGCGGCGTCGTCGCCGAGGGAGTCGAAACGGATCCGCTGCTTGCGGCGGACCATGTCGAGGAACAGATTGGTCGTGATGCGGTGCAGCCAGCCCTCGAACGTGCCCGGCGTATAGGTCGACAGCGACCGGAACACGCGGACGAAGACCTCCTGCGTGAGGTCCTCCGCATCGTGCTGATTGCCCGTCAGACGGTAGGCGAGACGGTAGACCCGGCCGCTGTGCGTGCTGACGATCTCTTCCCAGGAGGGCGGTGTCCACGCCTGGGAGTCCGCATCTGAGGCGAAGGTCGCGGTCGGCGCGGAGGCGGCGGAAGAACGGTCAGCGATGTCGGTCACGGATTTCGGCTCACCCGCCGACCTGAGAAAGCGCTTCAGCACTCCTCCCCGATCCGCAGGCGCAGCCGCACCTCCCCTATCGGCTCTGGTGGTGTCCAGCGGAGCCCCTACCATAACCACCTCGCCCGTTAGCTCCGGATAAGCCTTTTTCCTGCTGAGGCCGGGGAACTCCCCGGAACCGCGGCCCGTGGCCCCGGCCCGGTCCTCCGGGCCGCTTTCCACGGGCTCTCCCCGCCCCTCTACAACGTCCGGTCCCATCTGCGGGTTCCCGGGCACAGCGGATACAGTCACCGTTGCGCCAACTACGGGGACAGGAGAGGGTCATTACCGCCAACCGGCAGACGAGCTGGGCGTTCGCCGACGCCTTTGTCGCCGAGGACGAAGCGATGCTCTGGGCCAGGGACCGGGCCCGGGAGACGGGGCTCCGCCCGGTGTCACCAGGCACCGGCGCCGCGCTGCGCTTGCTCGCTGCCACGACGGACGCCAAAGCCGTGGCCGAAATCGGCACCGGGACCGGTGTATCCGGACTCTATCTGTTGTACGGGATGCGGCCCGACGGGGTACTCACCACCGTCGATCCGGAGCCCGAGCGCCAGCAGTTCGCCCGTGAGGCGTTCCGCGCGGCGGGCTTCGCCGCCAATCGGGCCCGCTTCATCCCCGGGCGCGCCCTGGACGTGCTGCCGCGACTCGCGGACGGCGGCTACGACCTGGTGTTCTGCGACGGGGACCGGCTGGAGAGCCTGGACTACCTCGCCGAATCGTTGCGCCTGCTGCGCCCCGGCGGCCTGGTCTGCTTCGAGGGCGTCTTCGCGGACGGCCGCACGGTCGACGCCGCGGCGCAGCCCACGGAGGTACTGCGGCTGCGGGAACTGCTGCGGGCGGTGCGCGAGAGCCAGGGGCTGATGGGGACGTTGCTGCCGGTGGGCGACGGACTGCTGTGCGCGGTGCGGCGGGGCTGACGCGGCGTCCGCGCGGTGCGCGACGGGTCACGGCCGGAGCGTACGGCCGAGGACGCCGGAGCGTGCGACCGCGGACGGTGCGTATCGCCACGGCCGGATGGCGGCGGCGCGGTCGCATGGTGACGGCGGGCCGCCGGCCGTTGGCGGCCGTGTGACGGAGGACGGGAAACCGGTCACGAAGCGTCACTGCCCCGGCACGGTCACCCGTGCCGGGGCAGTGACGAAGTGTGGGCGCCTCTGCTTCAGCCGACGACCTTCTTGAGGGCGTCACCGAGCGCATCGGCCTCGTCCGGTGTCAGCTCCACGACAAGCCGTCCGCCGCCTTCGAGCGGAACGCGCATGACGATGCCCCGCCCCTCCTTGGTCACCTCGAGCGGGCCGTCGCCCGTCCGCGGCTTCATGGCCGCCATGCTCGTTCCCCTTCCTGAAACCAGCTCATCGCAACCGGCGGCCCCATGACAGGCGCTGTGTCACCGGCATCGAACACATTGCTTCCTGGCCATTATCCCGCATCACAGACCCCAATGACCAACATCGGTAGGCATCGCTTGCGCAACGCGCGCTCCCAAAACCACCCAATTCGACGATCAGGCTGCGATACTCCGTCACTTCGCCCCCTCGCCGGAGCGCGGGTGGGCACGATTGTTAGACGCAGGTCACATGTTCGCCGGTGTCCGGGTCGGCCATGCTTTCCCGGACAGCACATCGTCCGAGGCGCAGAAGGAGACATCGAAATGGCCGACGAGACGGCGAACAGCGTGCTCTACGAGGTGAGCGACGGACTCGCGACGATCACGATCAACCGCCCCGACGCGATGAACGCCCTGGACACCGCGGTCAAGGTCGCGCTGCGCGACGCCCTGCGCTCGGCGGCCACCGACACCGCCGTACGAGCCGTGCTGCTCACCGCGACAGGGCGCGCCTTCTGCGTCGGCCAGGATCTCAAGGAGCACGTCGGGAAGCTCGAAGAGGCCCGTGGGTCCGGCGGCGGCAATGCGCTGAGCACCGTGCGGGAGCATTACAACCCGATCGTCCGGGCCATCACCGACATGCCCAAGCCCGTCGTGGCCGGGGTGAACGGTGTCGCCGCCGGTGCGGGTTTCGGATTCGCGCTCGCCTGCGACTACCGGGTGGTCGCGGACACCGCTTCCTTCAACACGTCCTTCGCCGGGGTCGCGCTCACCGCCGACTCGGGCGTCTCCTGGACGCTGCCCCGGCTGATCGGGCAGAGCCGCGCCGCCGATCTACTGCTCTTCCCGCGTTCGATCTCCGCACGGGAAGCCCATGAGCTGGGCATCGTGAACAAGCTGGTGCCCGCCGCCGACCTGGCGGCCGAGGCGGTCGCCGTGGCCCGCGCCCTGGCCTCCGGTCCGACGGTGGCGTACGCCTCGCTCAAGGAGTCGCTGGCCTTCGGTGCCTCCCACGGCCTGAGCGAGGCACTGGAGAAGGAGGACGAGCTCCAGACGAGGGCGGGCAAGTCCGAGGACCACTCGATCGCGGTGCGGGCATTCCTGGACAAGGAGAAGCCGAAGTACCTCGGCCGCTGACCGGCCGACCCGTCCCCGGCCGTGCGGGCATACGAGCGCACGGCCGGGGGCGCGGCACGGCGCCGGGGCATCCGGCTCCGCCCCGGCCCAGGCCCCGGTCAGGACGCGGAGCCGGATGCCCCGGCGCCGCGCGCCACGCAGTCGGCCAGGTGGTCGTCGACCAGGCCGCACGCCTGCATCAGGGCGTAGGCCGTCGTCGGTCCGACGAATCGGAGGCCGCGCTTCTTGAGGTCCTTGGCGAGCGCCGTGGACTCCGGGGTGACCGCGGGGACGTCCTGGACGGTGCGCGGGGCCGGGCGGCCGGCCGGGTCGGGGGCGTGGGACCAGATCAGCTCGTCCAGTTCGCCGTCGGTCCAGCCGGCCAGCACCCTGGCGTTGGCGAGGGTCGCCTCGATCTTCGCCCGGTTGCGGATGATCCCGGCGTCGGCGAGGAGGCGGTCCTTGTCCGCGTCGCTGAACTCCGCCACGGCGGAGATCTTGAACCCGGCGAAGGCGGAGCGGAAGCCCTCCCGGCGGCGCAGGATCGTCAGCCAGGACAGGCCCGACTGGAACGCCTCCAGACAGAGCCGTTCGAAGAGGGCGTCGTCGCCGTGGACGGGGCGGCCCCATTCGGTGTCGTGGTACGCGAGGTAGTCCTCGGTGGAGAGCCCCCACGGGCAGCGCGCGCCGCCGTCCGGTGCCGTCATCGTGCCGCCGCTCATCGTCGGGGCTCCTCTCCGGGTCGTTCCGCCCCCCGGGACTCGTGGCGCCGTGGGTCGCTCCGCTGGGAATCGTGCTGCTGCGGGCCGTGCTTGCGGGGGTCGTGCCAGGGGTCCTGCTCCGGGTCCCCCTCGGGCCCGGCGTCCTGCCGCGAGGTCTCCCACGGCGCCTCGGAACGGTCCTCGGGCCGCTCCGGCGGCTGCCTCGTCGCGTCCTCCGGCCGCTCCGGCACCGGATGCGCACCGGCCTCCGGTCGTTCGAGGGGACCGGGGCCGGAGGCCGCGGCCGCCCGCGCGCCGGCCAGCGCCGACTCCAGCTCCGCGATCCGCGCGTCCCGTTCGGCGAGCTCGGCGCCGAGCCGGTCGAGCGCCTCGTCGACGTCCGTCATGCGGTAGCCCCGCACGGCCACCGGCAGCCGCAGCGCCTCGATGTCGGCGCGGCCGACCGGGCGCGTCGCGGGCAGCGGGTCCGTCAGCCGCTCGGGGGCGACGTCCTGGAGGACGGCGTCCTTTCCGCCACCGACCACCGCGAGGGTCACCGTGGCCACGACCACCACCATCGTCAGCAGCAAGAACCAGAACACGCGCATCTCCCCGGGAGCGGAAACCTGTCCGCGTCCGATCGTGCCACGCCCCACCGACAACCGGTGCCGCGTGCTTCCCCGTGCAGCGGGCCCGTGCTTCCCCGTGCACGGCCCTGCCGGTCCCCTTCCCGCGGCGCCCCGCTGCCTCGTCCGGCGGCCCGGCGCGTCCTCGCCCGGCGAGCCCGTACCGGGTGAGGGGCACTAGGGTCGCAGGCGACCACGGGCGATCTACCAGAGGAGAAACGCGGGATGCGAAGCGGTGCGCTCAGGCTGGGACGGCGCGAGTTCGACGCGCACGAGCCGGTGATCATGGCGATCGTGAACCGTACTCCGGACTCCTTCTACGACCAGGGCGCCACGTTCCGGGACGAGCCCGCGCTGGCCCGGGTCGAGCAGGCCATCGCGGACGGGGCGGCGATCGTCGACATCGGCGGGGTGAAGGCGGGTCCCGGCGCGGAGGTGACGGCCGAGGAGGAGGCCCGCCGCACGGTCGGGTTCGTCGCGGAGGTGCGCCGCCGCCACCCGGACGTGGTGATCAGCGTCGACACCTGGCGCCACGATGTCGGCGAGGCCGTCTGCGAGGCCGGCGCGGACGTGCTGAACGACGCGTGGGGCGGCGTCGACCCGAAGCTCGCGGAGGTCGCCGCGCGGCACGGCGCCGGTCTGGTGTGCACGCACGCGGGCGGCGCCGAGCCCCGGACCAGGCCGCACCGGGTCGCGTACGACGACGTGATGGCGGACATCCTGCGGGTGACGGTGGGGCTGGCCGAGCGGGCGGTGGAACTCGGGGTGCGGCCGGACGGGATCATGATCGACCCGGGTCACGACTTCGGGAAGAACACCCGGCACTCCCTGGAGGCGACGCGCAGGCTCGGCGAGATGGCGGAGACCGGCTGGCCGGTCCTGGTCTCACTGTCGAACAAGGACTTCGTGGGCGAGACGCTCGACCGGCCGGTCAAGGAGCGGTTGATCGGGACGCTGGCGACGACGGCCGTGTCGGCGTGGCTGGGCGCCCGGGTGTACCGGGTGCACGAGGTGGCGGAGACCCGGCAGGTGCTGGACATGGTCGCGTCGATCGCGGGACACCGGGAGCCCGCCGTGGCCCGGCGGGGACTGGCCTGACGGACCGGCCCGACGGACCGGCTCCCGGGTGCGCGGCCGGCGGGTGCGCCCCGCCCGGCGGCCGCCGGGCCCGGGACGCCCCACCGGCGCGGTCGCGCCGTACCGGCACGTCCTACCGGCCGACCTCCTTGGTCACCAGGTCGACGGCCTCGTCCACGTCGTCCGTGACGTGGAACAGCAGCAGATCCCGGTCGGACGCCTTGCCCTGCGCCACCACCGTGTCCCGCAGCCAGTCCACGAGCCCGCTCCAGTACGCGGTGCCGAACAGCACGATCGGGAAGCGGGTGACCTTCCCGGTCTGGACCAGGGTGAGCGCCTCGAAGAGTTCGTCGAGGGTGCCGAGGCCGCCCGGCAGGACGACGAAGCCCTGCGCGTACTTCACGAACATCGTCTTGCGGACGAAGAAGTAGCGGAAGTTGACACCGATGTCGACGTGCGGGTTGAGACCGGACTCGAAGGGCAGCTCGATGCCGAGCCCGACGGAGATGCCCCTGGCCTCCCGCGCCCCCTTGTTCGCCGCCTCCATGGCACCGGGGCCGCCTCCGGTGATCACCGCGAAGCCGGCCTCGACCAGGGCCCGGCCGATCCGCACGCCCGCCTCGTAGTCCGGTCCGCCGGGCCGGGTCCGGGCCGAACCGAAGACGCTGATGGCGCTCGGGAGCTCGGCGAGGGCGCCGAAGCCCTCGACGAACTCCGACTGGATGCGCATCACCCGCCAGGGGTCGGTGTGCACCCACTCGGAGTCGCCCTCGGTGTCCAGCAGCCGCTGGTCCGTGGTGCCGGGCTGCACCTGCTCCCTGCGGCGCAGTACCGGCCCGAGCCGCTGCTCCTCGGGGACGTGTGCTCCTTCGGGGTTGCCCATGACCTGCTCCCTCCGACGACGGTCGACAGCCACCCGTCGTCCGTGATGACCGTCTCTGTCAGGTCAGCCTAGATCCACGGAGGTTACGCGCGGGCGAATCCCTGAGGTCGGCCGGTCAGCCAGGAGCGAAGCCGCTCCTCGCAGTGGGTGATCCGGTCGGTCCGCACGTGCTCGTCGCGCTTGTGGGCAAGGAGCGGGTCGCCGGGTCCGTAGTTCACAGCGGGCACACCGAGGGAGCCGAAGCGGGAGACGTCGGTCCAGCCGAACTTGGGCCGGGCGGTGCCGCCGACCGCCGCCATGAACGCCTTCGCCGCCGGATGGGAGAGGCCGGGCATGGCCGCGCCCGAGTGGTCGTCGACGACGAACTCGGCGACGCCGCAGTCCGCGAAGACCTCGCGGACGTGGGCCAGCGCCTCCTCGGCGGTGCGGTCGGGGGCGTACCGGTAGTTGACGACGACGGTGCAGGCGTCGGGGATGACGTTGTTGGCGACACCGCCCTCGATCCGTACCGCGTTCAGGCCCTCGTGGTATTCGAGGCCGTCGATGACCGGGCGGCGCGGCTCGTACGCGGCGAGGCGGGCCAGGATCGGGGCGGCGGCGTGGATGGCGTTGGACCCCATCCAGCTGCGCGCGGAGTGCGACCGCTCCCCCTCGGTACGCAGGAAGACCCGCAGGGTGCCCTGGCAGCCGCCCTCGACCTCGGCGTCGGAACCCTCCAGGAGGACCGCGAAGTCGCCCGCCAGCCAGTCGGGGTGGGCCTCGGCGACGTGTCCGAGACCGTTGAGGTGCGCGGCGACCTCCTCGTTGTCGTAGAAGACGAACGTGAGGTCGCGGTTGGGCTCGGGCACGGTCGCGGCGATCCTCAACTGGACGGCGACGCCCGACTTCATGTCGGAGGTGCCGCACCCCCAGAGCACGCCGTCGTCGTCGAGCCGGGACGGCACGTTGTCGGCGATCGGCACGGTGTCGATGTGTCCGGCGAGCACGACCCGCTCGGCTCGGCCCAGGTGCGTCCGGGCCACGACGTTGTTGCCGTGCCGGTCGACGGTCAGGTGCGGCAGCGTGCGCAGTGCCGCCTCGATGGCGTCGGCGAGTTCCTTCTCCTGTCCGCTGACCGACGGGAAGTCGACGAGCCGCGCGGTCAGCGCGGGGCCGTCCAGAGTGAGGTCAAGGGTGCTTTCGGTCATGACACCGACCATAGCGACCACGCCCCGGCCGCCCCGGCCCTGTGCCCGTCCTGGCCGTCCTGCTCGTTCGGCCCCCTCGGCCCCCTCGGCCCCTCCTGCCCCGTCCGGCCCGTCCGGCCTGCTCCGCCTGTCCTGCCTGTCCTGCCTGTCCTGCCTGTCCTGCTTGTTCGGGCCGTCCCGCTTGTCCGGTGCGTCGGCCCGGTGTCTCTCCGGCCCGCTCGGCGAACGGGCCCTGGGGCCCTCGTCCCGGACAGGCACTCCAGTACGGTGGCCCCGTGTCCCGGACCCTCACCCCAGCCCGCCGCCGCACCGGCCTCGGCCGTCTCTTCCGTATCGTGGCCGCTCTCGTCGTGCTCGCCGCCCTGGGCGGCTACGTGCTCATCCAGTACATCACCGGCAGAACGGTCGCCCAAGGGTGCACCGTGGAGTCCACCGACGGCTCGACCGGCGAGAGCCGCACGTACCGGCTGAGCACGGAGCAGGCTTCGAACGCAGCGACGATCTCCGCCGTCGGCACCTCGCGGGGCATGCCCGAACGCGCGGTGACGATCGCGCTGGCGACCGCGTTGCAGGAGTCCGCCCTGCGCAACATCGAGCACGGCGACCGGGATTCGCTGGGGCTGTTCCAGCAACGGCCCTCGCAGGGCTGGGGCACCGAGCAGCAGATCATGGACCCGGTCTACTCCGCGGGCGAGTTCTACCGGCACCTGGCCGAGGTCCCCGGCTATTCGCGGCTGCCGCTGACGGTCGCTGCGCAGCGCGTCCAGCGCAGCGGCTTCCCGCAGGCGTACGCGAAGCACGAGCCGGACGCCGCGCTGCTGTCGGCGGCCCTGACCGGCCGTGCGCCGGCCACGCTGAACTGCAATCCGCCGCGGACGACGGCCACGGCCTCCGACGCGACGAAGGTACGGACGGAGCTGGAACGCGCCTTCGGCAAGGACGTGCTGCCCTCGGCGCAGCCGTCGGCGGAGGACACGCCGGGCACGGGCGGTGCGCCGTCGACGAGCACGATCGCGGTGCCGGTGCGAACGGCCCCCGACGCCGGGGAGGACGACGCGACTCGGCGCGGCTGGGAGCTGGCGCACTGGGCGGTCGCACAGTCCGCGTCACTCGGCGTGGACGAGGTCACGTACGCGGACCGGGTATGGAAGGCCGGGGCGGGCTGGCGGACGGAGCACAGGGGCTCCGACGGCGACAAGGACGGCGGCAGGGAATCGAACACGGAAAGGGTCCAAATAAAGCTCGCGCGCTAGTACGAGCGGTCCCCCGGAGGTGTCGTCCGGCCGGCTCGTGGCGGCACCCCGCGCCCACCCCCTCCCGGCCGCCTGCGGAACCCCGGATTCCCTTGCATCCCAAGGGAAGTGATGAAGCGTCAGCCTCACGAGGATCAGGGGATCCACCCGGGTCGCCCCGGCATGGGGACCATGGTGCGTTACCGACTCTTTACCTCGGCGCACCGCAACCTCTCCCGCCCCCATGACGGTTGTCATTGCGTCCGATCAACGGACAGACAGATTCCTCATTCCGTCGAAGGAGCATCATGTCCCTCCCCCTGACCCGCCGGATCACCCGTGCCGCTCTGCTGCTCGCCGCAGGCGCCGCCCCCGTGATCGGCGCGGCCGGAGCCGCGGGTGCCGCGCCGCTCCCGCAGACGCCGGACCTCGGCGGCCTGACCTCCGTCGACGGCTCCGGCCTCGGCAAGACGGTCGACGGCGCGTCCAAGCAGGGCACCAAGGCGGCGAACGAGACCGGCGGCAAGATCGTCGGCACGACCCTCCCGGCCGCGGGCAAGACCGTCGACAAGGCGGGCTCCGAGACCGTCCCGACCGTGCAGAAGACCGCCGGTGGCGCGGCGGGCGCCGCGGGCCAGGTCCTCGGCGGCACCGCGGGCGCCGCGACCAAGGGCGGCCTGCCCGCCACGGGCCTGCCGATCGGCTGACCCGGTCGCGTCGACCGATCCGGTCCGTCGTCACCTCACACGCGAGGGGCCGCGGGAGTCACGGCGTACGTGCACTCCCGCGGCCCCTCGCGCGCTCCCTGAGCCCTGAGCCCTGCCGGGCTGCCGGCCGGGCCCGGCCACGGGTCAGCCGTGGGTCAGCCGCTTGACCGCGGCGGCCACCCGCTCGTCCGTCGCCGTGAACGCCACCCGCACGAAGCGGTCACCGGCCGGCCCGTAGAAGTCCCCCGGCGCCACCAGGATGCCGAGCTCCGCCAGGTACGCCACGGTGTCCCAGCAGGGTTCGTCCCGCGTCGCCCAGAGGTAGAGGCTCGCCTCGCTGTGCTCGATCCTGAAGCCGTGGGCCTCCAGCGCGGTGCGCAGGGCGGCGCGCCGTTCCGCGTACCGGGTGCGCTGCTCGGCGACGTGCTCGTCGTCACCGAGAGCCACGGCCTCCGCCGCCTGAACGGGGGCCGGGGTCATCATTCCGCCGTGCTTGCGGATCAGCAGCAGCTCACCGAGCACGGACGCGTCGCCCGCGACGAACGCCGCGCGGTACCCGGCCAGGTTGGAGCGCTTGGAGAGCGAGTGGACGGCGACGACGCCCTCGTACGTACCGCCGCACACGTCCGGGTGCAGCACGGAGACGGGCTCGGCCTCCCAGCCCAGTTCCAGGTAGCACTCGTCGCTGAAGACCAGGATGTCGTGCTCGCGCGCCCACGCGACGATCCGGGTCAGCTCGTCCTTGGACAGGACACGGCCGGTCGGGTTGGACGGCGAGTTGAGCCAGAGCAGCCTCAGCCCGGCCGGGTCCAGCTCCGTGGGGTCGTCGTAGGCGACGGGCTCGGCGCCGCAGAGCCGGGCGCCCACCTCGTACGTCGGGTAGGCCAGGCGCGGGTGGGCGACCTTGTCGCCCGCGCCGAGACCGAGCTGGGTGGGCAGCCAGGCCACCAGTTCCTTGGAACCGACGACCGGCAGCACGTTCTCGTGCGTCACCCCGACCGCGCCGAGCCGCCGCCCCACCCAGCCGGTGATCGCGTCACGCAGTTCGGGGGTCCCCCACACCGTGGGATAGCCGGGGCTGTCCGCGGCGTCGACGAGCGCTCGCCGGATCAGCTCGGGCACCGGGTCGACGGGCGTGCCGACCGACAGGTCCACGATGCCGTCCGGGTGCGCGGAGGCCGTCGACTTGCAGGGCGTGAGCTTGTCCCAGGGGAAGACCGGGAGACGGGAGGAGAGGGAGGAACGGGGGATGCGGGAGGAGCCTGCGGACACGATCTCTGCTTTCTCGTACGGGGGCCGCTGAAGCCCACGGGAACCGCTGCGACCGCCGGAGCGCGAAAACGCCTCGGTCCCGTACGGGACGAGCCGTACGGGACCGGGCGACGCACGTGCGGCCCGCCGATTACTGGTTCTGCGGCGGCAGCGCGGCGATGAACGCGTGGTCGCGCTCGATCAGGCCCAGCTTGGAGGCACCACCCGGCGACCCGAGGTCGTCGAAGAACTCGACGTTCGCCTTGTAGTAGTCCTTCCACTCCTCCGGGGTGTCGTCCTCGTAGAAGATCGCCTCGACCGGGCACACCGGCTCACAGGCTCCGCAGTCGACACATTCGTCCGGGTGGATGTACAAGGACCGCTGGCCCTCGTAGATGCAGTCGACGGGGCACTCTTCGATGCAGGCCTTGTCCTTCACGTCGACACAAGGCTGCGCGATGACGTAGGTCACGCTGTCGTTCCTCCTCGGTAGGGCGTTGGCTCTCGCGCGGGAGCGCGGCGTCGTCGATGCCCACCCCTAGTATCTCCGTTCCCGGGCACGAACCGAACAGGAGGGGCGGACAGAGCTGTGGAATTCACCGTCGGCGGACGACTCGAAGTCCGAATTGCACCGATTGACGTGGGCAAACGGGTATCAGTCCGGCGCACTTCGACGCAGGGGGCGCAGCACCCGAAGTTCACGGACACGGTAGGTGTTCTCACATCATGGGAACATGGTGTGCTGTCGATCACAACGAAGAACGGTGAGTCCGTCCGCATCGCGGAATCGGATCTCGTCGCGGGCAAGGTCGTCCCCGCCGCCCCGGCGCGGCGGCGCGGTGTCCCTGCGGCCTCCTTCGAGGAACTGGCGCTGGTCTGCGCCCGGGCCTGGCCCCCGGTGGAGAGCGAGGCCCTGGGCGACTGGCGGCTGCGGGCCGCGCAAGGGTTCACCCGGCGCGCCAACTCCGTGCTGCCCCTCGGCGATCCCGGCGTTCCGCTCAACGAGGCGCTCCGGTACGTCGAGCGGTGGTACGGCGAGCGCGGGCTGCCCGCGTACGTCCAGGTCGCGACCGGCGCCGAGGGCACCCAGGAACAGCTCGGCGCGGCCCTGGAGGAGCGCGGCTGGCGGCGCGAGGTCACGACGGAGGTACGGGTCGGCGCGCTGGCGCCGGTCGCCGATCTGGACGCGGACGTGACGGGGGTGCGGCTGAGCCGGGATCTCGACGTGGCATGGCTCTCCCGCTACCAGCGCTTCGAGACCCCGGGACGCCCGGGACCGCATGTCCTGGAGGTGCTGCGCGGCGGCCCCTCGGTGTGGTTCGCGTCCGTACCGGCCGACGACGCCGGCGATGACGCGGGCGCAGGTGCCGAAGCCGGGGCCGGTAGGGCGGCCGGGGCAGCCGGAGCTCCTGCGGCGATCGGGCGGTGCGTGGTGGATGGGCGGTGGGCCGGGTTCATGGCCGTGGAGGTGGACCCCGCGCACCGGCGCCGGGGGCTCGCCACCGCCGTGATGACCGCGCTGGCCCGCCGGGCGCTGGACGAGGGCGCCTCGGCGGCGTGGCTCCAGGTGGAGTCGGACAACGAGGCCGCTCGGGCGCTGTACGACGGCATGGGGTTCGCGGTGCACCACCGGTATCACCACTTCCGGTCGGCATGACGGGGCGAGGAGTCCGATGAACGCTCACCGGCCCGGTCCGCACGGGCGGCCCGACGACCCGGACCGCCGGGACGAGCTGCTGCGGCGGTTCGCCGCCGAGGCGCGCGCCGAACGGCCGGACCTGGCCGAGCTCTGCCTGCTGCTGGCCGCCGTGGCCGACCCCGCCCTGGACGCGACCGGGATCGACATGGCGCAGATCGAGCTGGACGAGCTGGCGGGGCGGCTTCCGTACGGGCTGCGGGACGCCCGGGCATGGGCCTCGGCGCTGGCGGAACTGCTCGGCGAGCGATGCGGTTTCGCGGGCTCGTCGGCGGACTACCGGCGGCTGGAGTCGTCGCTGCTCCACGAGGTGCTGCGACGGCGGCGCGGGCTGCCGATCCTGCTGGCGGTGGTGTGGATCGAGGTGGCCCGACGGGCGGGCGGCCCGGTGTACGGAGTGGCGCTGCCGGGTCATTTCGTGGTCGGGTTCGGCGATCCGTCCCAGCGCGTCCTGGCCGACCCCTTCGAGGGCGGCCGTCCGCTGACCGGACAGGACGCGGAGCTTCTGGTGGCCGGGACGACGGGGGCGCCGCTGGAGGAGTCGATGCTGGCCCCGGCCCGGCCGCTGGAGATCGTGCTGCGGATCCTGAACAACATCAGGGCGTGGGCGGCGGCCCGCCCGGAGCACACGGACGTGGCGCTGCGGGCGGTGGACCTCTCCCTGCTGCTGCCCTCGCATCCGGCCCGGCTGCGTTACGAACGCGCGCAGCTGCTCGTGCAGAGCGGGCAGTTCCTGCGCGGGGCGGCGGAGATGGAGGAGTACGCGGACGTGGTCGCCGGGATCGAGCCCGAGGCGGCCGAGGCGATCCGCCAACGGGCGCGGGCGGCACGGGCGTTGCTGAACTGAGTGCTGTGCGGCCGCAGGAGACCGTGGTGGTGCCGGCGGACGGCACGTTCGGTGAGGTGGAGTGTGGACTCGCTGATGCCGGCATGCGGTCGTACGAGCCGTCCACCGCGGCGGTCATCGACGGCGACGGGGTGATCGCGGTGGCGATCCGCTTCGCCGGCCCGTCGAGCAAACCGCCGGGACACCACCGCACCCCGCGCCCCGCCGACCGCCCGCCAAGCCGATGGGCGGCCTCCAACAGCCGCTGCCGACCGGGAGTCGGCCCCCGACACCGGGTCATCCGGCACGGCCGCGACCAACCGGCCGGAACGCGCCGGACCTCGGCAAACGGGTGGCAGGCCGCCGCTCAAACCTCTCGACGCGCCGTATGCGATCCAACGGGTGATTATTGGCGCTTCGCCACCCGATGAGCCCATGACGTCGCTCGAATGCGACGCTCCCCGATGGCGCGCGACCGCATCCTGGCTGACGGTTGATCACGTCGCTACTGCTCCACATCGAGTCGGCACCCCGTCACTCTTCGCAGTCGCGACTGGAAGGAATGTGTTCAGATGCGCTCTGCCCGCACACTGTTCGCTACGGCCGCTGTCACTGCGGCCCTCGCCATCACCGGTCCCTCCGCCTACGCCGTGACCACGGCGGGGGACACGGCACAGGCGCCCGGCTCCTCGTCCTCGCGCGACGACGAGCACGGAGGACGCGGCTCCGACCATGGCGGTCGCGGGGGCGACGACAACGGCGACCATGGCGGTCGCGGAGGTGACGACGAAGGCAGCCGCGGCAACGACGAGGGCGGTCGCGGCAACGACGAGGGTGGTCGCGGCAGCGACGACGAAGGCGGCCGCGGCGACGACGAGGGCCGTCCGCAGGGCGGCGTCAACACCGGTGGCGGCTTCATGGCCCGGGTGACCACCGAGGACGAGGGCGGTCGAGGCGGCGACGAAGGTGGCCGAGGCGGCGACGAAGGCGGTCGCGGCGGCGACGAAGGTGGCCGAGGCGGCGACGAAGGCGGTCGCGGCGGCGACGAAGGCCGTCCGAGCGGTGGCATGGACACCGGTGGCGGCTTCATGGCCCGGGTGACCACCGAGGACGAGGGTGGCCGAGGCGGCGACGAAGGCGGTCGCGGCAGTGACGAGGGTGGCCGAGGCGGCGACGAAGGTGGCCGAGGCGGCGACGAAGGCGGTCGCGGCGGCGACGAAGGCGGTCGCGGCGGCGACGACAACGGTGGCGACGAGGGCCGTCCGAGCGGTGGCGTCCAGACCGGTGGTGGCGGGACGGCGATGACCGGCAGCAGCCTGGCCGCCGGTTCGGCGCTGCTGCTCGGCGGCCTCGGCGTCGGCGCGTACAAGCTGCGCCGTCACCGGTCGGCGGGTGACACGGTCGCCTGACCGGGTTGGCCACGACCCGGCCCGCGACCGTCAACCGGTCGCTCATGTTGTCGCGGCCGTCGTCCCTCGGGGGCGGCGGCCGCGGCGACTTCGTTTCCGCCCCTCCGCTCGGCCCCGTTTCCCATCCTCGCTCCGCTCCTCGCAAGCGAAAGGCGCATTCCCATGGCCGCCCCGCAGCCACCCGGTTCCACGCCCGGCCGCAAGGCCCACGCCTCCCCATCACGCCGCCACCACCTGCTGTGGCCTGCCATGGCGGCCGGGCTCGGCGCGATCATGATCTACAACTCCTTCGGTGACGTGGCCGATGGCAAAGTGCCGCCCCCGCCCGCCGCCGCCATGGCACCCGCGATGCCGGCCCCGCCCGAGGAGGTGCTCGGCTCGCACGCCCCACCGCCCCCCGCCCCCCAGGGCGACGGCCCCGCGATGCTGCGCTCGGTCCCGACGCGGCTGCGCGTCCCGTCCCTCGCGGTCAACGCGCCGTTCACCGAACTGGCCCTCGGCGCCGACCGCCGGCTGAACCCGCCGCCCCCGAACGACAGCAATCTGGTCGGCTGGTTCAAGGACGGCGTCACGCCCGGCGAACGCGGTACCGCGATCGTGGCGGGGCATGTCGACACGAAGACCGGACCCGCCGTCTTCCTCCAACTCCAGTTCCTCAAGCCAGGGTCCACAGTCGACATCACCCGCGCCGACAAGTCCGTGGCCACGTTCAAGGTGGACTCCGTCGAGACGTTCAAGAAGGCGAAATTCCCGGACGACCGGGTCTACGGCGACACCCCGTCCGCCCAGCTCCGCCTGATCACCTGCGGCGGCGCGTACAACAAGAAGGCCAAGGACTACGAGGACAACGTGGTGGTGTTCGCCCACCTCGACTCGTCCAAGAAGGGCTGACGGTCACGCCTCAGCGGCTCCGCCCGGCCCTTGTACGTCCGGAATGGCGCACGAGTACCGGGCGGGGCCCTTGCGTACGGAGGCAGTTGACCGCCACCGCCGTACATCACATCGTCTTCAGTACCGCAGACCGCCGCCGTCGCCCCTGACCGCCGCGACGAAGGGCGTCCACGCCGAAGCCGAGAAGACAACAGCCGGACCCTGCGGGTTCTTGCTGTCCCGCACAGGGACACAGGCAGCACAGGCGTCGTTCACCTCAAGGCAGTCACCGCTGCTGCCGCCGCTGTACGAAGACTTGCGCCAGACCGCGAACGCCTCGCTGACCTCCAGGCACGAACCGCCGCTGGAACCGCTGTAACTGGACTTGCGCCAGGCGGGCAGGGACGAGGCATCCCGGACGTTGTACTCACTGCGCTTCATGCTCGTATTCCTCCGCGACCGACCGGATGAAAGCCAGGGACTTGCGGTGCGAGAGTGCGTCCCCCAGTGCGTGATCGTAGGCCACCTGACAGTCACGCACTACCGACGTAATCTCCCAGACCCGCCCCGACTTGAGACCTTCCGCATAGGCCACCGGCGGCAGGTCCTTGAACCACATCAGGGAAACCATGCCCTCCATCAGCGCGTGGTAGCCGACCGCGAACGGCAGGACATGCAGCCGGATTCGTCGGCTCTCCCCCACCTCCACAAGGTGACGCAACTGCTCGGCCATCACGGCGGGACCACCGCCGAGGAGGCGGTCGCCGTGCGCGACGGACGTCCGACAGCCGCCTGCCCGGCCGCCGGTCAGCCGAAGGGTCGGGTCGTCGGCCGTCATCCCGAAAAGACCTCCGAAGGAAAGACCTCCAACCCTCCCCCGCTCCCCGCTCCGGCCCCTGCCGCCGAGGCCGTCGAGGCGGAGACGCAGACGCGGACCGAGGCGCGGACCGAGGTGCGGCACGCGCCTGACGCGGCACAGGAGTTGGTCGACAGCATCACCGCCCTCGACCCCCGCCTGAACGTCCCGCGTGGCATGCTCCCCCAGCTCGCCGCGCTCGCCTCGCAGTGGCTGGACATGGGCCATACGGCCGACGACGTACGCGCGGAGGTCCGCCGCAGCCTGCCGGGGATGGACCGGATCATCCACCGGCCCGGCGGCCTTCTGCGGTACGTGCTCTGCGACCCGGGGCCCGCGAGGACGCCCGCAACGCGCGTCCAGCCCGCCGTGAGCGCGTCCCCGTCCCGCCTGTCGTTGATGCGGGAATGCGCCGGTGCCCACACGCAGCCCTTCCTCTTCCTCCCCGTGGGGGACGAGGAATGCTGCGACTCGTGCCAGGAGCAGGCACCGCAGCAGGATCAGTACGCGGCGGCCACGGCAAAGGGCGTCGCCGCCGTACGCGCGGGGCTGTGCGGCCGGCCGGCCCGGCGCTGACCGGCCCGGTGCGGGGTCCGAACGGGCCGCCCCGCCCCCGGCCGGGTCCGGACGGGGGCGGGCACGTGTGACGTCTCCCGGGGCGCGCAGGCCCGGGGCGGGGACCGGTCAGCCGTTGCCGTCGAGGCTGATCGTGGCGGTGCGCTCGGCGGGAGTCTTGCCGAGCAGCGCGCTCTGCATGGCCGCCGCCACGTCGTCGGCGTTCAACTGGTGCTTCTTGCCGTCGCCCTTGGTGATCATGATGCCGTCGAAGACGCCGTCGCACAGGGTGTCGATGGCCTTCTTGTCGTAATGCTGGACCAGCTTCCCGTCCACCGGCACCATCGAGAGGATCTGCGGCAGCGACTTGGCGGGACCGAACTGGATCTGCTTCGGCCCTGCCTTGATCGTGATCAGGCCGGACATCGCGGGCTCCGCGAACTCCTTCATCGCCCGGTCCAGTTCGGCCTGGGTGATGGTGGGTTCGCGCCTGGTGACGGGCAGTTGGACCGTGGACGCCTTGCCGGTCTGCACCTGGGCCCGGTACGCGTCGCGCACCGAGATCATCGACTGGTTGACGTCCAGCCCCTTGCCCGCCTTGCCGGGTACGGCGATGGCCTTGTCGGGCTCGAACTTGATCGTGCCGTCGCTCGCCGAGCCGGAGACGCCCGCCAGGTCCGTCAGCGCGACGCCCAGCTTCTCCTCGTCGACCGGGATCACCGGGTCGACGACGCGCTTCTGGCCGAAGAGGGAACCGATGACGGACATCGGGTTGTAGTCGCTGCCGGCGGCGGCGCGCACGGTCTCCTGGCTGTCCAGGGCGAGTCCGGCCTTGTCCGGCGCGAGTTCGGTCTTCTTGCCGTCCACGGACAGCTGGAGGGGCGCCACGGCACGCTTGCCGAGGGCGGCGTCCAGCTTCGCGACGGCCTCCTCCTTCGTGCCGCCGCCGATGTCCACGCCGAGGACGGTGGTGCCCTTCGGGACGTCGGAGTGGTTCATCAGCAGCCCGGCACCGTACGCGACGGCGGCCAGACCGACGACACCCGCGCCGAGCAGCACCAGCTTGGAGCGGCCCTTCTTCTTCGCGGGCGCGGACGCCGGGGCGGAACGGGCGGGGGGAACGGGCGTCGGGGCGGCGGAGCCGCCCGAGCCCAGCGGACCCGTGCCCATCGCCCCGTCCTCGACCCGGGGCGCCGCGTCGGCGCGCCGGGCGGAGAGGCCACCGGGCCCGCCCGCGCTCGGGAACGAGGACGCCGGGCGCGACTCCGGCGTGATGACCGGAATGCCGCTGGTGAGCGTGTCACCGGAGACGTTGCCGTCGGACCCGGTACGCGCCGCGGCGGCGAACTGGGGTGTCAGCTCCGCCGTGTCGTCGGACAGTCGCGGCACCGCGCCGCCCCCGGTGACGGTGCTCGTGGCGGTGTTCGGAGTCAGGGGCGAGGCGCCGCCGACCGGTCCCGCGGTAGGGCCGCCCGGGCCCGCCGCCGGGCCCTCGGGAGCCCGGACACCGAACTCGTCGAGCGCGCTGCCGCCAGGGCGGGGCCCCTCGGGGCCGGCGGTGCGCTGCGGACCGTCGGAGAAGTACGGCGGCTCGACGCGGGGCGGGGTGGCCGCGGCCCCCTCCCGGGCGTCCGCGCCGCCCGTCGGGGCACCGGTCGCTCCACCGCCACCGGCCGGGGCGCCGGGCGCGCCACCGGCGACCGAGGTCTTCGGGCCGGTGACCGAGGTGCTCATGGGCGGCTTGCGCGGCGCGAACCAGTCGCTGTTGCTCTTCTCCCTGGCGGCCGGCTTCTCGAAGGCCGGTTCCGAGGGCGCGGCGGCGGACGCCGCTTCGGCGTCGGGCACGGCGCCCGGCGCGTCCGCCGCGGGCGAACCGGGGCGCGGGATGCTGCTGGTGCGCTCCATGTCGGCGGCGTCGCCTTCGTTCACGGGCGTGCGCATCACGACGGGCGGGATGGGACGCGAGCCCGGAATGTTGATCCGGATACGCGTCGTCAGCGTCGTCTCGGTCCGCGGCTCCTCGGGCCGCTTCCGGTCCGCGGGCTCCGGAGCCCCGTCCTGGGCGTCCTGCGAGGGGTGCGGCGACGGATACTGGCGGGATCCGTACGGCGGCGTCCCCGAGGGGTACGCGGCTCCTCCGCGCCCCTGGGTCCCGGAGGACGAACTGTCAGTTTCACGACTCAAAGCAGGTTCTCCCGATTGGCTCCGCCGCCCGTACTTCCCCCCTGCCGCGGGCCGGGGGACGGCTCGGCGCGCGAACCACCATACTGGCCAGCGCCGACAGACACCCCTCGACCGGGGGAAACGACCGCGTGACCCCCTGACGGGCCCAGGGCATTACGGGGTCGGCCGTGGCACATTACTTGCCAGGTCGGCCGCTGTCGGCTCCCGGATGGGGCGACCGCGACATGGTGGCACAGATCATGGCGATGACCATCCCGCCCAGCAGGAAGAGGGCGAGCCCCACCGCGTCGCCGAAGACATAGTCGCCCTCCGGCCGCCCGCCGAGCAGAAACACGATCGAAATCAGCCAGCCCGCCGCAGGGACCAGGGCGCCGGTCTGGGTGTCGTGGAGGCGCCGCCCGCCGTGGAACAGCCCGGCACAGGCCGCCAGGGCGAGCAGCAGCCCGCCGGGGAACCAGGCCGCCTGGACGAGTGAACCGGCGATCCCGACGAGCGCGCCGAGGACCGCGAGGCCCACATGGCCGGCGATCCGGCCGGGGTTGAGGGGCGCGGCCAGTCCGGTGGCCGGGACGTCCCGGGAAGGTGCCCCGGAGCGCGCGGCGCGCTTCCCGCCGTCGCTCATCGTCCCGCTCCCGTCCCCGTGCCCGCGCCCGCTTCCGAGCCCGCTCCGGGTTCCGCGCCCGCACGTACGTCCGACTCCGCGTCCGGCAGGCCGGCGAACAGGTCGTCCTCGCGCTCGCCCCGCGGGGCTCCGGGAACACCGCGCACCAACTCGTAGTACTCGGTGGTGAGAACGGGCTGGCCGAGGTCGTTGGAGAGGGCGAAGAAGTCGCCGTCCACGACGATCTGCGTGGCGTGTGCGCGCATCGCCGCGCGCTTGGCCGCCGCGTGGGCCGAGCCGTCGATCCGCGTGGTGATCCCGGCGTCGTCGACCACGCCCGGCACGTCCTGCACGGTGGCGATGCCCGGGAAGGCGTCCGGTGCCGTCTCGCGCAGGCGCGCGAAGCCCTCCTCGACGACCGGACGCGGCACCCGGTTCCAGTAGGTCTTCGCGATGGTGTGCGGGGCGGTCGTGGGGTCGTGGGCCGGGTCGGCGGCCAGCTCCGCCGCGCGCATCGCGACGCGGTGCGCCTGGATGTGGTCCGGGTGCCCGTAGCCGCCGTCGGGGTCGTAGGCGACGAGGACCTGCGGGCGCACCGAGCGGATCACCGTCACGAGGTGGGCCGCGGCCTCGTCCACGTCCGCGGACCAGAAGGAGCCGGGGCGGTCGTTCTGCTCGGCGCCCATCATCCCGGAGTCGCGGTAGCGGCCGGGACCGCCGAGGAAGCGGTGGTCGGTGACGCCGAGTTCCTTCATGGCCGCGGAGAGTTCGCCCCGGCGGTGGGGGCCGAGGACGTCGTCCCGGTCCGCCGCGAGGTGGGCGAGGGCGGGCGGGATGACCTCGCCCTCCTCGCCGAGCGTGCAGGTCACCAGGGTGACCAGGGCGCCCTCGGCCGCGTACTTGGCCATGGTGGCGCCGTTGTTGATCGACTCGTCGTCGGGGTGCGCGTGCACCAGAAGCAGGCGCCGGGCGGGGTGGTCCGTCATGGGGACCACCCTACGAGCCGAGCGCCTGGAGAACCGACCGCGCCTGCGTATGACCGTCGGACCGCTGTACCGTCGGACCACCGTGCCGCCGAACCGGGACGCGCCGCCGAGCCGTGCCTCATGGGCCGTACTCGGAAGCCGCTGTCTCGGAACCGTGCCTCAGAAGTCGTGTCTCGGGATCGGACGCCGTGCCCCGGAAACAGCGTTCCGGAGGCCGTGCCTCAGAACTTGAGACTGCCGATCATCCCTGCCACGTTCGTGGTCAGGTTCGCGATGCTGGGCGCGATGGACGAGCTGGCGAGATAGAAACCGAGCAGCGCGCAGACCACCGCATGTCCGGCCTTCAGTCCGGATTTCCGGATCAGCAGGAAGACGACGATCGCCAGCAGCACCACCGCCGAAATCGAGAGTGCCACGGCGGTTCACCTCCATCAGTACGGTCGGGACGGGCAGCACAAGTGGAGCCAGCAGGTTCATACCCACCGAGCGCTACGGATCATAACTATCCGTGCCACCGCATTGATCGGAGCACGGCAGCACGAGGGGCGCACGACCGGTGGATCGGGGACTGGGCCGGGACTGGATCGGGACTGGGCAGTGGATCGGGGACTAGGTTCGGGCCATGACTTCGCAGCAGATCTCATTTCCTCGCCAGCACGCCAGGACCATGCGCTTCAGCCTGGGCGCTCCGCGCGCGTTCACCATCTCACCCGACGGGAGGCGGGTGGTCTTTCTTCGGTCAGGTTCCGGAACGGAACGGTCGGGCCGGCTGTGGGTGCTGGACCTGCCCGAGAGCGGCGCTCCGACGGAACGGGTCGTCGCCGATCCCGAGGCCCTGCTGGGCGGTTCCGCGGAACGGCTGTCGGCCCAGGAGCGCGCCCGGCGCGAGCGGAGCCGCGAGGGCTCCTCGGGGATCGTCGGCTACGCGGTCGACGCGGCGGCCGAGTTGGCGGCGTTCGCGCTCTCCGGGAAGGTGTACGTCGCGGAGTTGCGGGCGGGCACGGCGCGCGCGCTGCCGGTACCGGGCCCGGTGATCGACCCGCGACCCTCGCCGGACGGGCGGCACATCGCCTACGTGGCCAAGGGCGCGCTGCGCGTCGTGGGCGCCGAGGGCGACGGGGACCGGGCGCTCGCGGAACCGGAGACGGGGAACGTCACGTACGGTCTGGCGGAGTTCATCGCCGCCGAGGAGATGCAGCGTTCGCGGGGCTTCTGGTGGTCGCCGGACTCGGACCGGCTGCTGGTCGCCCGGGTCGACGACAGCCCCGTGCGGCGGTGGTGGATCGCCGACCCCGCACACCCGGACCGCACGCCCGCCGAGGTCGCCTACCCGGCGGCGGGGACGCCCAACGCCGAGGTGGGGCTCTTCCTGACCGACCTGGACGGCGGCCGTACCGAAGTGGTCTGGGACCGTGCGCGCTATCCGTACCTCGCCCAGGTGCACTGGTCGTCGGCGGGGGCTCCGCTGCTCCTGGTGCAGGCCCGTGACCAGCGCAGTCAGCTCCATCTCGCGGTGGACACGGAGACCGGCGCCACGCGGACGGTGCACGTCGACGAGGATCCGGTCTGGCTGGAGATCTTCCCCGGGGTACCCGCCTGGGCGCCGGACGGGCGTCTGGTGCGGATCGCCGACGAGGGCGGGGCGCGCGTGCTCGCGGTCGGCGACCGGCTGCTGACCGGCGCCCAGTTGCAGCTCCGGGCGGTCCTGGACATCGGCGATTCGGACATTCTGGTGTCGGCGTCGGCGGGCGAGGAAGCCGCGGAAGCGAAGATCGGCGAGACCCACGTGTACCGGGTCAACGAGCTGGGCGTCGAACGGATCTCCGAAGAGGCCGGGGTCCATTCGGCCGTCCGCGCGGGCGACGTGACGGTGCTGACCTCCCAGTCGCTCCAGTGGCCGGGGGTGCGCGCCGAGGTGCTCCGCGACGGCAAGCGGATCGCCACCATCGCGAACTTCGCCCAGGAACCGGTGCTTTCGCCGCGGGTGCGGCTCACCGAGGGGGGCGCACGGCGGATTCCGTGCGCCGTGCTGCTCCCCCGGGACTACAAGGAATCGGATGGTCCGCTTCCGGTGCTGATGGATCCGTACGGCGGACCGCACGCCCGCCGGGTGCTCGCCGCGCACCATGCGCACCTGACCTCGCAGTGGTTCGCCGACCAGGGCTTCGCCGTGGTCGTCGCGGACGGCCGGGGCACCCCGGGCCGTTCACCGGCCTGGGAGAAGGCCGTCAAGGACGATCTCGCGCTCACCCTGGACGACCAGGTCGAGGCGCTTCACACATTGGCCGAAAATTACCCCCTGGACCTCGGCAGGGTTGCAATCCGCGGCTGGTCGTTCGGCGGATATCTGTCGGCGCTCGCGGTGCTGCGGCGGCCGGACGTCTTCCACGCGGCGGTGGTCGGCGCACCGGTGACCGACCTGCGGCTCTACGACACCCACTACACGGAGCGCTATCTCGGCGACCCGGCCGAGCAGCCGGAGGTGTACGCGCACACCTCGCTGCTGACGGACGACGGGCTCTCGGAGGCGGCGGAGCAGGTGCGCCCGATGATGATCGTCCACGGTCTGGCGGACGACAACGTCGTGGTCGCGCACTCGCTCAGGCTGTCGTCCGCGCTGCTGGCGGCGGGGCGCCCGCACGAGGTGCTGCCGCTCAGCGGGGTGACGCACATGACGCCCCAGGAACAGGTGGCGGAGAACCTGCTACTGCTCCAAGTGGACTTCCTGAAGCGGTCGTTGGGGCTGCGCGACTGAGATTCCGCCGGGTGGCCGCCCGGTCGGAGGTCACCCGGCAGGCTCTGAACCGGGCCGGGCACCCCGCCGGGGTGCCCGGCGGCCGTCCACCGTTCACCGATCTCTCACCGATCCGCCTCCGGACCTTCACCGGCCCGCCTTCGGCCTTTCACCGGCTCCTCACCGGACGTCCTCCGATCTTTCATCGGATCGTCACCAGCCCGGCGGCGGCTGGGACGGCGGAGGCGGCGGCTGATGAGGAGGAAGGGGCGGCGTCCGGTCGGGCGGCGGCGGAGGCGATGCCCCGAAGGGGCCCGGGCCGGAGCCGGGGTAGCCGTAGCCCTGTCCGAGTCCCGGCCCAGGTCCGGGGCCGGGGACCGGGCCGTACCCGTAGCCCCCGTAGCCCTCGTAGTCCGGGTCGTACCCCTGATACGGCTGGGCGAGGTGGCCGGCCGGGCCCCGGACGGCCAGCGCGATGAGCACGACCAGAGCGGCGATCGCTTCGAAGGTCCAGCTCAGCACGAGGAGTTGGCTCTCGGTGGGCAGTTCGCCGAAGTACCCCAGCATGCCCTGATCCAGGGAGCGGATCACCGCCCCCGCCGCGCCCGGCAGTAGTATCCCGGCGGCGATCAGGCCGAACGGCCGGGCGTACGCGGCGCGGCCGAGCGCGCTCCCGCCCGCGAACAGGCAGAGCAGCACGACGACGGCACCGGCCCAGCCCAGCGGGGGGTCGATCAGCCCGTGCGAGACCTGTTCCCCGCCCAGGTACCAGTCGGGGAAGAGCTCGGGAAGCCGCGCCATCGTCCGGATCTCCCACGCGGCGTTGATCGCCGCCGAGGCGCCCAGCAGCAGGAAGGTGAGCACGCCCGCGCCCTGGCCCGGCCGGATCGGGACCCGTTCGGAGAAGCCGGCCGGCGGGCGGCGCCCCGCGCCCGCCGTGATGATCAGCGCCACCGCCATCGCGATGGCCACGAAGGCGCAGATCAGAGCGCGAGTGCGCAGCTCGTCGGAGAACATGCCGTCCATCGGGGACGTCCCGATGTTCCAGAGTCCCGGGAGCCGGAGGGCGAGCGTGAGGACCCCGGTCGCGACCAGCGCGGAGGCGGCCACCGAGACCCGCATGACCGTGAGGGCGACGACGAGATACACCACGAACAGGACCAGGTCGTCGATCGAGGTGGTGGGCATCTCCGGCAGGTGTGCGTTCTCGTAGCCGGTCCAGTGCCGCAGCAACCGTCCCGGTCCGCCGACCGCGCCCAGGTCCCGTACGATCCAGCCCGCGACGATCACCGCAAGCAGGGCGCAGAGAACGGCGCCTGTGATCCTTGCCCCCCGTGTGAGTATCACCCGAGCGATACTCCACCGTCCCCCGGCACCGGGCAAGGGGATCGCCGGGGTGTTGCGCGAACGGGCAACCGGACGATCAACGGGCGACCTGCCGGGGGGAGTTGGCGCCCCGGCCGGTCCGCGGCACCCGCACGGCCGCGCTCCGCCCATGCTGCCGCAGCCGCGTGCCGGAGGCGCGACGGCCGCGTTGCCCACGCGTTACGGAATCCCCCGGCCCCGCCACCGGGCCCCGCCGCCCGGCCCCGCCACCGGGCCCCGCCCGTACGCCCCGTGGTCAGGCCGGCCGGCCGCTCCCGGAAGGCGGCGTCCCACCCTCCCCGCCCGGTCCACCCTGCCCGCCCGGCCTGTCCGATCCGCCCTCCCCACCCGGTCCGCCCGGCCTGGCCGGTCCTTCCGGTGCCACCACCCGCTTCTCCTCCGCGAAGTGGCAGGCCGAGGGGTGCTCCGCCGGGCCGTCCGTCCCCCGGAAGACCTCCGGGACCGCCAGCAACGGCACCTCCCGGGCGCACCTCTCCCGCGCCTTCCAGCAGCGGGTCCGGAAGCGGCAGCCGGAGGGCGGATCGGCGGGCGAGGGGACGTCGCCGTGCAGGATGATCCGCTCCCGCCGCGTGCGGACCGTCGGGTCCGGCACCGGCACGGCGGACAGCAGCGCCTGGGTGTACGGGTGGGTGGGGTGGTCGTAGATCTGCTCGTCGGTGCCGGTCTCCACGATCCGGCCCAGGTACATCACGCACACCCGGTCGGAGATGTGCCGGACGATCGACAGGTCGTGCGCGATGAAGACGTAGCTCAGCCCGAACTCCCTCTGGAGCCGGTCCAGCAGGTTGACGACCTGTGCCTGGACGGAGACGTCGAGGGCGGAGACGGGCTCGTCGGCGACGATGATCTCCGGGTTCAGGGCCAGTCCGCGGGCGATGCCGATGCGCTGGCGCTGCCCCCCGGAGAACTGGTGCGGGTAGCGGTTGACGTACTCCGGGTTCAGGCCCACCACGTCCAGCAGTTCCCGCACTCTGCGGCGGCGGTCGCCCTTCGGCGCCGCCCCGGGGTGGATCTCGTACGGCTCCCGGATGATGTCGCCGACGGTCATGCGCGGGTTCAGCGAGGTGTACGGGTCCTGGAACACCATCTGGATGTTGCGGCGCACCGCCTTCAGGGCGCGCCCCGACAGCCTGGTGATGTCCTCGCCCTTGTACCTGATCGCACCGGCCGTCGGCCGCTCCAGATGCACCAGCATCCGGGCCACGGTCGACTTGCCGCAGCCCGACTCCCCCACGATGCCGAGCGTCTCCCCGGCCGCGAGGTCGAAGGAGACGCCGTCGACGGCCTTGACCGCGCCGATCTGCTTCCTGAACAGCACGCCCCGGGTCAGCGGATAGTGCTTGACCAGGTCGCGGACCTGGAGGATCGGTTCGCCGCGGTCGCTCACCCCAAGAGGGGCGCTTCCCGGGGACGGACCGCTCCCCCGGTCGGCGGGCGTCGCGTGATCAGCGCGCATCGAGCGCCTCCTCCCAGAAGTAGCAGGCGCTCTCGCGGTCCTCGGCCACCTGGAACAGCGGTGGCACCTCGCCCCGGCAGACGTCCCGGGCCAGCGGGCAGCGCGGATGGAAGGCGCAACCGGGCGGGACGCGCAGCGGGTTGGGCGGCTGGCCCTTGATCGCGTACAGCTCCCGGCCCTTCTGGTCCAGGCGCGGGATCGACCGGAGCAGGCCCTTGGTGTACGGGTGGGCCGGGGCCCGGTAGATGTCGTGGACGGGGGCCGATTCAACGATCCGGCCCGCGTACATCACGGCGATCCGGTCCGCGACGTCGGCGACCACGCCGAGGTCGTGGGTGATCAGGATCAGGCCCATGCCGTACTCGCGCCGGAGCTCCGCCAGCAGGTCCATGACCTGGGCCTGGACCGTCACGTCGAGGGCGGTGGTGGGCTCGTCCGCGATGATCAGGTCGGGCTCCAGGGCCAGCGCCATGGCGATCATGATGCGCTGGCGCATACCGCCGGAGAACTGGTGCGGGTAGTCGCGGACGCGCTGCCCCGCTGCCGGGATGCGGACCCGGTCCATGAGCTCGACGGCCTTCGTCCGGGCGTCCTTGCGGGACATCCCCCGGTGGACGACGAATATCTCACCGAGCTGTTCCCCTACGCCGAGGACGGGGTTGAGGGAGGAGAGCGCGTCCTGGAAGATCATGGCCATCTCCTGGCCACGGATCCTCCTGCGCTCCTCCCTGCCCATCCTCAGCAGGTCGCGGCCCTTGAAGAGGATCTCGCCGCCGCCGATCCGTCCGGGGGGCGAGTCGAGGATCCCCATGATCGCCTGCGCGGTCACGGACTTGCCGGAGCCGGACTCGCCGAGCACGGCCAGTGTCCCGCCCGCGTCCACGGCACAGGTGACTCCGTTGACGGCTTCGGCGACACCGTCGCGGGTGCGGAACTCCACGTACAGATCGCGCACTTCCAGCAGCATGGCGGGCTCCTCAGCGCAGCTTGGGATCGAGGGCGTCGCGCACCGCGTCGCCGAGCATGATGAAGGCGAGCACCGTGACCGCCAGGGCCCCGGCGGGCCAGAGCAGCATGTGCGGGGCGTTGCGGATGTACGGGGAGGCGGCGGAGAGGTCGATGCCCCAGGAGACGGCGGGCGGCCTCAGCCCGACGCCGAGGAACGACAGGGTCGCCTCCAGCGCGATGTACGTACCGAGCGCGATGGTCGCGACGACGATCACCGGCGCGACGGCGTTCGGGGCGATGTGGCGCAGCAGCATCCGGGTGTGGGAGGCGCCGAGCGCCCGGGCCGCCTGTACGTAGTCGTTCTGTTTGGCGGTGATCACGGCGCCCCGGGCGATGCGGGCGATCTGCGGCCAGCCCAGCAGCACGATGAAGCCGATCACGGGCCAGACGGTGGAGCTGGTGACGACGGACAGGAAGACCAGCCCGCCGAGGACCACGGGGATGCCGAAGAAGACGTCGGTGACGCGCGAGAGGACGGCGTCCCACCAGCCGCCGAAGTATCCCGCCAGACCGCCGAGGAGTCCGCCGAGCAGGGCGACGCCGAGGGTGGCGCAGATGCCGACGGTCACGGAGTTCCTGGCTCCGTGGACGGTACGGGTGTAGACGTCGCAGCCCTGTCCGTCGAAGCCGAAGGGGTGCCCGGGGCGGGGGCCGTCCTGGGCCCGGGCGAGGTCGCAGTCGAGGGGGTCCTGGCCGGCGATCAGCGACGGCCGGATCGAGATGACCACCAGGAAGAGGATGATCAGGGCGGAGGCGAGGAAGACCGGGTCGCGGCACAGGTCCCGCCGGGCGTCGGACCACAGGCTGCGCGGTTTCCCGGCGGGTCCGGTGCCCCCGGGGCCGCCGGGCGCCCTTTCGAGGGTCGTGCCCTCCTCCAGGGCGAGGCCCGTCGCTCCGCCCGCGCCGCCCGGTGAGATCGCCTCGTCCGGTGTCTGCTGCTCAGGCATAGCGGATCCTCGGGTCGAGTACGGCATACAGCAGGTCGACGAGCAGGTTGGCCGTCAGGAAGACGAGGACCAGGACGGTGACGAAACCGACGACGGTCTGGGAGTTCTGGCGCAGGATGCCCTGGTAGAGCTGGTAGCCGACGCCATGGATGTTGAAGATCCGTTCCGTGACGATCGCGCCGCCCATGAGGGCGCCGATGTCCGTGCCGATGAACGTGACGACGGGGATCAGCGAGTTGCGCAGCAGGTGCCGGACGACGACGCGGCGCCGGGGAAGCCCCTTGGCGACGGCGGTGCGGACGTAGTCGGCGCGGGCGTTCTCCACGATCGAGGTCCGGGTGAGGCGGGTGACGTACGCGAGGGAGACCGAGGCGAGGACGAGCCCGGGGACGATGAGCGCGTCGACGGGCGCCCCCGGCGGGACGGAGGGCTTGACGAGGCCCCATTCGACGCCCAGGAGGAGTTGCAGCAGCAGGCCGGTGACGAACGTCGGGACGGAGATGACGACCAGGGTCAGGACGAGGGCGGTGGTGTCGACGGGGCGTCCGCGGCGCAGTCCGGTGACGACGCCGAGGCTGACGCCGATGACGATCTCGAAGACGATCGCGACGACGGTGAGCCGGATCGTGACGGGGAAGGCCCTGGCCATCAGCTCGGTGACCTTCTGCCCGTTGAACGCGGTGCCGAAGTCGCCGGTGAAGACGTTGCCCATGTACGTCGCGTACTGCTGCCACACGGGCTTGTCGAGGCCGAACTCCGAGCGGAGCCGGGCGGCGGTGGCCGGGTCGCACCGGCGCTCGCCGCAGAGGCCCGCGACGGGGTCGCCCATCACGTTCACCATGAGGAAGATGAGCAGCGTGGTGCCGAAGAAGACCGGGATCATCTGCAGCAGCCGCCGGATCACATAGCGTCCCATGAGGGCTCCCGGGGGTCGCGGGGGCGGCGGGTTCCGGAGGGCCGGGGTGCGGTTCCCGGTGGCCGGGGGCGGCGGCGTACGGCGGGATGCCGGTCCCGGCGGGTCACTTGACCCGGATCCCCTCGTACACCGGGACGCTGAACTGGTTCAGCGCCACGTCGCTCACCCGCTCCGAGTAGCCCGCGCTGCCGTTCTGGTACCAGAGCGGAATGACGGGCACCTGCTCGGCCAGGACCCTCTCGGCGTCCTGGAACGTCGTAACGGCCCTGGCCCGGTCGGACTCGGCGTTGGCCCGGTCGACCAGGCCGTCGAACTTCTTGCTGCTCCACTTGCCGTCGTTGGACGAGGCGTCGGTGTAGTACAGCGGCTGGAGGAAGTTCTGGATCAGCGGGTAGTCCATCTGCCAGCCCGACCGCCAGGCGCCGGTGAGCCGCTGCCGGGACACCTGGGCGCGGAAGTCGGCGAACGTGCCGACCGGGGTGCCGACGCACGCCTTGTTGTCGTCCATCACCCGGTTGATGCTGTTGCAGACGGCGTCCACCCACTCCTTGTGGGATCCGGTGTCCGCGTTGTACGTGATCGTGAGCCGGCCTCCCGGGATGCCGCCGCCCTCCTGGATCAGCTTCTTGGCCCCGGCGGCGTCGAACGCGCAGGGCGCGCCGCACAGCCCTTCCTTGAAGCCGCCGTGCGCGCCGAGGACCGGGGAGGTCCAGTCGGAGGCGGGGGTGCGGGTCTCCCGGAAGATCTGGTGGGTGATCTGCTCCCGGTTGATGGCCATGGACAGGCCCTGACGGACCTTGGCGGCCTTCGGTGCGGCCCATTTCCGGTCGTAGAAGGGGAAGGCGAGGGTCTGGATGATGCCGGCCGGGGTGTTGATGTAGCGGGGGCCGAGGTCCGTCTTGACGTTCTTCAGCTGTGCGGCGGGCACGTCGTCGACGAGGTCGACGTTCCCGGCCATCAGGTCGGTGTAGGCGGTGTTGCTGTCGGTGTAGACCTGGAGGTCGATGCCGCCGTTGCGCGCCTTGTCGGGGCCGGGGTACGCGTCCCATCTGCGCAGGCTCATGGCGGCGCCCCGGGTGTACGAGTCGACGGTGTACGGACCGTTGCCGACGGGCTTGGCCAGCCAGCCGGCGTGGTCGGCGAAGAAGGCCCGGGGCAGCGGGGCGAAGGCGGGATAGCCGAGGGTGTCGGGCCAGAGGGAGAACTTCTGCGACAGCCTGACCGTGAAGGTGCGGTCGTCGACGACCCCGAGGCCGGAGAGCGTCTTCGCGGTGGCGGGACCGGCGGCCGGGTGGACCTTGGCGTATCCGTCGATGTAGCCGAAGAAGTAGGCGTTCTTCTGGTTGTTCTTCAGCAGGGCGCCGTAGTTCCAGGCGTCCACGAAGGACCTCGCGGTGACCTTCTCGCCGTTGCTGAACGTCCAGCCGTCCTTCACGGTGATCGTGAAGTTCTGGTTGTCCTTGGTCTCGATCCGCTCGGCGAGCATGTCGGTGGCGGCGCCGGTCCTCGGGTCGTAGCGCTTGAGCCCGCGGAAGATCATGTCGAGGACCTTGCCGCCCTGCACCTCGTTGGTGTTCGCCGGTTCCAGCGGGTTCTGCGGGTCGCCCCAGGAGGACCTCACGATTCCGTCGGGACCGCCGCGGAGCTCCTCGCCGCCTCCGCATGACGTCGCCGTCAGGGCGCCGACCGCCGCGCAGGCGATCCATCCGGCCCGTGTGGCTCCGCGCATGGAGTGCCTTCTCCTCGCGCCCGGTCGCATCACTTCATGTCACCGAACCCTCACTCGACGTCACCTCTCGTCGAATATCACCTCCCGTCACGACCCACGCACCTTGTCGGCGGCCGTACGTGTGCACCCGTCACCTCTCCGACGGGGATCCGGGCGGGCCCGCCCGGCGGAGGTCCAGGGGCCCCTGGGCGGCGATCTGACGGACCGACGCCATGCGGGAGACCCTCTTACGACCTGGGGAGCAAGAGGGAACGGGCTCAGCACGGAGTGAGCACTCACCGGACGGCAGGCACCGCCGACGGGCAGGCACCGCCGAGCGCGTGCGCGTTACCGGACCGGCGCCTTCCCGCGACAAGGAAACGATCACGTCCGCGCCCGGCCACCGGACCTCGGCAGTCACTCAAGTCCCGTATCGCAACGGCGACCTGACTGCCGGAGTGTGACGCGTCCCCACTCCGCCGGACGAGCGGAGGGTGACGGGGCGTCGGACACCGCGGTGAGTGTCCGTGCGGCGGTGCGGCCGGACACCGGCTCGACGGCCGGGACGGCCAGGACGGCCGGACACGACGGACGGCCCGGAACCTCGGGGGTTCCGGGCCGTCCGTGTCACACACGCCGCGTCATACGTGCCGCGGCACGCGCCGGGTCACGAAGCCGCGCCGACGACGTCCTTCTCCTCGGCGAAGTGGCAGGCCGACTCGTGCGCGGCCGGCGAATCCGACGACTTGAAGCGCTCGGGCACCGCCAGCAGCGGCGTCTCCGCGGCGCACTTGTCCTGCGCCTTCCAGCAACGGGTGCGGAAGCGGCAGCCGGACGGCGGGTTCGCCGGGGACGGCACGTCGCCGGTGAGGATGATCCGCTCGCGGTTCTCACGGGCCTCCGGGTCCGGCACCGGGACCGCCGACAGCAGCGCCTGCGTGTACGGGTGCGTCGGGTGGTCGTAGATCTGCTCGTCCGTGCCGATCTCGGCCATCCTGCCCAGGTACATCACGCCGACGCGGTCGGAGATGTGCCGGACGATCGACAGGTCGTGCGCGATGAAGAGGTAGGAGAGGTTGAACTCGTCCTGGAGCTTCTCCATCAGGTTGATGACCTGCGCCTGCACCGACACGTCGAGCGCGGAGACCGGCTCGTCGCAGATGATGATCTCCGGGTTGAGCGCGAGACCGCGGGCGATGCCGATGCGCTGGCGCTGACCGCCGGAGAACTGGTGCGGGTAGCGGTTGATGTACTCCGGGTTCAGGCCCACCACGTCCAGGAGCTCCTGGACCTTGCGGCGGCGGTCGCCCTTCGGTGCCACCTCGGGGTGGATCTCGTACGTCTCGCCGATGATGTCGCCCACCGTCATACGGGGGTTGAGCGAGGTGTACGGGTCCTGGAACACCATCTGGATGTTCCGGCGGACGGCCTTGAGGGCCTTGCCGGACAGCTTGGTGATGTCCTGGCCCTTGTAGAAGATCTCGCCGGAGGTGGCGGTCTCCAGGAGCATCAGGAGCTTGGCGACCGTGGACTTGCCACAGCCGGACTCGCCCACGATGCCGAGCGTCTCGCCCTGGTACAGGTCGAAGGAGATGCCGTCGACCGCCTTGACCGCGCCGATCTGCTTCTTGAACAGGATGCCCTGGGTCAGCGGGAAGTGCTTGACCAGGTTGCGCACCTGGAGGATGGGCTCGCCCCGGTCCACCTTGGCGTCGAGGGCGGCGACCGCCTCCGCCTCCGTGGCGACGTCGGCCGTGTCCACCTCGGTGACGTTGGGGGTGGCGTCCACGGCGTCGGCCTTCTTGCTGTCCTCAGCCATGGATCTGCTCCTTCCAGAAGTGGCAGGCGCTGCTGCGGCCGACCAGCTCGGTGCCGTCCGCCTCGGTCACCGGCAGCAGGGCCGGGACGTCGGTGCGGCAGATGTCCTGCGCCTTGGGGCAGCGCGGGTTGAAGGCGCAACCGGACGGCGCCTTCAGCAGGTTGGGCGGCAGGCCCTTGATCGCGAAGAGCTCGTGGCCCTTCTGGTCCAGGCGCGGGATCGAGTCGAGCAGGCCGCGGGTGTACGGGTGCGCGGGGCGCTTGTACAGCTCGTGGATCGGGGACTGCTCGACGATCCGGCCCGCGTACATGACCGCGATCTTGTCCGCGACGTCGGCGACCACGCCGAGGTCGTGGGTGATCAGGATCAGGCCCATGTTGTACTCGCGCTGCAGCTCCGCCAGCAGGTCCATGACCTGCGCCTGGACCGTCACGTCGAGCGCCGTGGTGGGCTCGTCCGCGATGATCAGGTCGGGCTCCAGGGCCAGCGCCATGGCGATCATGATGCGCTGGCGCATACCGCCGGAGAACTGGTGCGGGTAGTCGTTGACCCGGCTGCTGGCGGCCGGGATCTTCACCCGGTCCATCAGCTCGATGGCCTTGACCTTGGCGTCCTTCTTGGACATGCCCTGGTGGACCCGGAACATCTCGCCGAGCTGGTTGCCGACCGAGTAGACCGGGTTCAGCGCGGAGAGCGCGTCCTGGAAGATCATCGCCATCTTCGGGCCGCGCAGCTTGCGCCGCTCGTTCTCCGGGAGCTGGAGGATGTCCTGCCCCCGGAAGAGGATCTCGCCCTTGGCGACCCGCCCGGGGGGCGAGTCGAGGATCCCCATGATCGCCTGCGCGGTCACGGACTTGCCGGAGCCGGACTCGCCGAGCACGGCGAGCGTCTCACCGGCACGGACGCTGTAGTTGACGCCGTTGACGGCCTTGACGATGCCTTCGCGGGTCTTGAACTCGACGTGCAGGTCGCGCACTTCGAGGACGGGCGTGTCGGCGTCGCCGGAGCGCCTGCCCGGCGCCTCCGCAGTGACGTGTGAAGTAGTCATGTCGTGGTGCCGCCCTCTCAGCGCAGCTTCGGGTCAAGGGCGTCGCGCAGCCCGTCACCGACGAAAACGAAACCAAGGACGGTCAGGACGATCGCGATGGAGGGATACACCCAGAGGTAGTCCTTCACACCGAGGAAGTCCTTGGCGGCCGACAGCATGTTGCCCCACTCCGCGACCTCGGGGCTGACGCCGACGCCCAGGAAGGACAGCGATGCCTCGGCCACGATCGCGCTGCCGACGCTGAAGGCGGCGTACGCCATCACGGCGGCGATGGAGTTGGGAATGATGTGCCGGATGATGATCCGCGAGGTGCTGGCGCCCAGCGCGCGGGCGGCGAGCACGTAGTCCGCCTCACGGACCGACAGGATCGAGCTGCGCAGCAGTCGGGAGACGGTCGGCCAGGAGAAGACCGCCAGCGAGATGATCACCGGGGCGACGCCGCGGCCCATCGCGATGATGATGACGATGGCACCGATCAGCAGCGGGAAGGCGAAGAAGACGTCCGCGATGCGCATCAGCACCGAGTCGGTGGCCTTGCCGAAGTATCCGGCGAGGGAACCGATGATGATGCCGATGAGGGAGGCCAGGAAGATCGAGGCGAGACCGATGATGACGGCGATGCGGGCGCCGTAGATGATGCGCGACAGCTGGTCGCGGCCGAGCGCGTCGGTGCCGAGGAGGTGGTCGCCGCCCGGCGCCTGGAGGGTGTTGTTGAGGTCCTGCGCCAGCGGGTCGTACGGCGCCAGCAGCGGTGCCAGAGCGGCGGTCAGGAACAGCAGGACGACCAGCACGAGGCCGACCACGGCCAGCTTGTTGGCCATGAAGCGGTGACGGATCTCGCCCCACTGGGTGACGCGGGCGATCGCCGGCTCGGCCTCGGCCGGAGCGGCCGCCTTCTGAGCGGTCCCCGCCTCCGCTGTGCTCTTGGTGAGCTCAGTCATGGGTGTGACTCCTAGAACGGGCTGCCTGGGTTCAGGCGAGACGGATGCGCGGGTCGAGGACCGCGTACAAGAGGTCGACGATCAGGTTGAGCAGGACGAACACGCCGACGCCGAAGGTCACCACGCCGATGATGATCGGGTTGTTCTGCTGCTGGACCGCCTGCACCAGGGCGAGCCCGATGCCGTCCCAGTTGAAGATCGCCTCGGTGATGAGCGCACCACCGAGCAGGCTGCCGAAGGAGATGCCCAGGTAGGTGACGACCGGGATGATCGAGTTGCGCATCACGTGCTTGACGAGAACCGTGCGCCGAGGCAGGCCCTTGGCGATGGCCGTCTTGACGTAGTCGGCCCGCAGCACCTCCAGCATGGTGCCGCGCATGAGTCTCGCCACCAGTGCCGCGTCGAGGATCGCGAGGGTGAAGGCGGGCAGGACCAGGGAGTTGAAGGAGCCGTCGGAGATCAGCGGGAACCACTGGAGGTCCACCACGAAGAACTTCTGCAGGACCATACCGATGATGAAGGATGGGAATCCGACGGCCAACGTGGTCAGTAGTGTGATCAACACGTCCCAGAATGAATATCTGAACAACGCGGCGATCAGGCCCGCGAAGACGCCGATCGCGATGTCGATGACGATGGCCGCGATGGCCAGCTGTGCGGTGTTCGCGAGCTTCGGCTTCAGGATCTCGGTCACCGGGCGGCCCTGGGTGTAGTCCTCACCGAGATCGCCCTTGGCCAGATTCTGGACGAAGTGACCGTACTGCACCGGCAGTGGATCATTGAGTCCGTAGCGTTCCCGAAGCTCGGCCACGACGGCCGGGTCACGGGCCTTGTCGCCACCGAGCGAACCCACGGGGTCGCCGGGCAGGATGAACAGACAGCAGAAAAGAACAACGGTCGCACCGAAGAGGACGACGATCATCTGCCCGAGCCGGCGGATCACATATCTGCCCACGATGCCTCCTTCACATACTGAGCGTGGGGATGGGCGGCATCATCCGGTCGGGAGAGCGGCCGCTGCCGGGCGCCGCTAGGGGGGTACGCCCGGTACTGGGCGAAGGCCGTGGAAGCCGAAGAAGTTACTCCGACTCCACGGCCTTCGCCTACCTGCTGAAGAAGGCTCTTACTTGAGCGTGATCTCCGCGAGGTCCGGGTCCTCGAAGAAGTTCATCTTGAAGTTGCCGAACTTCTTCGTGTTCACCAGGCGGTACTGCGTGCGCTGCCACAGCGGGATGACGCCCTGGTCCTCGTCGAGCGCGATCTTCTCGGCCTGCTGGTACAGAGAGGCGCGCTTGGCGGCGTCCTTCTCGGAACGGGCCTGGTCGAGCAGCTTGTCGAACTTGGGGTTCGAGTAGCGGCCGCGGTTGTCGCCCTGCGCCTTGCCGGTCGACGGGTCCTCACCGATGCCGTCGGTGCTCAGCAGCGGGGCGAGGAAGTTGTCCGCGGTCGGGTAGTCGGCGGTCCACGCCGAACGCCACAGACCGTCGGTGCTCTTCTCCTGCTGTACGGCCAGGGCCTCCTTGAACGGCTTGCCGTTCAGCTTGACGTTGAGGCCGAGGACCTCCTTCAGCTGCGCCCCGACGGCCTGGACCCACTCCTCGTGGCCGGCACCGGTGTTGTAGCCGAAGTTGATGGTCGTGCCCGGCTTCAGGCCGCCCTTCTCGGCGTGCTCCTTGGCCTTGGCCTTGTCCTGCTTGAGGCAGGAGGTGCAGACACCGGCCTGGTAGGTGTCGGCGAAGGACGGCGGAAGGAACGCGGTGGCCGGCTTCTGCATGCCCTGGAAGACGGACTTGGCGATGGCCTCGCGGTCGATCGCGTACGAGATCGCCTTGCGCGCGTCGGCGTTGTTCAGCGGCTTGTTCTTGTTGAACGCGACCAGGTAGTTGATGCCGGAGAAATCGGCCGAGTACCACTGGCCCTGCGGCTCGTACTTGGCCTTGGCGACCGAGAGCTGCGGCGTGGGCATACGGGCGAAGTCGAACTGACCCGACTGGAAGCCCGTGTACTCGAGCTGGGAGCTGTTGCTCGGGTTGAGGATCTTGAGCTCGACCTTGTCCAGGCTGGCCTTCTTCAGGCCGTAGTCGTCGTTGCGGACGAGGTTGATCGACTTGTTGTGCTCCCAGTTGCCCTCCATCTTGAAGGGGCCGTTGCCGATCGGGGCACCGTTGTACTTCTTGTTCTTACCGGCGCCGGCGACCTTCGGGACCGGGCTGAAGGCCGCGTGGGCGGTCTTCTTGTCGAACTCGAAGTCGACCTCGGACAGTTCGACCTTGAGGGTGTTGGCGTCCGGAGCGGACAGACCGGCGAACTTGTCGGTCTTGCCGCCCTTGAGGTCCTCGTAGCCCTTGATGCCGGCCATGTGGTACGAGACGTCGGAGGCCGACGCCTTGGCGGCGACACGGGTCCAGCCGCGGATGAACGACTCGGCGTCGACCGTCTCACCATTGGTGAACTTCGTGCCGGCCTTGACCTTGAACGTCCAGGTCTTGCCGTCCTCGGACGTGCCGGACTCGGCGAGCTTCGGGATGAGCTTGCCGTCCGTGGCCACGTCGTACAGCTGAGTGAAGATGGCCCGGGTGACGAGCATGCCCTCGGATTCCTGGGCGTTCACCGGGTCGATGGAAACGGGCTCGGTGATGCCGAGCCGGAACGTGCCGCCATTGCCCCCCTTACCGGCGCCCTCGTTCTTGTCGCCGTCCCCGCCGCCACAGGCGGTCGCGGACAGGGCGATGATTGCCGCTCCCGCGACCCACTTGGCGCTCTTGGCACCACGCATGGGTTTCCTCCTCATGAGTCCACTTTTGACTTCAAGAAGGACACTGGAGTGATACACCGACACCCCTGACGGCGATCGTTCAGTGCCCCGAGTGTGCTCGTGAGTCGGCACTCCCCACAGTGCGTGACCCATTGACCCGAGCTCATCGAGCCAACTATTAAGGACGGCTGGGCCGTAAACCACACCTAAAGGGTCTCGTTTTGGCAACATCAACCGCACGCGTAGACCCGAAATACGGACAAAGCGATCCTAGACAGACACCCCCGAACCGGACCGTTAATGCATGTTCCGGAGAGCGACGCCCGATAACCGGACATCCGATCGAAGAAAACGGGTTGAATGTCTGAGGAACCCGCGCCCCCGGTTCCGGAGGGCCCGCTGACGGGGCGACACGGGCCGTGCCGGTGACCGTCACGGGATGCCGCCGGGCCGTCAAAAGACGTTCCCCGAAAGCGGCCCGGCCCCTGCGCACCGTGTGCGCAGGGGCCGGGCCGAAAGGGACTGGCGGAGGCCGAAAGGTACTGGCCGGCGTCAGCGCTTGGCGCGCGAGGCGGTGCGGGCGCGCTCGCGGGCGTCCAGGTTGACCTTGCGGATGCGGACGGCCTCCGGGGTCACCTCGACGCACTCGTCGTCGCGGCAGAACTCCAGCGACTGCTCCAGGGAGAGCTTGCGCGGCGGGACGATCGCCTCGAACGAGTCGGCCGACGAGGACCGCATGTTCGTGAGCTTCTTCTCCTTGGTGATGTTCACGTCCATGTCGTCGGAGCGCGAGTTCTCGCCGACGATCATGCCCTCGTACACCTCGGTGCCGGGCTCGGTGAACAGCACGCCGCGCTCCTGGAGGTTGGTCATCGCGAAGGCGGTGACCGCACCGGCGCGGTCGGCGACCAGGGAGCCGTTGTTACGGGTCTGCAGCGGGCCGAACCAGGGCTCGTGGCCCTCGTGGATCGAGTGGGCGATGCCCGTGCCGCGGGTCTGGGTCAGGAACTCCGTGCGGAAGCCGATCAGGCCGCGGGACGGGACGACGAACTCCATGCGGACCCAGCCGGAGCCGTGGTTCGACATGTTGTCCATGCGGCCCTTGCGGACGCCCATGAGCTGGGTGACGGCGCCCATGTGCTCTTCGGGCACGTCGACCGTCATGCGCTCGACCGGCTCGTGGACCTTGCCGTCGACATCCTTGGTGACGACCTGCGGCTTGCCGATGGTGAGCTCGAAGCCCTCGCGACGCATCTGCTCGACCAGGATGGCGAGCGCGAGCTCACCACGGCCCTGGACCTCCCAGGCATCCGGACGCTCGGTGTCGAGGACGCGGAGCGAGACGTTACCGATCAGCTCGCGGTCCAGGCGGTCCTTCACCTGGCGGGCGGTGACCTTGCGGTCCTTGACGGCGGACTTGGCGTCCGCGCCCTTGCCGGTGCCACCGCGGCCGACCAGCGGCGAGGTGTTCGTACCGATGGTCATGGAGATCGCCGGCTCGTCGACCGTGATCAGCGGCAGCGCGATCGGGTTCTCCGGGTCGGCCAGGGTCTCGCCGATCATGATGTCGGGGATACCGGCGACGGCGCAGATGTCACCGGGGCCCGCCACCTCGGCCGGCTTGCGGGTGAGCGCCTCGGTCATCATCAGCTCGCTGATGCGGACGTTCTGGACCGAGCCGTCGCGCTTGATCCAGGCGACCGTCTGGCCCTTGCGCAGCTCGCCCTGCTCGACGCGGAGCAGCGCGATACGGCCGAGGAAGTTGTCCGCGTCCAGGTTGGTGACGTGGGCCTGCAGCGGGGCCTCGTCGTCGTACCGCGGGGCCGGGATGTGCTGGAGGATCGTCGAGAAGAACGGCTCCAGGCTGGTCGAGTCGGCCGGGACGGTGCCGTCCTCCGGCTTGGTCAGCGAGGCGATGCCGTCACGGCCGCAGGCGTAGACGATCGGGAACTCGATCTGGTCCTCGTCCGCGTCCAGGTCGAGGAAGAGGTCGTACGCCTCGTTCACGACCTCGTCGATGCGGGAGTCGGGACGGTCCGTCTTGTTGATGCACAGGATGACGGGGAGCCGTGCCTGGAGTGCCTTGCGCAGCACGAAACGCGTCTGCGGGAGCGGGCCCTCGGAGGAGTCCACCAGCAGCACCACGCCGTCGACCATCGACAGACCGCGCTCGACCTCGCCACCGAAGTCGGCGTGGCCGGGGGTGTCGATGATGTTGATCGTGATCGGGTCCCCGCCGTCCTTGGGGTGGTACTTCACCGCCGTGTTCTTGGCGAGGATCGTGATGCCCTTCTCACGCTCCAGGTCGTTCGAGTCCATGACGCGGTCGTCCACGGAGTCGAGCTGGTGCGCGCCGAAGGCACCGGCCTGCTTGAGCATGCCGTCGACGATGGTGGTCTTGCCATGGTCGACGTGGGCGACGATGGCTACGTTACGGATGTCATGGCGCGTGGGCATGTGTGGCTTGAGCTTCTCTCGGATCGTGGGATCAGGCGTCTCAGTCGCTCTCGGGTCCTCGTACGCCCGCCGGGCGTACGCGCCACGGCTACCCACCATCGTAAAGGGCCGACGCCGTAGCGGCTTCCCCGGCGAATTCCCGCCGCCCCCGGAACGGAGGTCGCGGCGGGCTCCGGACGGGGCCGGGGCCCGGTGTCCCGCCCGCCGGACCGCGGCGGATCCATGCCCGCCGCGGCCCCGGTCGGTCTCGGCCGCCCGCTCCCGTCGTCCCCGTCGGCGTACGCGCTCACCGCGATGCGGCGCGGTCCTCGTTCGCATCACCGTGGCCATGTCTTCCGACGGATTTCACCGAAGGACACGGCCACGGTCCCCGGTGGGACGTCTGACACGGGACTTGAGCGGCTCCGGAGGTGGGGCTCCGCAGCGGCTGGACTCCGGGACGAGGCCCGGAGGTGGGGGGAGTGAGCGGCCACCCGGGTCAGCGGGTGCTCACGACCTTGCCCGCCGGAAAGCCGGGCGGGCAAGGGACTTGAGCTGGTTCTGAGCTTCTGGCGCCGCTCTGACCTGCTGCTCCTTCATCGCTTGTGCGTCTTGTCCTTGTACGTCTCGCACCCGGCACGGTGTGGCCGTGGTCGGTGCCTGCGGCTACCGCTTGCGTTGCGCCGGGGGCCCTGCGGGCTGCGGGCGCTTGAAGCCGATGTCCTGGTAGCGGGGCGTCCCGAAGCCGAAGGCCCCGACGTTCAACAGCCGCTTGTCGGCCGCCACGAGCTGCGGCCGCTGATAGAGGGGGATCGAGCCCGCGGCGGCCCAGATCCTGGCGTCCGCCTGGTTCATCAGGTCCCGGGCTGCCCCCTCGTCCAGCTCGGAGACCGCTTTGTCGAACAACTGGTCGATGCGATCCGTGCCCACGCGGGTGTAGTTCTGCTCGACCACCAGCGAACCGTCACCGGCGGGCATCGGCTTGGCGTAGATCGGACGGTTGTCGGTCGCCGGGTAGGCGGTGGCGGGCCAGGAGTAGAGCGCCAGATCGTAGTCGCCGGCGGCGATGTGATCCCGGAAGTAGCTGTCGTCGGAGACCCTGGTGATCGACGTGCCGATGCCGATCGAGTCGAGCATCGCCGAGATCTTGCCGCCGACCGCGCGCAGCGGCTCCGACCCGGGCCCGGACGGCAGGACGAAGCGCAGGTTCAGCGGCTGGCCGTCCTTGCCGAGCGGACCGCGTCCGGTCTCCGGGGCCGGAGCGGCGGTCCCGGCGGGGGCATAGGCACCGGCCGCGCCGCCGGGCCGCTGGTCCTGTGCGGCGATCGTGGTGGTGGCGCCCTCGGGGACGCCGGTTCCGGCCAGGTGCCCGGCCTGCCGCAGGAGGGCGGCTCTGTGGGCCGCTGCGGCGGGGGCGGGGGCGAGGATCCGCAGGCCGGCGGTGGTTCCGTCCGCGTCACCGGGTTTGCCGTCGTCCCCCACGATGTACAGACCGTCGCCGCGGCCGCCGTTCCCGCCGTCGTCGCCGTCCGCGCCCTCGACGCCGCTCCGGCCTTCGCTGCCGCTCCGGTCCTCGTTGCCGCTCCGGCCGTTCTTGCCTTCCTTGTCGTTCTTCTTCTCGGCCTCGCTGCCCGCCTTCGCGCTGCCCGGCTTCTTGACCGCGCCCTCGCGGGTCCAGCCCGCGTCGGCCAGCAGGGCCCGTGCCTCCTCCTTGTCCTCGCCGCCCAGCGCGCCGCTGCCGTCCCGGTACCCGGGCTGCCCCGCCAGGGCGACGTGGCTGCCGAGCGGCACGGCGGGCAGGCCGAGCGGCTTGAGTACGGTGTCGACGAGTTCCTGCCGGTTCAGGGCCCGGGCGACCGCGCGCCGCACCCGCTCGTCGGAGAGCGGCCCGGACCCGCCGTTGAGCGCGAGCTGGGTGTACGCGGGCTCCAGCGACTTGCGGACCGCGTACGAGCGCAGCGCGTTCTGCTCGGCCGTGTACGCCTCCGCGGCGGCCCGGGCCTTCTCCCTGGCCGCCCGCGCGGCGGCCGCCTCCGTCTCGTCCGAGCCGTACGCCATGGCCCAGGACCGCATCGCGGCGGCCGGGTCGTCCGCGGCCCCGGGCCCGTGGGCGAGGGGCTGTCCGTTCGGACCGTTACCGCGGGCCGCGGAGGCGACCCGGTTGGCCGTGCCGGCGTCGATGTCGGCGACCTCGACCTTGCGCTCGGTCAGGGCCTGGACGCGGTCCTTCGGCGCGACGGCGCGGAAGACGAGCGATTCGAGCTTGGCCGGCTTCCCCCACCAGCGCGGCTCACGGACAAGAGTGACTTCGCCCGCCTTCGTGTCCACGCCGCTCAGCCGGAACGGTCCGGCCGTGACCGCCAGGGCGGTCCGCGCGCCGTCGTTGAAGTTGTTCGGGGCGCCGGTCACCTCCTTCGGGTACAGCGGGGAGAACAGCGACCGCCAGTCCGCGTAGGGCTTGGCGAAGGTGACCCGGACCTCCAGGTCGTCGGCGCCGCGCTCGATCTTCGCGATGCGGTCGTATCCGGCGTTGCGCGCGGTCCAGTACGCCGAGTTCCTGCCGCTCAGCGCCCGCCACTGGGCGACGAAGTCGGGCGCCCCGATCCGCCGGCCGTTGCTCCACACCGCCTTCCGGTCGAGTTTGTAGCTGACCACCTGCCGGGGCTCGCGCTCGATCACCTTCGCGGACTCCAGGTAGTCCGGGTTGAGCTGCGGCCTGCCCCGGGCGTCCAGCGGGAACAGGGTCGGCAGCACGGCGCCGGTGATGCGGGTGGTGGAGCCATCGGCGTCGGCCTGGAACGCGTTGAGGGTGGCGGGCACGGAGTCGATCGCCCAGTGGACCGTCCCCCCGGCGGCGACCGAGCCCCGGCCCGCGACCGCGATGTCCTGGGGAGCGGCGGCGGCCGTCGCCGATCCGCTGTCGTCGGCGGTGCAGCCTGCCAGTACGGGGAGCGTCAGCACACCCGTCGTGAGGAGCGCGAGCGAACGGCGCTTACGGGCCGTCCCCCACGGGACGCCGACGTGGGACATGGCTGATACCTCCGGGGCCGGCCCGACCCACCCGCACCGGGACGGGCCGGATTTGTGCGTTTTGGATGGCATATGCAGTTGATCACACTGGTTCGCCCATCCACTGAAAGCGCACACCCGCATGAGGCGGCGCAGACACGGCGGGGGCTCCCCGAAGCTCACCCGCGCAGCGCAATACCGGCCGCACACGCGCCCGCGCACCGGGGTGTCCTCGACGAGCTCCCGCTCACGCCCCCGCCAGCCGGTCGAGCAGCTCCGCGGCCTGGGCGACCGTGCGGCGCTCCTCGTCGTCCAGCTCGGCGGCGAGTGCCTCGGCGAGCCAGTCGTTCTTGGCGACCCGCGGTCAGCCACCTTGCAGGGCTGCCTGTCATTCCTTCGGACGCTCTTGCCCCTCGCGTGACCAGCGATCTAGGGTGAATGCGCTTTCAAACGAAGGTCGGCACGTGCGGCGGCAGGGACGTACGGGCGCGAGAGGGAACGGACGGACGGTCGATCGAGTGAGCGCCCCAACGGTGTATGACGTCGCCGAGCGGTCGGGCGTCTCCATTGCCACGGTCTCCCGGGTCTACCGCACCCCCGATTCGGTACGCGCCCAGACCCGTGAGCGGGTCCTCGAAGCCGCCCGCCAGCTCGGGTACGTACCCAGCGGGAACGCCCGCGGTCTGGCCAGCCGGACCACCGGCGTGCTCGGTCTCTGCTTCCCCGACATGGCCGACCCCGACGCCGAGGCCGACGCGGAGGCGGACAGCGACGCCGACGACGCGGTGATGCTCTACTCCGACCAGATCATCCGCGGCATGGAGCGGGCGGCGCGCCGCCACGGGTACGCGCTGCTGATCGCCGCGTCACTGGAGGGTGGACCGGAGAGCGTCGCGAAGGTGGCGGGCCGGGTCGACGGGTTCGCCGTGCTGGCGCGGACCGTGCCGACCGAGGACCTCGAAGTGATCTCGCGGCGGCTGCCGGTGGTGATGCTCGCGGGGCCGCGCGAGATCGACCATCTCGACCACATCGTCGTCGCGAACGCCGACGGGGAGCGCGAGCTGGCCCGCCATCTGATCGAGGACCACGGGCTGCGCAGGCTCGCCTTCGTCGGTGGCGAGGTCGAGTCGCCGGACGCCGAGGCGAGGTTCCGCGGCTTCCGGGAGGCGTGCCGCGACGCCGGGCTGCCGGTGCCGGACGCGCCGGACCTGCGGGCAGAGATCATGACGCAGGCGGAGGGCGCGCGGACCGCCGAGGCGCTGCTGGACCGGAAGGGCGAACGGCCCGAGGCCATGCTCTTCGCCAACGACCAGATGGCGGTGGGCGCGTTGCGGGCGCTGGAGCGGCGGGGGGTGCGGGTGCCGGAGGACGTCGCGGTGACCGGGTTCGACGGGATTCCGCTGAGCCGGATCGTCCGCCCTTCGCTGACGACCGTCCGCCAGCCGATCCGCCGACTCGGCGACCAGGCGGTCGAGTTGCTGGTGCAGCGACTGGGCGACAGCGGGCGGGAGCCGGTGTCGCTGATGCTGCCGGTGTCCGTGGTCCGCCGCGCCAGCTGCGGCTGCGCCTGACCGGAACGAGCACCGGAACCAGTACCCGCACCCGCACCCGCACCCGCACCCGCACCCGCACCCGCACCCGCACCCGCACCCGCGCAAGTACGACGCGCGAGCCGCGGTCGCCCGGAGCGGCGCGCGCCCGCGGGAACGACGTCCGCCGGGACCACGAACGCTGTCCGCCGGGACCGGCCCGTGGGAACTCGCCCCGGACCGACCCGCCGGACCCGCCCACGGCCCGGCCCGGACCGCCGGAACGCGCCCGCCGGCCCCGCCGGCCGGAGCGAGTCGCCGGACGGGCCCCACCGGACCCGCCCGCCGCCCTCACGCCTTCAGGTGCGCCCCGAAGAACCGCCGCCGGGCCGCGTGCAGCTCCTCCGTCTCCGCCGCCCGCCCCGGGTGCTCGAAGTGCCCCGCGCTCAGCACCTGGAGTTCACGCTCACCGGGCAGGGCGTTGTGCACGGCGAACTGTCCCGGCGGCGGCACCGACGGGTCGAAGAGCGCCGCTGCCACCAGCACCGGCAGCTCCAGCCGGGTCGCGGCCGTGGCGGCGTCGAAGTACCGCAGCACCTCGGTGACCTCCGGGTGCGTGCGGTGGTGTCCGCGCACCGCCTCCCCGCTCCCCGCGCAGGGCAGGGTGAGCCGCAGCGGGTGGTTGCCGAACGTGGGCACCGTCAACTGCCCGGCGCCGAACCGGTCGTCCCACGGCAGGGCCAGGGCGCCGAGCCCGCCGCCGAAGCTCTCGCCGAGGTAGCCGAGCCGCGGGCCGCCCGCCCGGGGGTCCGTCTCCGGGACCAGTTCGTTCAGCGCCGACGCGGCGCACCACAGGTCCGCCACGCAGTCACCTATGACGTAGGTGTCGCGCGAGGCGATGCCGTGCAGGACGTGCCGGGCGGAGGTGTCCGGCACGTCCTGCCGCAGGCCGCGCGCGGGCAGACCCCGTACGCACGGCAGGATCGCCGCCGACCGGGGCAGCGGCAGCGGCACGTCGGGGCCGGGCTCCGCGCGGCCGCCGTACCCGTGCCCGATGACGAATCCGTACTCCGCCGACGCCCCCTCGGCGGGCAGCGCGACCCAGCCGCCGAGCCGCACCCCGCCGACCGACGTGAACGTCACCCCGTGGATCCGTACGCCGTCGCGTTCCTCCTCCAGCGGCCCCAGCTCCGGCTCCGTGGCGACCGCGCGCGCCTGCGCGTACCGGGCCCGCCAGAAGGCGTCGAAGTCATCCGGGGCGGTGGCGGGGGCGGGGACGCGGAGCAGGTCGTCGAGCGTGCGCCCGTAGGACGGATCGAAGGGGAAATCGTGTTCGAACGAAGTCATGGTCGCGACAGTACCGAAGCCGTCACCCCGCACCCCCGCACAATCCGTGACCCTTTACATGCAATCCGTCATATTCATCCGCCAATCGGTCACTTCATTACCAATTCCACAAACAGTGCATCTAACGTGCCAAGTCGAACGTCCAGGTGTCCGGCACGTTGCACGAGTGTGACCTAGCACCCTCTTGCGGAATTCCGAATTCCTGCCGCAGAGTGATGTATGCGCTTACAGGCAGCGCATACATCCGGATTGCTCAAGGAGGAGCCCTCCATGCCCCGCACCACCAGAAACGTCTCGGTCGCGATCGCCGTCGCCGCCGCGCTCACCTTCGGTGTCACCGCGTGCGGCAGTTCCGGTGGCGACGGCGTCGCGGCGGACGAGAAGCAGACGATCACCGTCTGGGCCATGGGCGCCGAGGGCGAGAAACTCACGGATGTGGCCAAGGAGTACACCAAGGCCAACCCGAACGTGACCGTGAAGGTCACCCCGGTCGGCTGGGACGTCGCCCACCAGAAGCTGGTCTCCGCCGCTGCCGCCGGCACCCTGCCGGACGTGGCGCAGATGGGCGGCAGTTACATGGGCGAGTTCGCCGAACTCGGCGTCCTGGAGCCGGTCGACACCAAGAAGTTCGACGAGAAGGACTTCTTCCCGTCCGGCTGGAAGCAGGGCGAGGTGGACGGCCAGGCGTACGGCGTGCCGTGGTACGTCGACACCCGCGTCCTCTACTACCGCACCGACCTGGCCGAGAAGGCCGGTGTCACCAAGGCTCCGACCAACTGGAAGGAGATGCAGGACCTCGCCACGGCCTACCAGAAGAAGGCCGGGACCAAGTGGGGCCTGTCCATCCAGCCGAGCGGCCTGGACACGGTGCAGAACTTCTACTCCTTCCTCTACTCCGCCGGCGGCGAGATCGTCGACGACAAGGGCAAGGTCGTCATCGACAGCCCCGAGGCCGTCAAGGCGCTCAAGGAGTACGGCTCCTACTTCGACAAGGGCCTCTCCAACAAGTCCGTGCAGCCCGGCTACGACGTGGTGAAGGACTTCGGCAACGGCCGTGTCCCGATGTTCTTCGGCGGCCCCTGGCACGTCACCCTGCTGAACGAGGGCCAGCCGCAGATCGACGGCAAGTGGGCGGTGGCGAACGTGCCCGCCGACAAGTCCTCCGTCTCCATGGCCGGCGGTTCGTCCCTGGTGATCTCCAAGGACAGCGAGCACAAGGCCGCCGCCACGGAGTTCATCAAGTACCTGACCGACACCAAGGGCCAGGCCGACTGGTACAAGCGCACCAAGGACCTGCCGGCCAACACCTCCGCCTGGACCTCCGGCGACCTCGCCGACGACGCCGCCCTCCAGGTCTTCAAGAAGCAGATGGACACCGCGAAGGCCTCCCCCTCGCTGTCCAACTGGACCGAGATCACCGACAAGGTCGACCAGGCCATCGGCAAGGTCACCCAGGGCAAGGCGTCCGCCGAGGACGCGCTGAAGACGGCTCAGTCCGAAATCGAAGGTCTCGTGAAGTAATCAAGGTCTCGTGAAGTAGGAGTCATGCGCACCATGACCTCAAAGGCCGCGGAGTCGGCCACGGTGCAGGCCGGGCCGGGGACCTCCGGGTCCCCGGCCACCGGGCCCGTGGGTCGCCGGGGTGGCAAGAAGTCGTCGATGGGCGTGCAGAACCTGGCCGGCTGGCTGTTCTCCACCCCCTTCCTCGTCCTCTTCCTCGTCTTCATGGCGTTCCCGATCCTGGCGACGCTGGCGATGAGCTTCACGGACTTCGGGCTGCGCAATGTCACGCACCCGTGGGACGCGAACTTCGTCGGCTTCGAGAACTACGTCAATCTCTTCAGCGACGAAAAGTTCCTCAAGTCGCTGTTCAACACGGCGTACTTCGTGGTGGTCGGGGTCCCCCTGACGATCTCCCTGGGGCTGATCGTCGCCGTGCTGCTGAACAACGGCATCGACCGGGCCCGGACCTTCTTCCGCGTCGGCTTCTACGCCCCGGTGGTCACCACCATCGTCGCGGTCGCCGTGGTCTGGCGGTTCGTGCTCGACCCGACCGACGGACTCGTCGCGGGCCTCTTCTCCGAGGTGGGTCTCACCGCGCCCGACTTCCTGGGCTCCGAGACGCTCGCCATGCCTTCCATGATCGCGATGGCGGTCTGGCGCAACCTCGGTACGGTCATGGTGCTCTTCATCGCCGGTCTCCAGGCCATCCCCACCGAGGTCCGGGAGGCCGCGCGGCTGGACGGGGCCGGTGTGTGGCAGGAGTTCAAGGGCATCACCGTGCCCCTGCTGCGCCCCACACTGCTCTACGCCACGGTGATCACCACCATCGGCTACCTCAACGTCTTCGAGGAACCGTTCGTGATGACCCAGGGCGGCCCCTCGGACTCCACTCTCACCGTCTCGCTGAACATGTACCGCGAGGGCTTCAACTTCTTCCACATGGGCTATGCGAGCGCCATGGCGTATGTCCTCTTCGTAGTGATCATGGGCATCACGGTGCTGCAGCTCCGACTGCTGAAGGACAACACGAAATGAGCGCCACCAGTGCACCGGGCGCCGTTCCGACGGCGCCGGAGAAGAAGTCCGGGGGTCCACTGCCGTCGGGGTCCGGGGGCTCGCGGCGGCCGGCCGGCAAGGACCGGTCCGGCGGCCCCGGGCGCGTCCTCGTCTACGTCCTGCTCTCCGTCGGCCTGCTGGTCATGTCGGCGCCGTTCCTCTGGATGGCGGTCTCCGCCTTCAAGACACCGCAGGACCTGGCGGCCAGCCCGCCGGTGTGGCTCCCGACCGAGTGGACCCTGGACAACTTCCGGGACCTGCTCGACAAGCTCGATCTGCCGCTGTACTTCATGAACTCGCTGATCGTGGCAGTGCTGGTCACCGTCTCGAATCTGGTGTTCTGCTCGATGCTCGGGTACGCCCTGGCCAAGCTGAACTTCGCCGGACGCAACAAGATCTTCGGGCTGGTCCTCGGCGCGCTGATGGTGCCCGGCAACCTGATGCTGCTGCCGCTGTTCGTGCTGATGAGCAAGCTCCAGCTGATCGACTCGTACGCCGGTCTGGTGCTGCCGTTCGCCGCCGGGGCGTTCGGGGTCTTCCTGATGCGGCAGTTCATGCAGTCGATCCCGGACGAGCTGCTGGAAGCGGCCCGGATGGACGGCGCCGGAGAGTGGTACATCTTCTGGCGGATCGTCATGCCGCTGGTGAAGCCCGCCCTGGCGACGCTCTCGATCTTCACGTTCCTGGGCTCCTGGAACAACTTCGTCTGGCCGCTCATCGCGACCAACGACCCCGACAAGTACACCCTGCCGGTCGCGCTGGCCACCTTCGCCACCGACCCCAACAAGGCGGGCGGCTCCAACGGCATGCTGATGGCCGGCTCGTTCCTGATCGTGCTGCCGGTCCTGGTCGTCTTCATCGCGCTCCAGCGGCACTTCACCCAGGGCATCGCCACGGCGGGCATGAAGTAGCGGCCCGCACCACGGCACGCCTCTCCGAAGACCGCTTCGAGGACTGCCTCGGGGAGGTTGCCCCGGGCGGCCGGTCCCACGAGCCGGTTCATGGGACCGGCCCACGGAACCGGCGCACGCGAACCGGCTCGACCGGCCGGGCCGCAGGACCGGCCCGCACGAGACCGCCGCCCCACCGAAACGTACGAGGCCGCGCACCCCACACCCCGCGTCGGCCACACCCTTTTCACGCACCGGAAGGACATTCCGCGATGACTCACACCCAGGTCCCGTTCCCCGAAGGCTTCCTGTGGGGCGCCTCCACCGCCGCCCACCAGATCGAGGGCAACAACACCAACTGCGACTGGTGGGTCAAGGAACACACCGCGGGCACCCACATCCAGGAGCCCAGCCTGGACGCCTGCGACAGCTACCACCGCTGGCGCGAGGACATGGACGTGCTGGCCGCCCTGGGCTTCACCGACTACCGGTTCTCCATCGAGTGGGCGCGCATCGAGCCCGCCGAGGGCCGCTTCTCCCGCGCCGAACTCGCCCACTACCGCCGCATGGTCGAGGGCGCCGTCGAACGCGGTCTGCGCCCCATGATCACGCTGCACCACTTCACGGTGCCGCAGTGGTTCGAGGCGCGCGGCGGCTGGACCGCCGAGGGCGCGGTCGACCTCTTCGCCCGTTACGTCGCGGCCTGCGCACCGGTGATCGCCGAGGGCGTCACGCACGTCTGCACCATCAACGAACCGAACATGATCGCCGTCATGGCGGGCCAGGCCAAGCGCGGCGACAACAGCTTCCCGCCCGCGGGCCTGCCGACCCCCGACGACGAGACCACCGAGGCCGTCATCGCCGCCCACCACGCGGCCGTCAAGGAGGTCCGGGCGATCAACTCCGGCATCCAGGTCGGCTGGACCATCGCCAACCAGGTCTACCAGGCCCTGCCCGGCGCCGAGGAGGTCACCGCGGCCTACCGGCACCCCCGCGAGGACGTCTTCATCGAGGCTGCCCGCGGCGACGACTGGATCGGCGTGCAGTCCTACACCCGGACCAAGATCGGCCCCGAGGGCCCGATCCCGACGCCGGACGACGCCGAGCGCACCCTCACCCAGTGGGAGTACTACCCGTCCGCCGTCGGCCACGCCCTGCGCCACACCGCCGAGGTCATCGGCAAGGACATGCCGCTGATCGTCACCGAGAACGGCATCGCGACCGACGACGACAGCCGCCGGATCGACTACTACACCGGCGCACTGAACGAGGTCGCCCGTGGCCTGGAGGACGGCCTGAACATCCAGGGCTACCTGGCGTGGAGCGCGCTCGACAACTATGAGTGGGGCTCCTACAAGCCGGCCTTCGGCCTGATCGGCTGGGACCCGGAGACCTTCGAGCGGCTGCCCAAGCCGTCCGCCCGCTGGCTGGGCGAGATGGGCCGCACGCGCGCCCTGCCGCGCATCGCCGGCTGACCACCGGTCCCGCCGGCCCACCTCGGCCCCGACCGGCCTCGGCCCATCGGCCGTTGCCGGCCCGAGACCGGGAGCGATCCGACGACGCTCCCGCCCGTACGGGAACCCGGAGGCACCTGACGACCGCCCGGTTCCCGTACGCCCCCGCCCGTGCGGGCGACGCGCGTGTCCAGCCCCGCCGACGCGCGTCGCCCGCGCGGGTGCCGTACGCACCACGGCGCCCCGCGCCCTCAGCACGACCGACGAACGAAATCCGTCCACCGCCCACAGTCGGTGGCTCTTCTTCGAAGGATTCTGATGGACCGTCGCACGTTTCTCACCGCTGCGGGAACAGGGGCAGCCGCCCTGTCGCTCGGCGCGGTGTCCGTACCTTCCGCGAGCGCCGCACCCGCCGCGAACACCACCGGTGCCACCGGTGCCACCGGCGCCGCCCGGTTCGCGCACGGCTCGAACACGGCGCTGCTGCGGCGCTGGTTCCGCGACACGTACCGCTCCATGGAAGCGATGACGACCGACTTCGGTCTCGCCGTCGACAAGATCGACGTCAGCGGCCCCGGCGCACCCGTCCAGTCGCGCCAGACCTCCCCGACCAACATCGGCTGCGGCCTCTGGTCGACCGTCGCCGCGGCCGGGCTCGGCGTCATCGACGGCTCCACGATGGAACGCCGCCTGGAGCGCGCCGTCCGGGCCGTCGAGAAGCTGGAGCGCCACCACGGCTTCTGGCTCAACTGGTACGACGCGCACGACGGTTCGGTCATCACCGAGTGGCCCGGCACCGGCGACCCGGTGCGCCCGTTCCTGTCGTCCGTCGACAACGCCTGGCTGGTCACCGGTCTGCGGATCGCCGCCGACGCCGCGCCCGCCCTGCGCCCCCGCATCGGCCGCATCCTGGCCGCCGCGGACTGGTCGTACTACTACACCCCGTACGACCCGGCCGACCCCGTCGCCGGACCCGGGCAGCTGCGCGGCGGCTTCTGGACCGACACCGGGGAACCCACCGGCCACCACTACGGCGCGCTCAACACCGAGCCGCGCATGGCCAGTTACCTCGGCATCGCGGACGGCTCGCTGCCCGCCGACCACTACTGGCACCTGCTGCGCACCATGCTCCCCGAGCACGAGCAGGAACAGCACCCGGGGGGCGCCTACGTCGCCATGGACGGCGTACGCGTCTGGCAGGGGCACTACACCCACCGGGGCCGCAAGATCGTCCCCAGCTGGGGCGGTTCCATGTTCGAGGCGCTGATGGTGCCGCTGTTCGTGCCGGAGGCGGAGTGGTCGCCGCGTTCCTGGGGCCTCGCGCACCAGCGTTACGTACGGGGCCAGATCGAGCACGGCATGGAGGAGGCCCGGTACGGGTACTGGGGCTTCTCCCCCGCCAACATCCCCGAGGGCGGGTACCAGGAGTACGGCGTCGACGCGCTCGGCATGCAGGTCGACGGGTACGCCTCCAACACCGACCGCACGTACACGACGGACGGCGCCCCGCTGCCGCCCCCGTCGGCGTTCACGAACGGCGTGGTCACCCCGCACGCCTCGTTCCTCGCCCTGCCCTACGCACCGGACGAGGCGATCGCCAACCTGCGCGCGCTCGACCGCGACTTCGGCGCCTACCACGCCGGATACGGGTTCCGGGACTCCGTCAACGTGAGCACCGGGCGGGTCAGCGACTACGTGCTCGCCCTCGACCAGGGGATGATCGCCGCGGCGCTGGCCCAGGCACTGCGGCCGGGTCTGCTGCAGACGCCGTTCCGTACCGGTGGCTTCCGGTCGCGGGTGCGTCCGCTGCTCGCCAAGGAGCGCTTCTCCATCTGACCGGTCACACGGGGCGGCGCCACCCGTGGCCACATGGCCGCGGGGGCGCCGTCCGCGTGGTCACGGGGGGCGCCTTTCGCCCGGTCGCGGGCGGCGGGCAGTGGACATAGCCTCACAAAGGTGACATCGCTCAGGAGCCGTATCCGAATACCCGGGCGGCGCGGGCCCGGCGGAGCCCCGCTCACCGCGCTGTCCGCGGTGAGCTTCCCGGCCGTCCCGGACCTCCTCCGGACGGCCTATGCAGCCGTCCCGGCCGGCTCGGGGCCCGGGACCGGCGGCAACGGCGGGGCGGGTGCCGTGGACCTGATCGTGCCGCTGGCCGTCCTCGCCGGCACGGCGGCGACCGCTGCCTTCGCGCGCGTCCGGCGTCGGCGGCGCACCGCCACCCGCACCACCCCCGGGACGGCAACCCGCCGACGGCCGCACGAGGGGGCGTAGGCCCCTCCCGCCCGGTTCAGTACATGCTGAGCAGTTGTTCCAGCGTGGGCTCGGCGGCCGGCGCCCCGTCGGGCAGCGCCAGCTCGAACCAGACGGTCTTGCCGCGCGGCGTCCGCCTGGACCCCCAGCCCATGCTCAGCATCCCGACCAGCTGCAACCCGCGCCCGCCCTCGTCGGTGTCGCGGGCCCGCCGCCGTCGCGGCTGGACCAGGCCCGCGTCCCACACCTCGCACACGAGTGTGCGGTCGAGCAGCAGGCGGAGCCGGATCTCGCCCTCGCCGTACCGCAGGGCGTTGGTGACCAGCTCGCTGACCAGCAGTTCGGTGGTGTCCACCAGTTCGCCGAGGTCCCAGGCGAGCAGCTGTTCACGGGCCAGTTCGCGGGCGCGGCCGACGGAGCGGGGCTCGCGGGGCAGCCGCCAGTCGCCGACGGCGTCGACCGGAAGTCCCCGGATGCGCGCCATGAGCAGGGCGATGTCGTCCTCGCCGTGCCGGGTGTCGAGCGTGGCCAGGACGTGGTCGCAGACGTCCTCCAGCGGCCGTCGCGGCGCGACGAGCGCCTCGCGAAGGGCCTTGAGCCCCTCGTCGAGCGGATGGTCGCGGGACTCGACGAGACCGTCCGTGTAGAGGGCGAGCAGGGCGCCCTCCTTCAGTTCGACCTCGACCTCCTCGAAGGGTTCACCGCCGACGCCGAGCGGCATCCCGGGCGGGACGTCGAGCATGACGGCCCGTTGGCCCGGTTCGACCACCGCCGGGGGGAGGTGGCCGGCGTTGGCGAAGGTGCACCGCCGGGTGACCGGGTCGTAGACCGCGTACACGCACGTCGCCAGGTACACCTCGGAGAGGTCCGCCTCACGGGACTTGTGGGCGGCCCGGGAGGGCCACTGGGCTCCGCCGCCGGAACCCCCGGGGAAGGCACCGGCGGCGCGGCCGGGGGTGCCGAGTCCCCGCGCGACCTCGTCGAGCGCGGCGAGCACCTCGGCCGGCTCCAGGTCGAGCAGGGCCAGGGTCCGTACGGCGGTGCGCAGTTCGCCCATGGCCACGGCGGCGCGCAGGCCACGCCCCATGACGTCGCCGACGACGAGGGCGGTGCGATGGCCGGGGAGCTCGATCACGTCGAACCAGTCGCCGCCCACCTCGGTGGCGGTGTTGCCGGGGAGGTACCGGCAGGCGATGTCGAGACCGGCGGCCTCGGGGTCACCGGGCGGCAGCAGGCTGCGCTGGAGGATCAACGCCCGCTCGTGCTCGCGCCGGTAGAGACGGGCGTTGTCGATACAGACAGCGGCACGGGCGGCGAGTTCGACGGCCAGGCCCCGGTCCCGTTCGCCGAAGGGCTCGCTGCCCTTGGTGCGGGAGAACTGGACGAGTCCGACCACCGTGTCGTGGGCGACCATCGGCACGGCCAGGGTCGACTGGACGAAGCCGCGGTCGTCGCCGGGGACGTCCTCCACGTGCCCGGTGCGCAGCGCGATGGCGCAGGGCGAGTAGTACGGGAACCGGTGCACGGCGCCGAGCGCGGGCGGCCCGTCGCCGGGGGCGGGTGCGGTCCGGTCCGCCGACGTGGCGGGCAGGGCGTCCGACACGGCGCTGGCGAAGGCGACCCGGCGCAGCTCGGCGGAGCCGCCGACGGACTCCTGGCGGAGCGAGTCCCAGCTCCCGGGCGGCGCGTCGTCACCGGTGAGCAGCCCCTGGTAGAGGTCGACGGAGGCGAGGTCGCAGAAGCCGGGCACGGCGACGTCGAGGAGTTCGCGGGCGGTGGTCTCCAGGTCGAGGGAGTTGCCGATGCGGGCGCTGGCCTCGTTGAGCAGCGCGAGGTTGCGGCGGGCACTGGCCGCCTCCCGGGCGGCGATATGACGCCCCGTCACATCCGTGGCCAGCCCGGCGATGCCGACGGGCCGACCCGAACCGCCGTGGACGCGGTAGAGGTTCATGGACCAGTACCGGCGGTCCGGGTCACCGGGGGCGTGGCCGACGAGCTGGAGGTCGGTGACGGACGTCCCGGTCTCCAGCACCCGCTTCAGGGTGGCGGTGAGACGGTCCGCCTCGGTGCGGGACAGGTAGTCGTCGACGGTGCGCCCCCGATGGTCCTCGGCCCTGCCGCCGAAGACGGTGGCGAAGCGCTCGTTGGCACGCACCACCGCGAGGTCCATACCGAACAGCACGAAGCCGAAAGGAGATTGGCCGAATATGGCCTGTGACGCGGCGAGGTCCGTCTCGATGCGGCGCAGGGCGCGGACGTCCACGACGATGCAGAGCGCGGCCCGTTCCCCGGTCTTGGTCTCGCTCGGCATCACGTAGAGCTCGGCGAGTCCGCGGACGCCCCGCTCCCCCGGTATCCGGAACGGGACGAGGCCCGTCCACTCCCTGCCGTCGAGGATCTCGCCGACCCGGCGATGACCGCCCCGCCGCAGCTCGGCGGGCATGAACGCCTCGACCGGGTCCATGCCCACGGCGACGTCCGCGGCGATGCCGAACAAGCCCGCGGCCCGTCGGCTCCACTGCTCGATCAGGCCATCGGCGCCGATCGAGAAGGAGGCGACTCTGATGTAGTCATAGATCGAGCCGGGCGGACTGTTCTGCCACACGATGCCGCCCGCCGTCCCAGGTATTTCGCTCACGCGACCGTCCCCTCCAGCTCACACACCGGACCGGCCCTGACCGCAGTATTCAGCACTCCGGCCCCGACCGACACGGCGTTCACGATCACAGCACGGTCTCAGTCCGTTTCGGACAGGTTCTGCTCGACCAGGTGATCGCCGTGCGCGTCGTCCCACCCCACTCCTAACCAGGCAGCGCCAGCTCGAACCACACGGTCTTGCCGGTCTTGCCGCGCCTGGTCCCCCAGCGGCGAGCGGTGCACGCCACCAGTTGCAGCCCCCTGCCGCCCTCGTCTTCGGGCCCCGCGGCCCGTTCGGTGGGCGGATCCGGAAGCGGATCGGAGACCTCCACGAGCAGGCCGGAGTGGGCGGAGGCCGCGTCACCGTTGGGATGGGGGCGCTGCAACCGTACCCCGATGGGGCCAGATGTGTACTGCAAGGAGTTCGTGACCAACTCGCTGACCAGCAAAACCGTCACATCCCCGACGGCCGCGTCGAGCCCCCAGCCGCGCAACGCCTCGTGGACGGCGTGCCGCGCGGTGCGTACCACGCCGGGCACAGCGGGAAAGGTCCACTCGGCGCAGTCGCCTTCGGTGTCGATCACGCCGATCACTTCCCAAGACCAGCAACGGGTACGCCCTGCTTACACGGGATATTCAGCTCATACCCGATATTCAGGACGAACTATCGCCGGGAGCGACACGTGGGGCGTACGGGTGTATGGCCCCGCGCGCGAACAGATGTACGCAGAGAGAGGGGCGCACGGGGAGAGCACCGCGCGCCGGAACGGCGGGAACCGGCGCCGACCGCTGCCCGACTCCGCGTCAGCGGCGCACGCCGTACCCACCGGCTCGCACCACTCCCGGCGCCGGCCCGCTCCCGGCGCCGGTCCGCTCCCGGCGCCGGTCCCCGGAGGACGTTCCGGTGCCCAGTGGCCAGGGTCCGGGCCCCGCACCGGCACCGGGAGCGGCGCGATGTCAGATGTCGGCGGGGGCACCACCCGGCACGTCGACGGGGGCGCCGTCCGGCAGGCATCGCACCGCTGCCGCGACGGCGGGCAGATCCTGATCCAGCCAGTCGACCGCGTAGATCTCGTCGGGCCCGAGCCAGCGCAGTTCGTCATGGTCCTCGAGCGGCTCGGGCACACCGGACACCAGCCGCACCGTCCACACCCTGAGCACGTACCCCGGCTTCAGCGGCCACTCACCGGGGACCCGCTCCAGTGGGCGCGCTTCCACGCCGAGCTCCTCGCGGAGTTCCCGTACGAGCGCCTGCTCACCGGTCTCCCCCGGCTCCAGCTTCCCGCCCGGCAGCTCCCAGCGGCCGGCCAGCTCGGGCGGGGCGCTGCGGCGCGCGGCCAGCAGGCGGCCCCGGTCGAAGACGGCTCCGGCCGCCACCACGAGATTGTTCATGAGCCGGAGCGTAACGCCGAGGGCTCGGACAAGGGGCGGGAAAGTGCGCCCACGGATGCCCCCGCACGACACCCCGGCCCCGCGCACGGTCCCGCGCCGCACCCGGGCGCTCCACCGCCCCCGGCCCGCACCGCGGCCGGCACATCACCACGGCCGGTCGACGGCTCGGGCGGGTCCGTCATCACGGCCGCCCGGCATCCCGGGCGGGTACATCATCACGGCCGGTCCGCATCCCGGGCGGGTACATCACCACGGCCCGGCGGCGCCCCGGCCCCGTCACGTCAGAGACCGGCGCCTTCCCGGGCCCGGCACGTCACGTCACGGCCGCGCAGACCGGTCGGCGCGCTCCACCCAATAGAGCTGCTTGTGGCCGTGGATCTCCAGCTTGTCGGCCATCTCCTGGGCCTCGCCGCGTGTGGCGTATCTGCCGACGCGATAGCGATTGCCGTTGTCGTCCTGCCGTATCACCAGCCAAGGGAGCTCGGCACCGCTGTCGGTCATCGCGCCCCTTCCAAGCATCGCGCCCCTCCCCCGAACGGCTCGAACGTCTTCGACGGCTCGTTTAAGAATCCCCAGGAAACCGCGGTACGCATATGCCGGAGCCTACGCCAGACCTTCACTGAACGGATACGTAATTACACAAAGAGATACCGATCCGGCCGCGCAAGAGGGGCGCATCCCCTCGGATACGCCCCCACGACGACATCGACGACCACATCGGCCGGCCGTGCGACTCCTCGGCCGACCGCCCCCCGACAGGGCTTATCGGAGCCTGACCGGCAAGGCCGGCGGCGGCCGCTCGCCGGTCAAGGAAACCCGGACTTGCGGCGGACCGGCGAGCGGCAGCGACCTCCGCTCGCCGCTCACCTGACCGGGAGGTGGTAGGCGATCCGGAAACGGTCGGCGGGCACCACCACATCCGCCGTCTCGACCGGGCGCCCCGACGCGTAGAACGTACGCTCGATCACCATCACGACATGGCCCGGAACACCGCCGAGCGCCAGGAGCTCCTCCGCCAGCCCCGGGCGCGCACCGACCTGTTCGACCACGTTGTCCACGACGACGTCGATCGCGGCCATCCGTTCGGCCACCCCGCAGCCGCCCAACGGCCCTTCCTCCGGCAGCATCACGGGCGTGCGCCCCGTCAGCGCGAGCGGCTCCCAGGACGTGGAGAGCATCATCGGCTCCCCCGCCTCGCGGAAGGTGTAACTCGTGCGCATCACACGGTCACCGGGCTCGATGCCCAGCCGCTCGGCGACGGGACCGGTCGCTTCCTCCTGCTCGCTGCGGGACTCCCACGTACCTCGCGCGCCGTCCGCCGTCTGCTCCTGACGGAACGAACTGGCTCCCGAAACGGGCCGGTACCCCGAGCGGGCGATCCGGCGCGGAACCGGCCGCTCCCGCACATACGTACCGGAACCGGAGCGGCCCTCGACCAGCCCCTCGGCCATCAGCACCTTGCGCGCCTCCAGCGCGACGGTGTCCGACACCCCGTACTCCTCACGGATACGGGCCTGGGACGGCAGGCGCGTACGCGGCGGCAGCGAACCATTGACGATCTTCTCCCGCAGATCGCTCGCAACACGCAAATAGGCGGGCTGCTCACCGAAAGTCACAGGCCTCTCCCAACAGGTTGACGGTCTGCAACAGATTGACAACGGTCGGTTGCCCATCGCAAGCAAAGGCCAGAGATTCACTCGAAGTGATGATCGATGGGAGTGGCCCGCATGACACGCTCCACGCGCAGGGATAAACCGTACATGCGTCCGTACATCATGCATCCGCGCAAGGGGCGAGGGGCGGCCGCCCTTCGCCCCTCCTCGACCCTGCTCACGCCTCCGCGGCCCGACGGCCCGCGGAGCGATCCGGCGAGCCGTCCACCGATCAGGGCATCGACCGACCCATCGGGCGACCCATCGGGCGAGTCATCGAACGATCCGTCGGGCGGACCACCCGGGAAGCCGCACGGTCCGCCCGACAGGCCGTCATCAGAACTGCATGCCCCAGGAGTTGATCCGCCCGGTGTCGCCCCCGGCGTTGTCGGTGACGCGCAGCTTCCAGGTGCCGTTGGCCACCTCGGACGAGGCGTTCACCGAGTAGGTGGTGACCACGTCGTCGCTGCTGCCGCCCGTTCCGCTCGCCTTCAGGTTGTAGACCGAACCATCGGGCGCGACGAGGTCGATCTTCAGGTCGCCGATCCAGGTGTGCGTGATATTGACGGGCACACCCAGCGTGGCCGGAGCGTTCCCACTGACACCGGAGACCGTGATGGGCGACTCGACGGTGGAGTTGTCACGGATGGTGTACGCCGTCGCGTTCTCGAACTTCGGTCCCGGCGGGGTCGTGGTGCCGCTGCCGACGTTCAGCAGCCGGTTCGGGGAGCCCGTGCCCGGGCTCGTCACCACTCCGGTGCTCGCCGCGGCGACCAGTCCGGCGGAGACCTGCGCGGGGCTCTCAGCCGGATGGTCGGCCAGGTAGAGGGCGGCCGCACCGGCGACGTGCGGGGTCGCCATCGAGGTGCCGGAGATCGTGTTGGTGGCGCTGTCACTGGTGTTCCACGCCGAGGTGATCGACGATCCCGGGGCGAAGATGTCCAGCACACTGCCGTAGTTGGAGAAGCTGGAGCGGGCATCCGTGCTGGTCGTGGAACCGACCGTGATGGCCTCGGTGACCCGCGCGGGAGACCGGGTGGAGGCGTCGGTCGACTCGTTGCCCGCGGCCACCGCGTAGGTCACGCCGGACGCGATGGACTTGCGCACGGCGGCGTCGAGCACGGAGTCCGCCCCGCCACCCAGGCTCATGTTGGCGACGGCCGGCTTGACGGCGTTCGCCGTCACCCAGTCGATGCCCGCGACCACTTGATCGGTCGTGCCGGAGCCGCTGTTGTCGAGGACCCGGACGCCGACGACCTTCGCCTTCTTGGCCACGCCGTACGACGAGCCCGCGACGGTGGCGGCCACGTGTGTGCCGTGACCGTGGCCGTCCTGCGCGGTGTTGTCGTTGTCGATGGCGTCATAGCCGTACGAGGCCCGGCCGCCGAAGTCGTTGTGGGTGATCCGGACACCGGTGTCGATGATGTAGGCGGTGACACCCTCACCGGCCTTGTCCGGATAGGTGTAACTCTGGTTCAGCGGAAGGCTCTTCTGGTCGATCCGGTCCAGCCCCCACGAGGGCGGCGAGGGCTGCGTGCCGGTGATCCTGAAGGTCCGGTTCTGCACGACGGACACGACGGCCGGGTCCGCGGCGAGCTTCTTCGCCCGGTCCTCCGAGAGTTCCACCGAGTAGCCGTTGAGGGCCGCGTGGTAGGTCCGCTTGATCTTCGCGCCGTACTCCCTGGCGAGGGACCTGCCCTTCGCCGATCCCGCGTCGGCCGCCGACTCGTCGAGCGTGACGATGTAGCTGCCGCTGATGGCGCCCGGGGCACCCGCGTTCTCGATCCGGCCTTCCGCCGCCGGACCGGCCGCGGTGGCGGGGAACGCCGCCGCGGTGGAGAGCGCGAGGGCCGCACCGGCTATGACGCTCGCTGCGGCGGCTCTTCGCCGGGCGTGGGGGGTGTGACGCATCACTGACATCCGAGGGTTCCTCCTCGATCGCGGTGCACTGGTGTGGGGTCCAGGGGTCATGGAGGTGAAGGTGGAGCGGGGCCGGGCGGATCGAGCCGAATGGGCTCGAATATCATGGACATGACAAACACACGCTTCGGGTTCCGCGCATCCAAAGCCCGGCCGACAGCGAAAGGTTGACCGATTCCTGGGATTCGCACAAGGGTGCGTTGACGCATGCCATACCTTCGCCCTTCAGCCGCCATACGCCTGACACGCTGACGGGCATGGCTTCCTATCTCTGCCCGCTGGACGGCACCCGCGCCGACACGACCTACCTGACCTGGTGTTGCACCCTCTGCGGCGGCCCCTGGGACCTCGACTTCGAGCCTGCCGGACCGCTGTCCCTCAACTCCCTGACCGGCCGCGTCAATTCACTGTGGCGTTACGAAGAGGTGCTGCCCCTCGCCTCTCCCACGACCAGCCTCGGCGAGGCCGCACCCCGCTCGTGCCGCTCACCGGCACGGTCTCGGCCAAGCTCGACTACCTGATGCCGACGCTCTCCTTCAAGGACCGCGGCGCGGTGATGCTCGCCGAACTCGCCCGGCGTCTGGCACCCGAACGGGTCGTCGCGGACAGCAGCGGCAACGCGGGCACGGCCGTCGCCGCGTACTGCGCCCGCGCCTCGCTCCCCTGCACGGTGTACGTCCCCGAGGGCACGTCACCGAAGAAGACCGAGCAGATCCGGGCGCACGGCGCCCACTTGGAGATCGTCCCCGGTGACCGCGAGGCCACCGCGCGGGCGGCCCGAGCCGCCGCCGGCGCCCCCGGCACCTTCTACGCCTCACACGTCTTCAACCCGTACTTCCTGCACGGCACGAAGACCTACGTGTACGAACTCTGGGAGGACCTCGGCGGCCGTCTGCCGGACGCCATCGCCGTACCGGTCGGCAACGGCACCCTTCTCCTCGGGGCCGCCCTCGCCACCGCCGAACTCCACGCCCAGGGACTGATCGACGAACGCCCCGCGCTGATCGCCGTCCAGGCCGAGGCCGTGTCGCCGCTGGCCACCGCCTTCCACGCGGGCTCCGACGACCTCCTCGGCACCCCGACCGGAACGCCCGCGCCGGCCTCGCCCACCCTCGCGGAGGGCATCGCCATCCCCTGCCCGCCGCGCGCCCGCGCCGTCCTGGCGGCGGTGCGCGCGTCGCGCGGCACCTTCCTCACGGTGACCGAGGACCAGATCCGCGCGGCCCAACTGGACCTGGCCGCACGGGGTTTCTACGTGGAGACGACGGGCGTCGCCTGCTGGGCGGCGGTCGGCGGCCGGACGGACCTCGAAATCGTCGTGCCGCTGTGCGGCGCAGGCCTCAAGACGGGCCTCGCCCCCTGACGCCGGAAACCGGACACGGGACACCGGGACACCGGGACACCGGGACACCGGGACACCAAGACGAAGCTCTCACCGGGACGAGGCGCCCGGACCGGCGTTCACCCGTGCGCCGCGCGCCGTGCCCCTGCGCCCGGCACGCGCTTCCCTACGTTCATACGGTGAGCCTCTCGCGCATCTGTCTCCTCACGTCCCTGGCAACCCTGACGTCCCTGGTCGCGGGTGTCCTGATCGCACCGCCACCGCCCGTCTCCTACGCGGCCGTGCCCCGCTCACCCGCGACCACCGACTGCGGCCACGACGCCGACCCAGCGTGGACCCTGTCCTCCACCCGTTTCGGCGAGGCCGGCGGCTACACCCCGTACGTCGGCAACGGCTACCTCGGCCACCGGGTGCCCGCCGCGGGCGCGGGATACGCGGCGACGGGAGAGAAGACCGGCTGGCCGCTGTTCACCCCGCGCTACGACGGAGCCTTCGTCTCCGGCCTGTACGGACGCGACAAGAACCTCGCCGCCGGCCGCGAGGTGATCGCCGCCCTGCCGAGCTGGACGACCCTCGACGTGCGCGTCGCCGACGAGACCTACGGCTCCGGCACACCACCGGCCCGGGTCTCGCGCTACCGCCAGACGCTGTTCCTCCGCTGCGGTCTGGTGCGCACGTCGCTGCGCTGGACCACAGCCGACGGACGCGCGACGGACCTCACGTACGAAGTGCTCGCCGACCGGTCCGACGCGCACACCGGCGCCGTACGGCTGCGCATGACCCCGCGCTGGAACGGCATCGCGACCGTCACCGCCCGGCTGGACCCACGAGGCGCGCGCCGCATCGACCTGGAGCCCGACGGCACGTTCCGCACCCGGGGGACCAGAACGGCGGGGGCGATCGCCCAGACCCTGCGCACCCCCGGACCGGGCACGCCGCACGGGTCCGACACCCCGCAGACCGGCAACCCACAGACAGACAAGCCACAGACCGGCAGCCCACAGACCGGCACCTCGCGAACCGGCGCGCACCAGACGATCACGCGCCAGGTGCGCGCCGGGCGCACGTACACCTTCGAGAAATACGTCGGCGTCGACACCACGCTCACCTCGTCCGACCCGCGCACCACCGCCCGCGCGGCGTCGACGCGCGCGGCCCGGCGCGGCTGGACGGATGTGCTCGCCTCGAACGCCGCCGCCTGGCACAGGGCATGGGCGGCCGACATCTCCGTACCGGACAGCCCCGAGCTGCGGAAATGGCTGCGATCCGCGCAGTACGGCCTGCTCACCGCCACCCGGCCCGGTTCCCGCGACAGCATCGCCCCGACCGGGCTGACCAGCGACGACTACGCCGGCCTGATCTTCTGGGACGCCGAGATCTGGATGTACCCCGGGCTGCTCGTCACCCGTCCCGAAGCGGCCCGCTCGATCGTGGAGTACCGCTACCGCACCCGCGCCGCCGCCCGCGCCAACGCCCGCAAGCTCGGGTACCGGGGCCTGTTCTACCCGTGGACGAGCGGGAGCCGGGGCGACCTGTGGAAGGAGTGCCACAGCTGGGACCCCCCGCACTGCCTCACCCAGATCCACCTCCAGGGCGATGTCTCGCTCGCTGTCTGGCAGTACTACCTGGCGACCGGGGACCGCGCCTGGCTGTCCGGGCACGGCTGGCCGCTGCTCCGAGGGATCGCCGAGTTCTGGACCTCCCGGGTCACCCCGAACGGCGACGGCAGCTACTCGCTGAAGGACGTCGCGGGCCCCGACGAGTACAGCAACGGCGTCACCGACGGGGCCTTCACCAACGCCGTCGCCGCCACCGCCCTGCGCAACGCCGCCCGCGCCGCGCGCCTGCTCGGACACCCCGCACCGGCCGAGTGGACACGGGTCGCGGACGGTCTGCGCATCCCGTACGACCCGGCGCGCAACCTGTTCCTCCAGTACGCGGGCTACAACGGCTCGACGATCAAACAGGCCGACACGGTGCTCCTGCTCCATCCACTGGAATGGCCGATGAAGCCGGGCGCCGCCGCGGCCACGCTCGACTACTACGCCCCCCGCACCGACCCGGACGGTCCGGCCATGACGGACTCGGTCCACGCGATCGACGCGGCCACGATCGGCGAGGCCGGCTGCGCGACGTACACCTACCTCCAGCGGTCCGTGCGCCCGTTCGTGCGCGGCCCGTACGCCCTGTTCAGCGAGGCGCGGGGCACGAAGGCGGGCGCCCAGGACCAGCTGGCCGGGGCCCCCGCCGAGGACTTCCTCACCGGAAAGGGCGGTTTCCTCCAGGTCTTCACCCATGGGCTGACGGGGCTTCGGCTGCGCGAGGACGGGGTGCGGCTCGACCCTCTGCTGCCCCCGCAGCTCGGCCGCGGCGTCACGCTGACGGGCCTGCGTTACCGGGGCCGCGTCTTCGACATCGCGATCGGCCCCCTGACGACCACGGTCCGGCTGACCTCCGGCACCCCGTTCACCCTCCACACCCCCACCGGCCCCCGCCTCCTCACCGGCGCCCTTGCCCTCCCCACCCGCCGCCCCGACCTCGCCGCCACGACGGACGCGGCCCGCTGCCGTCCGGTGACGGCGACCTCCGAGTCCCCCGGCCTGTACGCGGTGGCCGCCGTCGACGGCAGCCCGGCCACCTCCTGGTCCCCGGACGGCGCGACGGGCTCGCTGACGGTCGACCTGGGGCGCGCCGCCCCGGTCACCTCCGTTCAGCCGGAATGGACGGACGCGCGCTCCGTCCCGTACCGCCTGGAGACCTCGACGACCGGCACCGTCTGGCACCCGTACCACCCGGGCGCGACGGCCCGCCTGGTGCGCCTGACGGTCACCGCCCCGGACCCGGAAAAGCCGCCGGGTGTGCGGGAGCTGACGGTCAGACAGCCGTGAGGGGCGCTTCCGGGGTTCCACGCCCCGCTCCCGACCACCGGGCGCTCCGCCGTCTCCGACGACGACGAGCTGGTGATGCCGGAGAGGAGCCGGGCTTGGTTCCGGGGATGGGTGTCGGCCAGATCCACACGATCGACAACGGCGAGTTGGTGGTGTGGGCGGTACACGTCGGCCAGCGGTCCACCGCCTACGACGCCTGAACGCTCCTGACGCCAGGTCCGAATATCCAGTACCAACCCAGTACGGGATCGGCGAAGGGGCCGCCCCTGGAGGAGCCGCCCCCTTCTGGCCTGCATGTTTGCCACGTCAGCGACGTGGTGCCATTTCACCTACTCGCACGTTGAAGCGGAATGTCTGCGGTCTGATCCTGACCTGCGGCGGAGCTCAGCACAGGGACCTGACCTGGGATTCCTCGTTGGCATACGTTGGCTCCCGATGGCCGTTTACGGGTGTCCTGCGGACTGGCTGCGGACTGGCTGGGCACCCCGAGGCAGAGAAATCCATGGCACCCCGGCGGGAGCTGCAACGAGACTGCGCGGGTGAGCGACTCCTACCCCTGCCCGTGCTGCGGGCACCGCGTGCTGGGCGCGATGCCTGGCTCGTACGAGATCTGCCCCGTCTGCTTCTGGGAGGACGACGGGGTCCAGTTCCGATGGCCGACCATGGCAGGCGGGGCGAACAAGGTCTCCCTGATCGAGGCCCAGCGGAACTACCGGGACTTCGGCGCCTGCGACGAACACGGCCGGCGGTACGTCCGCCCTCCGGCCGACGACGAGCCCCTCGACCCCGCCTGGCGCCCCATCGATCTGGCACAGGACTCCTTCGAGGACTGGGCGGCCGAGGACCGCGCCCCCTGGCCCGATGACCACTCGGTGCTCTGCTGGTGGCTGCCTACTTTCTGGCGCCGGGACCACCCATGACCACTCACATCGAGAGACTCATCCAGCAGCTCGACGACTCGACCGGCCCGTCGTACGACGCCCGCGCGGAACTGATCGGCATCGGCTCCAACGCCATCCCCGCCATCATCAACGGACTGCCCTCCCTCGGCGGCTTCGGTCAGCTGACCGCCATCGAGGTTTTCGAAGAGGTGGCGGACCCACGCTGCGGCCCCATCCTGATCACCCTCCTGCGCAGCGACGACTCCACCGTCCGGGAATGGGCGGCGATGGCCCTGGCGAGCCTGAAGATCGACGGCGCGGTCGAGCCCGTGCGCCGCGCCTATCGCGCCTGCCTGGAGCGGGCGACGCCACCGGACTGGAGCGAGCCGGAAGGCATCCGCTGGGCCCTGACCGAACTCGGCGCACGCACCCCCGTCGTCCCGCCGCTCACCGCGCGCCTACGCCCCACTGCTGCGGACAACGTCCCTGGCTGGCCCTCGGCCCACTTCACCGAGATCATCAACGACCTGGCCGACCACTCCCAGGTGATCCTCTACTCCCAGTTCTGGCGGGTGGACGCCGGCAGCACATACGGCGTCTCCGGCACCGGTCTGGACTGGGAACTCGACTGGACCGCGCCCTGGGAGCACCTGGTCGAAGAGTCCCGCACCTGGTCCCTGCTGGAAGCCTCCGAAGCCCCCGTCGGCGACAACATCTTCGTCACCCCCATCTGGATCGACCGCACCGACCTGAACCCGGAGAGGTGACCGATGCCGTCCCAGCACCCCGAGGAAGTCGGCTACGGCCATGTGGTCGAGAGCTACGTGACGAGGACGTACGGCGGCCTCCCGCGCTACCTCGTACTGAACGGCGGGCGGTTCCTGGGCCCCCGGTGGTGGCACACCACCCGCTTCACCCGACACCTGCTGAATGACGCCGCCGCGATCACCGACGAGGAACTGGAAGCCCTCCTCGGGTACGAATGGCGCTCGCGCCTCACCGCCGCCTGGCTGATCGGCGTCGACGGCCGCGAACGGTTCCGGGCACGCATCGGCGACCTGCTCCTGGCCAGCGAGGTCTGCTACTCCGGCAGCGCATACTGCTTCGCCCTGGCCCGCTTCGGCACCCACGCCGACGCCGAGATCCTCACCGCCTACCTCGACCACTACCTCCCCTGCACCGACCTCCACTACGACCAGCCCGCCGCCCTCGGTGCCCTCCTCCGCCTCGACGCCTTCCTCGGCACCCACCACGCCGACCGCTTCACAGAGCCCGACGGCCTCTGGGACGAGTGGGTCAAGGGCGTGGGACGCCTCGGCTACCCCAGCCACATCCCCGCCGAACAGCGCCGCTGGACGGACCTCCAATGCGAGTTCGCCAACGGCTGGCGACGCCTGTAGGTCGCGGTGCAATCACTGCCCCCAGGCCCCCTAGTTCCCACCAGTTAAGGGCCTGAACAAGCCAAACGCACACAGGAAAGCCGGTTCTGCCCGACGATGGAAATGCGGAAGACCGCCGACACGCGGAGACAGGGGGAACCATGCGCATCGACGTGCGGGTAGGGGCCGAGGCAGACGAGCTGCGTTCACTGCACCAGTGGCTGGGGGCAGACAGAGAGATCCGCAGGTCGTCCTCCTTGACACTCCAGGAGAAGCCTCCCGAGCCAGGGCACATGGGCGGTTTGCTGGACGTCATCCAACTGGTGACTGACAACGGATGGAGCGCTGCCTCCTTCGTGGTGGCACTGGCCGCCTGGAAGCGAACCAGGCCCCAGGACCCGCGGATCGAGATCAGGCGGGGTGACACCGTGATCGTTCTTACCCAGGGCAGCGATGCCGAGATCGAACGTGTCATTCGTGCCCTTGAGACCTCGACCGAGGATGAGGCACCTGGGACATGAGCGTGTTGCCCGACCCCGGCGCGACCCGAGCCGTGCTGATCGGCACCAGCCACTACGACCACCTGGAGTCGCTGCCGGCTGTGTCCAACAACCTGACCGCTCTGGCCGAGGCGCTGACCGGACCCGCCTCTTGGACCCTGCCGCAGGAGCATTGCACGATCCTCTCCAACCCCACGACCGCAGAGATGACCATGGCCGCAGTGCGAGCCGCAGCCGAGCAAGCGCGCGACACCGTGCTGATCTACTTCGCCGGTCATGGGCTGGTCGACCCCGAAGGGGACCTCTATCTGGCCATGCCGCAGTCCAAGCAGCAACGCGTGGAGACCGGACTGCCCTATCGGTGGATACGGCAGGCTCTCCTGAACGGCCGGGCCGATCGATGTGTCGTTGTCCTCGACTGCTGCTACAGCGGTCTGGCCCTCGGGACGATGGGCGGCCCATCAGATCTGGCCGATCAGGCGGCCGTGGAGGGGACATTCCTGCTGGCCGCTGCTGCAGAAACACGCCAAGCACTCGCCCCGCCGGACGAGACCTTCACCGCGTTCACCGGCGAGCTCCTCGCCACGCTTCAGACGGGCATCCCCAATGGGCCTGAGCTGATCGACTTTGAAGCGCTGTACCGGCACTTGCGCATCAGGCTGGCGGCTAAGGGACGTCCCGACCCACAGGCGAGGGGCAGGAACACCGCGGCCCGACTCGCTCTCGGCCGCAACCTGGCCTGCCTGCCGACAACCGCGACCACCCCGTCTACTGACGGGGAGCCAGCCACAGGGCGCTCCTGGCCGAGTCCCTCGGGAATCCGCACTGTCAGGGGTTTCTTCAAGTCGTTGGCCGATGTTCGTGTGACGAGCGGTCTCACCCATCAGATGGTTAGCCAACGTTCCGGTGGGCGCATCTCACCCGGTACCGTCAGCCGTCTTTTGAACCGCGAGAGCCTTCCCAAGACCTGGCACACCACAGCGGTGTATCTGTCCGCCTGCGGCGTGCCGGATCAGCAGGTCGCTGAGTGGCATGCCGTCTGGACGCGGTTGCTAACGGATACGACGACCGACGCTTCGGCGCTCACCGTCCCGCAACCACGCCAGAACCAGAAGCCCACCACGTTGCAGCGGTTGACCGGAAGAGTGTCCCGGCGAAACGGTCGCAGCCGAGATCACCGTTCAGGGAGTAGCTGAGGCAGTCGGAGATGCCTGCTGCGGAGCCGGAGCAGGTGCCTCGCTGTCATCGCCGAAGACCGTGTTCCAAGCGGCAATAGCCAGCAACGCCGCCGCAATCACAACGCCCGTCGCAGGCTTCTTCACCTGCTTGGCGGCCGACGGCCGCACCCAGTGCCCTGCCCGGTAGTAGGGCTTGTCGCTCTTCTGCGCCACTGCGCTCTCCCCCAACGACACTGCCACCTGATCCCTAGACACAGTTTGACAGCGGCCCGTCCGCCCCGAGGAGGAATCAGCACGCACGGCTGATTCCGGACCATGGAGCCGTGATCGGCTGCGTGCTCAGCGGATCACGCGCCACAGGTTCACGAGTACCACTCCTACTGCCTTCGGTCGACGTGCCCACCATGCCGGCACATGCTGCCCGACGCATGACCTTGGCCGGAACTGCTCCTCCAACGCCTGCCCCACTCGGAACTCAACGGCACAGTACCGACAGGGCAGTGGGGCCACAGGGCTCGCCCAGCCCGCGGCCACGAGCGTCGAGCTCCGGTACCTGTGGTGCGGAATCACGCCCGCCAGTCCCTCATGTGCCTCTACGATGATCGCTCTGCGGCTTGAACAACTGGAGCACCATGCGCCTCGAGACGATCAAAATCGAGAACTTCCGCGGCCTCACGCACGTGGACATCCCTTTCTCTCGATTCGGCTGCCTTATCGGCGAGAACAACGCCGGAAAGTCGTCCGTGTTCCAGGCTTTGAATATGTTCCTAAAGTCGGGGACCGCAGTCGACACCGACTTTCTCGACAGAAGTCGCTCGATCCGAATTCAACTCTCCTTCTCCGAGGTCAGCGAAGCCGATCTGAAGCGACTCGAAGACGGGCACCGAACTCGAATCGAGAGGGAAATTCGGGACGGGCGTATCACGCTCGCTAAAGTTTATAAGGGCCCGGGGAAGGGGACCTTCCTGGTCGTCACGCGGGTTCCCCGGGATCACAGGTACACGAAGGTCGTAATCGACGACACATTGAAGTCTGGGCTACCTCCCGAAGTCATCGCCGCCAACGTGAAGGTCACGTACCCAGAAGTTGCCCATAAAATCGAGGGCAAGATCAGCCGCGCAGCGGTGAGGCGCGAGATCGCCACGGTAATTGAATCACTCGGTGAAGATGACTTCGTCACTGGAGACGACGCTTTGCCAACCGGGATGGACAAATCGATCGCCCCGCTACTCCCGGAATCAATTTACATTCCTGCCGTCAAAGAGCTCAACGAGGAGCTCAAGACGACATCCACGGCAACATTTGGGCGGCTCCTTAGTCTACTTTTCGGGCAGATCGAGCACCAGCTTCCCGAGCTGGAATCCTCGTTTGAGGCGCTCCGGGGGCAGCTGAACGTAACCACGAACGAAGACGGCGAGGAGTCAGACCAGCGCCTTTCTGAAGTTCGACAAATTGAATCACTGATCCAGAGAAATCTCCAGGAATCCTTCCCACGAGCAAGCGTCCGCCTTGAGATCCCGCCTCCACGTCTGCGTAGCCTTCTCGAAGAAGCGCAAATCTCCATCGACGATGGAGTCACCGGCCATTTCAGGACCAAAGGAGACGGCCTTCGAAGGTCGGTCGCATTCGCCATCCTTCGTGCGTATGTCGACATGAAAACCGCACGACCAGTCACGGCAGACAGCTCTCAGCAACCTTGCCTACTCCTCTTCGAGGAACCCGAAGTATTCCTGCACCCCCAGGCACAGCGGAAGCTGTTCGAAGCCTTGGCGTTCTTCTCCGAGTTCAACGACGTCCTGGTCAGCACCCACTCGCCGTCGTTCTTCGCACCTGGGGCGACCGGAACATTTGTAAAGGTCATTAAGGACCACTCCCTGGATCCGCCGGCAAGCCGGACACGCGTGATCGACCTTTCAAAAATTGAGGCACGCGATCAATTTGAGATCATCAAGCACGAAAACAACGAGGCGGCATTTTTTGCGAACTCTGTCTTGCTCGTAGAGGGACCGAGCGACCACATCCTAATCCCGCACATCGCTCGAACCCTCAATCCGGAATGGGACTTCGAGAAGCGTGCGACAGCGATCGCGAAGGTCGAAGGAAAGGGAAGCATCGCCCGCTACAGAAGTTTCTTCACTCAGTTCGAAATGCGGATTGCGGTACTCGCCGACCTTGACGTCCTAGCGGAAGGTTTTGACAAACTGGGAGCCAGCCAAGATTGTCACCAACTGCGGGATCGACTCATCGCCAAGGCAAAAGAAATTGCAGCCGCTTCAGAAACCGACCCCTCCGGAAAGACACTCAAGAGCATGCGCACTAACGGCGCTGTGCAGGATCTCTGGAAGCGGGCCAGGGTGGCACGAGAGCAATACGCTCAAGGGCTTTGCGAATGGGAGGATCTCGACGCCGCTGTCAGCGCGTTTTTTGCGCGATCTACCTCGGGCGCCATGCGGAAAGTTCTCGAAGAGGCTGCCGATCCTGACCTTAGGCGCATGAAGATCGAGCTACTTCAGGAACTACGGAAAGATGACATTTACGTATGGGAGCGCGGCACAATTGAGGACTACTACCCGCCGCTAGAGAACAACGAGTCCTCGAACAAGAACGATCGCGCTCGATCTTTCTGCGAACGGCACGTGACCGCCGATGACATCAAGGGGCTGGCCGTGTTCAAGGATTCAGATGAATGCGAATTCGAGGCGATCTTCGAATCCCTCTTCAGATCAACCCAATCCGGCGACAATGCGCAGCACTTTTTTCCCAAGCAAGCAAAATCAGATCGGACCACCCACACTTCTCAATAGACTGGGAAAACACTCCCTTCCTTCACTCAGCGCCAGCCATCGAGCGAGACCTGGGACCTGCCAGATAGATATCCGTGGAGGGAACTCGCTGTGGTTTCGACGAATGCTTCCGGAATGTCACTGGCGTCGACCCAGCGAACCTGGGAGTGCTTGCGGGGTTCGCGGTTTTCGGGTTCGCCGGTCCATTCGTGGGCGGCGAAGACGACGGTGAGGAAGCCGTTGGGGGCTTCGACGCCCCAGGCGCCGTGGATGATGTGGGCGACCTTGAGGGACTCGGGCTTCACCGTGAGGCCGGTCTCCTCATAGAGCTCGCGGACCGCGGTTTCGGTGATGGGCTCGCCCGGCTCGCTCTTGCCGACGGGGAGGTCCCACATTCCCTGGGCGAACTTGGCGTTCTCGCTGCGCTGGAGGAGGACGACGCGGTTGGTGGCCTTGTCGTGGACGATGACTGCGGCGACCAGCAGGGTCATCGATTCGAGCGCCGGCTGGAGGGCCTTCGGCTGATCGTCGGTCTGCTGAGTCACGGTGTTCCCTTCGTCGGGCGGATTGTTGGGCATGTTAGGCGAGGGCCTCGCGTGCGCGGCGGGCGAGATCGGCGGCGCCGGGAACGCGGCGGCGCTGGTAGACCGCGAGCGTGGAGCGGATCGAGGCGATCGCCTTGCGGGTCCGGTCGGAGGTCATGCCCTCCATGAGGACCAGGGCCTGGGTCCAGGCCGCGACGGCCTCGTCGGCGCGCGCCTGGGCGGCGAGGCTGTCGCCCAGGTCTGCGTGGGTGAGGGCGTGAACGCGCTTGTACTTCTCCGGGTCCCAGCGGGTGAGGGCGTCTCGGTGCTGCTGCTCGGTGCCAATGTGGTCTGCGAGGTCGGTCAGGGTGCGGGCGGTGTGGCTGGCCACGGTGCCGGCGGCGGGACCACTGACGCGGGAGTAGCTGGGTTGGGGGCCGTCGTCGCGGAGGAGGGCGTCCTCGGCGGCGAGCAGGGCGCGTGCGGCCGACGGGTTCTCGTTGGTGGCTGCGTAGGCGCGGGCGTGGGTGATGTGGAGGAGGGCCTCGGTCTGGCCGTCGACATGGCCGAGCCCTGTGCGCAGGGCGCCTTCGACGAGGTCGACGCAGTGGTGGGGCTGCTTGAGGCTCAGGGCCTGGTGGGCGAGGGCGCGCATCATCCAGGCGGCGTGGCCGTGGGGGTCGGCTTCGCAGGCGAGTTTGTAGCCGACCTGGTAGTAGCGCTGGGCGGCGCCTTCCTGGCCAAGGTCGTGGTGCTTCCACCCTGCGAGGTAGGCGAGTTCGGCGACGGCGCCGAAGGCGGCCCGGCGTAAGGCTTCGCTGGGGAAGCGTCCGCGCAGCATGGGGGCGGCTGTGTCGGCGAGGTACGCGGTGACGGTGGTCAGTCCGTGCCCGCCGCCGAGGCGCTCGTCGGCCGCGCTGAAGGCAGCCGTGATCTGCCGTACGACGTCCACGTCCTCCACGCCGACCAGCGACGTGCCCGTGCTTGCGCGGAGCATGCGGGCGGTGGCTTCGTGGTCGTAACCGAGCGGCATGGCGACGCCGGCGGTGGTGAAGGCCGCGATGGCGAGGAAGCGGCGGCGCTCAACGTCGGCACGGCCCAGGTCGGTGGCGGCCAGGACAGGGTCGGATTCCGCCGGCTCTTCGTCACCGCTGGTCTGGAGGCCGATCTCGGTCTGGGTGACCGTGCGCCCCGCTCGTCGGGACAGCGCCTCGGCCAGGTACTGACCTACCCGGCCCGACGGGGCGCGGGTGCCGTTCACCCAGTGCGAGACGGCCGACTTGTTGGTCTGGAGGATCTCGCCGTTCTCGGCCGCGATGCGCCGCACGTCTCTGGCGAGGGCCTCGTACGTGCAGTCGACCGCCGCGATGACGTCACGCAGACGGGAATTGGGTTCTCTCGGCGCCGCCACGATCGCCTCCACTCCGGAGCTGTAAACCGCGTATACCGCTCCAACTGCCTTCCACCGTACCCACTGAGCGTGACCACCGGTTCACTTATCAGCAGCCGCCCGGAACGGCGCGACCGTGATCCAGGCTCCCCCTTGGTCCGGGCGGCACCCCGAATTCCGTACGCCCACACCAGGCTCGGGCATTCCTGTGCCCGCGTCCGGACGAACAGAGACGGAGACACGGTGACCACCATCGACACCACGGCCATCACGGTCGAGCTGCCCGAGGCGTTCGACCCGCGCTGGAGCCGCCTGCCCGGCATCCAAGTCGACGGCCGACGCATCACCATCGACCCGGCCGAGTACTTCTTCCGCTTCGAGTCGAACACCTGGCTCGTCGCCGACTGGAAGCTGGTCAAGTCCCAGCTCCTGGACGTGGACGAGACGACCGAGAGCGCGGTCGAGCAGCTCGCGCTCGACTTCATCAAGCAGCACAGCGAATCCACCTCCGACGCGGCCCGCGTCCTGGCCACCGCGTACGAGGTGTACGCGTACCTCTTCCGCGAGGAGCACCTGGCCTGCCTCGGCCTGCCGCAGATCACCGCCGACCACCTGCGGATGCTCCGCGAGGCGGCCACGCTCATGGCGCTCAACAAGGTCGAGCTGGACGGGCACATCTCCAACGTCGGCCCGTGCTGGTTCTTCCCCGCCGCCACCTCCGTCGTCTTCGACCTGGACGCCGAGATGGGCGGGATGCTCGACGAGGTCTACCACGGCGGCTGGTTCAACGAGCACCGCCGGATCGAGTCCATCAAGGCCCACGCCGCGCTCGGCGGCCGACTCGTGCACGGCTGCCAGTCCGTGCCGGACCAGTCCGGCGGCGTGGTCGCGCCCTACGGTGCCTCGATGGCGAACTTCCGCGACGACCTCGCGGCCTTCAAGGCGGGCTGGATCGAGCAGGTCTATGCCCACCGCGTGAACCCCGCCGCGTAGCCACCACCCGATCGGGCTCCGGGGCGGGCCGGCATCCCTCGCCCGCCCCGGACGCCACCACCCATCCCCGGAGCCCGCCCGTGACCACGAACCCCAGCGCCGAACTCCTCGACAACCTGCTCACCGCGACCGGCCAGACCACCGCCGCACGGAAGGAGGTGCGCGTGTGGTCCATGTCCGGCATCGAGCGCGTGACCTTCCCGGACGGCTCCACGGCCATCTTCAAGTACGCCAAGAAGCCCTTCGACAGCGAGGACCAGGCCCTCCGCCTGGCCCACACCCTCGGCGTACCCGTCCCCCAGGTTCACGCCTCCGCCGTCCTGGACGGCTGGCTTGGCATGCTCATGGAGGACCTCGGACTCTCCGTCCGCGAGGCCGACGACCTCGACGGCGTCGCCGCAGCCGTGATCCTGCACGGCACCCGTACGGCCCCGCCCTTGCCCGTCCTCGACCAGGACCGGCTGCGCACGCTCCCGGCTCGGGCGCTGGAACACCTCGAACGGCTGCGCAAGGCCGACCGGTGGCAGGACGCCGACGACGTCGAGGACGCGCTCGACCGGATCGCTCAGGCCGCCGAGGCCCGCTCGGCCGGAGCGACGCTGGAACCGTTCGGCTGGGTGCACTCCGAGTTCCACCCCACCAGCCTCCACATCGGCGAGTGTGGCTGGCGGCTGCTCGACTTCGCTCGCGCCTTCACCGGCCCCGGCCTGCTCGACCTCGCCAGCTGGCACGGAACCCTCGAGCCCCCGCGCCCCGTGCGTCTGCGCGTCTTCCTGGAGCAGTACGTCACCGCCGGCGGCACCCCTGACGCCCTCGCCCCGCGCGGCGGGCTCACCGCCGAGAACTGGGCCCTGGGCTGGCACCGCATGTGGGCCGTCGAGTGGTTCATGGAACAGGCCATCCGCTGGATCAACGACTCGGCCACCGACCCCGCCTACACCAAGGCCGTCCGCCGCCACCTCATCGACGTTCTTCACCTCCTGGAGATCTGACGTGCTCGCCCAGGCATCCCCATGGCACGCCCACGCGCTCCAGCGCACCGCTGCCGGGCTCGCCGAACCCCTCTCCGTACCCGCCCGGATGGAATGGACCACCCGACCCGGCCAAGGGCTCGGAGCCGAGATCCTCGGCCCCGACCTGCGCGGCAAGCGACTCCTGGAACTCGGCTGCGGCCCCGGCCACAACGCCGCCCACCTCGCCACCCACCACGGCGCCCACGTCACGGGCATCGACCTGGTCGGCCTGCAGGTCCGCCGCGCCCGCTCCCACTACGGACGGCTGAACAACCTCACCTTCGTAGCTGGCCATGCCCTGCACTACCTGCAAGCCTCCGACGAGCAGTTCGACGCGATCTACTCCGCCTTCGGCGCCGTCGGGCTTGTCGCGCCCGAGCTCCTGCTCCCGGCCATTGCCCAGCGCCTCACGCCCGGCCGGGTGCTCGCCTTCTCCGTCCCGCACCCGCAGCGTGGCGGCCGAAGCCCCTCGGGCGACGACCGGCCCCGCCGCGACTTCGTCACCCTGCCCGACCACACTCGGCTCCCCATCGCTCGATGGGAGTTCGATACCGACCGTTGGGAGAGGCACCTCAGCCGGGCGGGCTTCTGGCTCACTTCGGCCCAGGAGTTCAACGACCCCCGCATGGGCCACTGGCCCACCACCTTGCTGATCCGCGCCCGCAAGCTCTGACAGCCGCGTTCATCCGGACTATGGAGGACCGATGCGCCCGCCCTACCTGCTCCTCGACATCGACGGCGTCCTCATACCCTTCCCCGACGAGCACGGCTCGACCCCGGCCACACACGCCCGCCACGACGTCGTCCCCACCGGCCGCAGCGCCGACAACCCGGTCACCGTCTGGCTCCACCCTGCCCACGGCCGCCTGCTCATGGACGTGATCCGTACCGGCCTGGTCACCCCCGTCTGGTGCACCAGCTGGCGGCAGGACGCCACCACCCTCATCGGCCCCCTTCTGGGCCTTCCGGTGCTGCCGTACGTCGACCTGCCGCGCCCGCAGATCACCACCAGCCACCCCAACGGCTACCTCTGGAAGCGCGACCACGTCGACGCCTGGCTCGGCGACGCCCCTGCTGTATGGATCGACGACGACTTCACCGGCCTCGACCATGAATGGGCGGTGGAACGCACTGCGAAGGGAACGGCGACCCTCCTCATTCAGCCCGACCCGCACCTCGGGCTGCAGCCCGAGCACCTGACCGAGGTCACGACGTGGGCCTCGCAGTTGCCCGCGGCCCACGCCGCCTGACGACTGATGCCCTCGCTGCCACGAGCAGCGAGGGCATCAGGGTGCACTGTGGGCGCTGCCTGCGACTGGGCACCGTTCGGCATTCTGAACGAGATGGCAGTGTGATAGGGATTTTCATCGGCGCCGCTGATGGCGGAGTCAGCGAACGCCGACTGCATCCAGGGTGGCCGAGGGCATAGCCGCGTGCGGCGGAGTGGTGGCGGCGGCTTCGGCGTTCCATAGTGGGGACTTGCGCCGTTGAGATCGATCTTCTATTGACTCGCCAACGAAAATTACTCGTCGATATTGCTCTCGACCAGCAATTTGTTGGCATCTATCAACTATCCAGGGGATTGACCCCATGACCTCCGGATTCTAGTGATCGCGCGAAGTGACCCGCTGGCCGATCACTGTGGAACATCAGGGCGCGAAATGAAATCCGGATCGATATGTCGAAATCATTGCATCGAACTGATCTTTGTACTTTTCCAGGAATGTATCGAGCGAGTAGGCGCCGTTCCAGCCAGCGTCGCGCAGCTGCGACCCCTCACAGGGGATCGGTAGTGTGCAGAGGTCCGCGTCCTTTACGAAGTGGAGTCGGAGTTCGCGCGCCTCGGAGATGTTCAATGGATTTCCCCCAATCTGCTCGATGAGTACGTAACGAAGACCGAGAAGGTTAAGGAGATCAAGATCGGTGACCCAGGCCGCATCCATGAGTCGGTGGGCCTGCCAGTGCACAGCGTCTCGATAAACCAACCTTACTCGGTCAGTCACATTGGTGTGCGGAATGCCGTCCCAATAGAGCGAGCCATGGATCGTGCGGTTGACGCCATCCTGGGTAAGCGCCGTTCCAAAGGTCATCGGAACAAGGTTTGAGAGCTTGTCAGGCCATCCGTGCACCAGGGATCGAATCAGGTCGCAGGGGTTGTACACGTGGAGCATGACATCCCGCTCTACGGCATCAGCCGAGACGTCGTCCAGCCACCGTCCCACGAGCCTCTCCCAATCGGGATTCCCCGCAAAGCACATCCTGCTCTCCTCCCGGAAAGCCGGCCATCTTCCACGATCCGTGGTACGCGCGGAGCCTGTGTAGAGAACTTCGCCGATTCCCTCTTCGTCACCGTTCAGGTCGCGGAGAAGATCTCGCTCGTCCAGCGAAGTACGCTTCTCGAATTCACCTGCCGCCCGATAGCCCTCAATCTCCCAGTGCGGGTTCTCCGCCAGATGCCGGAGCACGCCGGGGCGGGCCGTATCATAGCCAGCTGCGAAGACATTCCGGGTGATATGACAAAGGGCCGAGTACTCTAGGGGATACCCCCCAGTTTCCTCGTACGAATCCGTCTCATTGCCATCGAGCCATGCTGGCGCTTCATCGGGGTCCAGACGCCCGATTGCGAAATAGAGGCCGTACGGTGCGACCACAAGGTCTTTCTGTGAGATGCGCCGGAAGTCCGCCGCGAGGAGATCATGCGCTCCCGCCTCGGCGGATGTGGCCAGAATTTCGTTCCAGCCTTTCGATCGCTCCTCCGGGGAGTTGTAGAAGTAGATGAAGTGATGTGGGGTGACCCGAGGCGGTACCGCCGCTTCGAGAAATTCCACCCGGTCCGCGCGCACAGGAACGCCGTTGTCGTCCAATGTGAGTTGGTACCCGCGGAGATCGTGGGACCAGTCTCTCGCCATGTTGCTCACCGGGACGCGCAGTTCGTGCCAAGTGGTGGAGACAATCATCGCGCGGATGCGGTCCTTGCGGAGCCCCAACTCCTGCTGCAACAGCTCGGCGTACTTCGTGACCTCATGAAGGGCGCGGGCCGAGGTCGAGTCGGATCGCTTCAATTCGATCACCACCCACGATCCGTGGCCGTCTCGGGCCAGGATGTCTATACGCCCGCGTGTTCCATGAGCATTGGGCAGCGGGTACTCCGTGCCAATCAACCGAAGACTCGGCTCGATGAGCGGCAGGAGGTCGGCCAGCATGTCGCGCAGTCGTGCCTCGTACGGAACATCCACGTCGCACACCTCATACAAGTCTCCGGGTCAGCAGGTCAGTTGAGAACTGATCAGGTTTTGACAGTAGATGATCGGTCTGACAATCCTGACCCGTTCTCGACCTCAGCTCAACGAAGCCAGGTTCACAAGCGTCTGACGGGAGGTTCGCCCCGTGGGTGAGCTCGCGCGTAGCCCGAGCAGTGGTGATCACGACGTTGGGGCTGCCGGGCGGCTACGGCCGCGGCGATCATCGTGCGGGCCGCAGAGGACAGCACCATCATGAAGCTTGCCATTGAACTCGACCCGGTGCCCCGCCACGATGCGTGGCGGGGGCATCCGGCCGGGGTCAGCGGTGTCGACTGTGCTCTTCGGGCCTCGTGCCCACTGGTGTGGCCGGTGGGATTGGTGTGGCGGACATGGACGACGTGCCGCTGACCGTACTTCGCCTGCGAGCCGCTTGCGTCCGCCTGTTCGGCTGAGCGGTGATGCGCCAGTTGAGGACCTCGGCGGGGCGCTCGGCACTGTCGAGTTCCCGCAGGGTGCCGACCGTGGCCAGGAGGTGCCGGGGGTTGTGGCCGGCGGTTTCGGCGTGGGCGAGGGTGGTGGTCAGGGCGGTCCAAGTGGGGTCGGCGAGGATCCGGTCGGCGTGGTCGGGGAGGGCCGCACGAACGTCCTGCTCGAAGCGGTGGGCGGTTGCGGCTCGTGGTGCACGGCGGGCCAGGTCCGCCAGGACGGGTGTGGCGGCCTGCTGTGCGTGGCCGCGCTGTTCATGCCACTTGGCGGCAGCGCGGGCCAGGTGCACGGTGGCGAAGATCAGGGCGATGGCGAGCCCACCCGGCTCGCTGGACGCGTAGGCGAGTTCCTTGGCGGCCTTGCGCAGGGCGGTGGCGGCTTGGTGGTCGGCGCGGGTGGCGGAGCGGCGGGCGCGGTTGAACGCCGTCGCCGCTGCTCGTAGTTCCGCCCGGTGTGGGCCGGTCGTGGCGCTTGCGATGTTGTACAGGGCGTCGCCGAAGGCGGTCAGGTGGCCCTGGGCGACGGCATCGTCATCCGAGTCGAGGACGGTGCGTGCCGTGTGGACTGCGGTGGTGGTGTGCCGCCATGGGTCGGCGGGGTCCGCCACATACCGCGGGCGGTCGACCACATCCTGGTCGGGGAGGCGTTCGCGTAGGCGGTTGATGGAGAGATCGGGGGCGAGCTTCGAGCCGCCGTACCAGACGGGTTCGCCGGCCGCGTTGGTGTCGCCTGGTGCGGCAAGGCTGTAGCCGATCACGTCACCGGTCTCGGGGCCGAGGCGTGTTTTGACCTTGATGCCGAGGGACTGCAGCACGGTGAAGTAGTCGGCTTCGGTTCGTACGGCGGCGGCGACCGCGTACGCCTGCTCGCGCAGCCAGTGTCGTGCGGTGACCGTCTGGCCCTGGCGCTCGGCCTTGGCGCGTTCGGCGCCGGTGGGGGGGCGGGGCGCGGTGAGGTCGCCGGACTTCAGGCGGCGCAGGCCGAACTCGGCTTCGATCTTGCGGCATTCGGCTTGGGCTCGTTGTCCGTCGTGGTGGGTGCGTGGGCGGCGTCCGTCGGCTCGGACGGTGGTGGCCATGATGTGGATGTGGTCGTCGGCGTGGCGTACCGCGATCCACCGGCACGCCTTCGCGTCGCCTTCGGGGGCGATGCCTGTGGCGTGGACGATGCGGCGGGCGACCTCGGCCCACTCGGTGTCGGTGAGGTAGCGGTCACCGGGCGCGGTGCGGACGGGGCAGTGCCAGACGTGCTGAGGTGGTTTCTTGCCGCCCAGCTCGCGGGTGCGCAGGTCGACGTGGTGGTCGAGGCGTTTGGCGAGCTGGGTGTAGGTGGCTGCCGGGTCGCGGCCGGGGCCGGGGGCGCCGGCCATGTCCCAGGCGGCGACGATGTGAGGGTCGGTGTGTTCGTCGCGGCGGCCGGGGCCGAAGAGGTAGACGATCAGTCCGCGGGAGTCGGAGCCGGTGGAGACGTCAGGAACCATGCCGGGTGCCTTCCGTCAGGAGCTGGTCGATCAGTCGGTAGCTGTTCTCGGCTGCTTGCTCAACGTGGTCCAGTACGGCCTCGGCGCGCTCGGGCACGGTGCCTCGGTGGATGGCTGCGGTGATCTGGTTGAGGTTGCCGCCGATGCGGTTCAGCGCGACCGTGTGTGCCTCGACGGCCTCAATCAAGGGACGGATGGGATCGTCCTCCGGGCTGCCGACCAGCCCCGCCTTGCCGAGGGCAACGGCCAGGGCGGCGTCCCCGACGAATCCGGCGAACTTCTGACCGCGCTGGTGAGCGGCGGCGCTGATCACACCGACCGCGGTCCGCGTGAAGCGGATGGTCTTCTCCTGGTCGCGCTTCTCCACGGTGCGCTTGCGGTTCATCAGCGCGGGCAGGACGGGGGCATCGAGATCTCGCCAGGAGGGCTGCTCGACGGGCGGTTGGGCATCGGCCGGCGGCTGGGTGCGAGGGGCGATGGAGTCGGCTGCGGGCGGGCAGCGGGTCTCGGCTACGCCCTCCTCCGGCTCGGGCGCCCCCTGGCGCTCGGCCTTCTCCTCCGCCGCCCCTGGGGCGGGGGCAAGCGCGGACGAAGCCTCGTTAGAGGCTCGTTCGCTCCAGCTTGCTGCTGATCGGCGGGTCAGGCCGAAGAATCCCTTGCGGCGGCGGATGGAGGTGTTCTCGGTGCTCGTTTCGGGCATGGTGGTGCTCCGGTGGTCGTGTGGGGTGGGGCTTCGTCACGTCCGTTGCATCCGTCCCGTAGCTGGTCAGGACAGGTACGGAGGCGACCGCAGGTACGGAGTGATCCGTATCGGCGAGGAACTCCGTCCCCGCGCTGACCTGCGCGGGGACGGATGCGACGGATTGATACGGAGCTGGTGTCAGCGAGTGGGCCTGGGGCCGGCAGGCCCGCCAGGCGGGCCGATGGGCAGCGTCCCGGACGGAGGGGCCAGCGGCTTGCCCTGGGCCCGACGTGTGGGCGCGGCCTCGCCGGCTGCGGGGGCTGGCTGGGCGGGGTCAGGGCAGTAGCGGGCCCAGGCGTCGAGGAACTGGTTGCGGGCGTATGCCTTCGCCTGCCTGCCGTTCTCGAAGCGGTGGTTGGCCGGGCTGATGCCGAAGTCGCGCAGCAGGTTGGCCAGGTGGTAGGCGTTCAGGCCCTTCGTTCCGTACTCGGCCCAGGGTGCCTCGGCGTCCTGGATGAGGGCGGCGAGCAGGTCGTGGCTGCGCAGCGCTTCCTGGTCGCCCTGTTGCTCGAAGACTCGGCGGATGTCCCGGAGCAACCGGGTCTTCAGCGTCGTCTGCTCGTCCTGGACCACCTCGTTCCTGGTCATCGCCAGGCAGGCGGCACGGGCCTGGGTGGGCCAGTGGCCGCCGGCCAGGTCGGCGACGATGACCAGGGGTTCCCAGGTGTCCGCGGCCCGGTCTTCGACCGGCATCGGTGGCACCAGCCTGTGCGCTGTCCCGCGCAGTGGGGTCAGCCACGCGGCCAGTCGGTCGCGCAGGGCGTTTAGTTCCGGGACGGAGTGCCGGGAGCGGAAGGGAGCGACCTTCTCGCCGGGCTTGCGCTTCTGCATGCGGAGCACGACGGCGCGGTCCATGATCGTGTCCGGTAGGTCGCCGATGCCGGCCAGCGCGGCCATGGCGAACGTCGGGAACGCTGTCGGCTTGTGCTCAGGGCCGGATATCCGCCAGGCGGGGCGGTTGCGCTGGTGTCCGGCGTTCAGCAGGCCGCGCAGGTCCTCCTTGTCGCCAGCCTTGGGGCCGAAGATGGTGTCGGCCTCGTCCACCAGCAGCGTCGGCGGGTCCTCGCCGATGATCCGGAAGACCACCGCCGGCGAGGTGTTCACCGTCATCATCGGCCGGGACACGGTCTCGTGGAGCACGTCCAGGACACGGGACTTGCCGCACCCCTTGGTCGGCCCCACCACCGCCAGGCGCGGCGCGTGCTGGAGGGCGGGCTGGATGTGGGAGGCCGCCACCCACAGGGTGACCGCGGTCAGGGCCTCGTCGCTCGGCAGTACGACGTACCGGCCGATCGCCGCACGGAGGTCATTCAGCAGTGCGGCTCCTTCGTCGGCCGTCTCACCGCTCATGCCAGTGCGGTCCCCAGTCCCCGATCCACCATCGGGGACCACGGTCCCCGCAGATACATGGGGACCGTGGTCCTCAGCGTGTGCTTGGGGCGCGTTGCGCTCGTCCGGGATTCGGGGACCGGGTTCGGGGACCGGCGGACCGGAAGTCTCTGTCCGGTCCCCGGCGTCCGGTTCGGCGGGACCGGTCCCCAGGGCGCTGGCCTGCGCATGTTCCGCGTTGGGGGAATTTCGGTCCCCGACCGGAACACCCGTCAAAGCAGAGGACCGTGACTCCGTTCGGTCCCCGCCTCGGTCCCCGTTGCGCCAGGGGATGCCCTGGCCGGGGACCGCAGGGGTGGGCCAGACAACCTCGGATGTGTTCGAGGTGGCGGGGGACGTAGAGTCCTCCATAGACGTTCCTCTCAGGTGGGGGACGGGACGGGCAAGGTCCCGCCCCTCACCGGTTCGTTCGTTCAGGGATGGGCGACATGCAGGGGAATCTCCGGCCCTCGGCGTTGGCGCGCCGGGGGCCGTTGCTGTGTCTGGGCCTGTCGGTGGCTCATGAGGCCAGGCCCCATTCCTCCTGGCCGTCGATCAGGGTGTGCTCGTAGCGCAGCAGCTCGGCCTCGGGGTACAGGACCCGCTTGCCGACCTTGATGCCGCGCGGCCCCTTCTGGATGTGGCGCCAGTAGCGGACGGTGCTCTCGGCTGTGCGGTAGCGCTCGGCGACCTCGGCGGTGGTCAGGTATCGCATGCATTCCCATTCGACTAGGTGGCGATTCGATCTGCATAGAGTTGTACCCCGGGATCGGCGGTTAACCAAATCGGGAAGCCCATGTTTCAATTGGGATAGCGACGGTGACGACGGAGGTTCGATGGCAGGCGACAGGCCCGAGGGCGGCGAGGTGCCGCTGCTCTACAGCGAGGGAAATGTGGCCGCGCGCGTGGCGCTGGAGCGTGAGGTCAGAGGGTGGAGCACGACCGAGCTGGCGGAGCGGGTGACCAGAGCCGGCGTCAAGATGAACCAGACAGCGGTCTGGCGCATCGAGAACGGCACCCCCCGCCGGCGCATCAACCTCGACGAGGCTCTCGCCTTCACCCGCGTCTTCGAACTCCCCCTCGAAGAGCTCATGTCACCGCCCCTGGAGGGGCTCGACATCGACAGCCGGCGCCTCGTCCAAGAAGCCGTCGAAGCGTTCTACGAGACCCGCGACGCACGAGACCGGCTTCATCGCGCCGTGGTCGCCATCGCCGACCACATCAAGGCCCATCCCGACAGCTCGCGGGCCATCCACGAGCAGTGCCTCCGCCTCATGGGCGACGAGCGGGACGCTCGCACTCTCAGCGGCGACATCGAGGACGGCGGCCACTACTGACAACCGACACGAAGGAGAGGCCACTTGGCCAACATCCAGAAGCGCCCCAACAGCAAATGGCGTGCTCGCTACCGCGACCTCGACGGCAAGGAGCACGCGCGCCACTTCGACCGTAAAGTCGACGCCCAGCGGTGGATCGACGAGGTCACGGCCAGCCTGGTCACCGGTCAGTACGTCGACCCTCGATCGGCGAAGAAGCCCTTCAAGGAGTACGCGGAGGAATGGCGTGCCATCCAGCCGCACCGGCCTTCCACGGCCAAGGCGGTGGCCCAACACCTGCGCTGCTACGTCTACCCGGCCTGGGAGAAACGGGCACTCGGCGCCATCAAGCCCGGCGACGTACAGAGCTGGATCACTAGCCTGACCACCACGCACGGGCTGGCCGCCAGCACCTCACGGACGGTCTTCAACACGGTCAACGCCGTCTTCCGGGCGGCTGTCCGTGACCGGATGATCCCCCACAACCCGTGCGCCGAGGCGAAACTGCCTTCGGTACCCCGGAAGAAGATCGTGCCCCTGGCCGTCGAGCAGGTGCGGACGCTGTCCGAGGAGATACCCGCCCGCTACAAGGGCCTCGTGCTGCTCGGCGCCGCCACCGGGCTCCGCCCCGGCGAGCTGTTCGGCCTCCAGCTCCGGCACGTGGACCTGCTGCACGCGACCGTCTCGGTCGAGCAGCAGATCCAGCAGACCGCCAAGCACGGCGTGTACGTCTGCCCGCCCAAGACCGCTCGTTCGCACCGCACGGTCCCGCTCCCCCGCATGGCGGTGGATGCGATGAAGGCCCACCTGCGGGACTTCCCCGCCGATGGGCCCGAGGGCTGGATCTTCACGGCGCCGCAAGGCGGACCCGTGGTCTACACGCACTTCATGGACGGATCCTGGCGGCCCGCCTGCACGAAGGCCGGCATACCGAAGGGCACCGGACCCCACTCCCTCCGGCACCACTACGCCAGTCTGCTGATCAAGCACGGCGAGTCGGTGAAGACCGTCTCCGAGCGCCTCGGCCATACCAATGCGGCCATGACGCTGAACATCTACACCCACCTGTGGCCCGACTCCGAGGAGCGGACCCGGGCCGCCATCGACAAGGCGTACGCGGACTGCTCTGCGGACAGCAAGACGCTTGCCACTGGAGCGGCATAGCGGCTACCACCAGCTGACCGAAGTCAGCACGCTGCCAACTCGGTACGGACCGTGAGGGCCGACCGAACCTGCTCCGCTGCAGATTCCCCGCAGCGGAGCTTGAGGCTCCCAGGACTTCGGCGACTCTAGTAGTACTCCCGGATGTATCCCAGCGCCTTCCCGAAGACATCCTGGTCACGGATCTTGAACTTGATGTAGAGCGCCTTGCGGAGCGCCTGCTGGACGAGGCGATCGCCTTCATTGGTGCCCTGCCAGCCGTCAAAGCGGACGGTACGGACGACGGAGTCGACCTCGTCGACGATCTTCTCGGCGATGATCGGGGTCTCTTCACTCTTGAGTGACTCGAAGAGGTCGGTCAAGGCGGCCTTGCCACGCTCCTCGCGGGGCACCTCGGCGGCGGCCTTCTCCGCTGCGACCGTGTCTCGCGCCAATGCGAAGAGCTCCTTGAGGAACTCCAGAGATGCCTGCTGGGAGTGGGCGTACTTCTCCCGCAGAGCATTCAACCGCTGGCCGAGCTCGATGAAGGCCGGGTTGCCGACGTGCTTGGCGATGCGGGCGGTGATCCACTTCTCGACCTCGACGGGGTCGATGTCCTTACGCTTGCCGGTCATCAGGTCCTCGATGACCTGAGCGTCGAGGACAATGGTCTCCAGGTCGGTGCGGGGGACCTCGACGGTGACATGCTCGTTTATGAGCTCGAGGGTTTTGGCGCCCAGCGTGTGCCAGACCAGCCGGCCGGTGACATCGGTGGGCTGCACGGACTGGTAGACGTCGGTCAGCCAGCGGTAGTCCGACTCGTACTCGGACAGGACCAGGTCCGGAGAGAGGGTCTCCCACAGTTGGGCGACGACGCTGTACGCGGCTCCGAAGGCGTCGCGGGACTCGTCGGAGCCGATCGCGGTCTGTGCCTGGATCAGACCCTCATAGCCGCCGACGGTGCGGTCGACGCCCGGGAAGAATGCCAGAGCAGCCTCGATCGCAGGGCCGAGCTGCTCGCGGAGGACAGCGATGTTGGAGATGACCTGCTGGACGGACTTGTCGTCGAACTCGAAGGCCTTGGCGACGTCATCGAAGATGCCGAGGTAGTCCACTATCAGGCCGTGGGTCTTCGCGGGCGGGTAGACCCGGTTGGTGCGGCAAATCGCCTGGAGCAGGGTGTGCTCGCGTAGGGGCTTGTCGATGTACTGGGCGTAGAGGATCGGGGCGTCGAAGCCGGTGAGCAGCTTCGCGGTCACAATGATGATCTTCAGCGGGTCGGCCGGGTCATTGAAGCGGGCGGTGATCCGCTCCAGCTCCTCCCGGCCCGGGGTCCACTGTTTCCACGCCAGCTTGTCACCGCGACCGGCGGACATCACGATCGTGGACACATCCGGGCCAAGCAGGCCGTCAAGCTCTTTCTTGTACGCCACGCAGGTGGCCTTGTCGTAGACCACGACCTGCGCCTTGAAGCCCCGCGGCTCGACCTTCGTGGTGAAGTGCTCGGCAATGTCGGCGGCGATCTTGCGGACCCGGCCAGGGGCCTTGATCAACGCCTCCAGGGAGGCGGCCTTCTTCGACAAAATGCTGCGGTCCTCCTCGGTGAGCCCGTGGCGGTCGGCGAGCTCGTCGAAGGCCGCTTTGATCGCCTCCTCGTCCAGGTGGATTTCGGAAAGGCGTGGCTCGAAGTGCAGCGGCAGAGTGGCACCGTCACGGATGGAGTCAGAGAAGGAGTAGCGCGAGAGATAGCCGTGCTTATCGGCCTCGGCGCCGAACCACATGAACGTGTTGCGGTCGCGCTTGTTGATCGGCGTCCCGGTCAACCCGAACAGGAACGCGTTGGGCAGCGCCTCGCGCATCTTGCGGCCGTAGTCGCCTTCCTGAGAGCGGTGGGCCTCGTCGACCATCACGATGATCTTGTCGCGCGCATCCAGCACACCGGGAGCTTCGCCGAATTTGTGAATCGTGGTGATGATGATCTTCCGCGCCCCCGCAGCCAGGAGCTCCTGCAGTTCCTTGCGGGACTCCGTCGAGACCAGGTTCGGTACGTCGGAAGCGTTGAACGTCGCGGTGATCTGAGTGTCCAGGTCGATCCGGTCGACCACGATGATCACGGTCGGCGAGGTCAGCCCCGCCATCGCACGCAGTTTCTGCGCGGTGAACACCATCAGCAGCGACTTCCCCGACCCCTGGAAGTGCCAGATCAACCCCTGCTTGATCCGCCCATGCAGCACTCTTTCCACGATCAGGTTGGATGCCTGGAACTGCTGGAACCGCGCGATCACCTTGATCTTGCGGTGCTTCTTGTCGGTTGCGAACAGTGTGAAGAACCGCAGGAAGTCCAAAATCGCATCCGGATCCAGGACGCCCTCGACCGCCTCCTTGACTGCCGCCAGGTCTACCTTCACCGGCGTGTGGTCGTCACCGGACTCATCTGCCCGCCACGGCCCCCACAGCTCCACCGGCATCCCGACCGACCCGTAGCGGAAGTCCTTGCCCTCGGTGGCGAAGTTGAGCACATTCGGCACGAAGAACGCCGGCACGTTGACCTCGTAGTCTTCCTTGACCTGCGCGGCCGCGTCTATCCAGGAGTACGCCGGCCGCACCGGCGACTTCGCCTCCCCCACGACCAACGGGAAGCCGTTGCACCAGACCACCAGGTCGAAGCGCCGCCCGAGCCGACCGACCCCGTAGGTCACCTCGGTGGAGACGATCCAGTTGTTCGCACCGTGCTCGCCGGGGTGGTCGAAGTCGATCAGTTTGACGGCCACATGCTCGCCTTCGGGCCCGAACGGCATCGTTTTCTGCCCTGTGAGCCATGCCGTGAACTCCTCGTTCGCCACCACCGGATTCGGCGTGTGGCGTGCGGAGACCAGGATCGCACGCAGCCGGTAGATCACCTCGTCGGCCAGACGCGGGTCCGCCTCGATGGTCGGGTTGAGGCGGATTAACGCCTCCCGCACCTGCTGCTCCAGCAACACCTCATCGTTACGCCGCGGCAGATGACTTCCCGGTACGAAGCACATGTCGATTGAGGACACAAGGTCCCGGACGAAGTCGCGGACGGTGTTCGCCTCGTTGAAGGTCACCTGGCATCCCCGAAGACCTCATCGTGGAGGCTTCTGCGGAGCACGTCGAGTTTTGACTTTTCCTGCGCCACGCTTGTGAGTGTGTCTTCGAAAGAGGTCACACGACCGAGCATGTGCGTCTGAGCTGCAATGGAAGGCACCGCGATGCTACGCACGATGTAGTCCTTAACTGACAGATTCGTGATGTTGGTCGTCTTCTTTGCGTAATTCCGAGTCACACCAACCGCCCAGTCATGTCGAAGACGCCAGAACAGGAAACGTGGCTCCACAAATTCCCGGTTCGGCCGAAGCAGCCGCTGAAAGTCAGTGGGGATGCAGGGAGCCAGCTCTCCGTGCGCGATCACGACGCGCCCGACTGGCTGTGAGGGCGAGCCTCCAGATCGCTCAAGGATGATGTCCCCGTCACGAACAAGGCGCATTTCGGCCTGCCGTCTGCTCACAGAACGGACAGGAGACCCATCCGTTGACAGTTGAGTCGCGCCATCTGCATACACGCGTGGGCCGAGCGCCAGTACGTCAACCTCACCCTCGCCCTCTGGCGAGCCCCAAATCCCACCGATGACATCGGTACAGAGGTCGGCGATCTTTGCTTGCGGGCCAGGGGCTGCCTGGTGGAACGAGTCGGCGAGGAAACTCTGCAGCGCGTCCTCGATTACCGAGATCTGGCCGTCCAATTCGACTCTGTGGCTTTCCAACGCCCAGAGAAGGGCTGCGAGGCGCTGCTGTTCATCGAGGGGCGGAAGGTCGAACTCGTAGCGCTGCATCTGCCCCCAGAGCAGGCGAGGATTCATCGAACCGGTCGCCTCGGAGGTCGCGAAGGCGATGAAGTGGTCGGAGGCGAGAATGAATGGCAAGAACTCCTGCAGCAGGCCGTTCTCGAGGACGGCGTCGAGAACGTAGGTCTTGTCGGCGACGACACCCGAGAAGTTCGCAACGCCAGACTTGCGAAGATAGGGACGGGCTGAGACGAAGAGAATCTGGCCAGGCTGAAAGAGGTAAGTAAACGTTGAGCCTATCTGGCCGTCGTCGACGTCTCCAAAGCGCTCGACCGTGAGGCTGCCGCTGTCGATGTGCCCGCCGCCAACGTAGCGATCGACCTCACCGTTCGCCGGGTCAACCTGGGTGCGCGATCGACGGATCACGTCACCTAGTCGGACTCGTTTCCAGGTGGTCTTGTCGAGGTTGAGACTCACCGGGAAACCTCCGCGCGCAGCAAACCAGCAATTTCCGTGACCGCATCATTCGCCGTTGCCGCAGCCTCACGCCATTCTACGAGCGCCGCTGCGACCGAGTCAGTAGGTGTCGAGTCGCGATCTGGCGCGACAGGCCTGACGTACTGCGGGATGGCCATGTTGCCGTCATTGGAACGGATCTCGTCGAGTGTGGCGACTCGGGCGAAGCCCGGCACGTCGGCGAAGTCGCGAAACGCGCGCAGGATCCTCTGCTGATGCGTCGCGGAGAGGAACGACTGGACACCTGCTCGGTAGAACTCCTTCTTCGCGTCGATGAAGATCACCTTGTGCCTGCGGTCAGTCGGCTTCTGCTTGCGGAGGACCAAGACGATCGCTTCCATGCCCGAGTTGTAGAAGAGCCCGTGGGCTAGGCCGATCACCGCCTCGACAGCGTCCGCGTCAATCATTGCGTTGCGAACTGTCGCCTCTCCGATCCGGTTCAAGACCCCGTGAGGCAGCAAGATCGCGGCACGGCCGGTCTCGGGATCTAGGCTCGCCTCGATGTGCTGGATGAAGGCGTAGTCCGCAGCATTCTGAGGCGGTACGCCCCAAATGGCGCGGCCGTAGGGGTCTTTGGTGAAAGCAGACCGGTTCCAGGCCTTGATGGAGTAGGGCGGGTTGGCCAGGACGACGTCGAAGGGCTGCAGCTGGCCGTGGGTGTCGAGGAAGGCCGGCTTGGCGAGGGTGTCGCCGTGTGCGATGTGGCCGTCGGCGATGCCATGGAGGAAGAGGTTCATCTTCGCGATCGCCGAGGTGCCGTAGTTGAGCTCCTGGCCGTACAGGCGCAGGTTGCGCCACTCCTTGCCCTGGCGCTTGAGCTCGGCGACGGTGGAGATGAGCATGCCACCGGTGCCGCAGGTGGGGTCGTAGACCGACTCCCCCGGCTGAGGTTCCAGCATCATGGTCATCAGGTGCACCAGGGTGCGGTTGGTATAGAACTCCTGGGCAGTGTGGCCGGAGTCGTCGGCGAACTTCTTGATCAGGTACTCATAGCCCTGCCCAAGCTCGTCCTCGGGCAGGTTCGCCACCGATAGCGTCTTGGTCGAGAAGTGCTCGATCAGATCCGAGAGGGTCGCGTCGGGGAGCAGGTCCTTGTTAGTCCACTCGCCGTCGCCGAAAACGCCGGTCAGCGTGTCGGGGTTAGCGGACTCGATGGCCCGCATCGCGGCCTTGAGTGCGACGCCGACGTTGCTGGTGACCTTGCGCAGGTCGGACCAGTGGGCGCCGTCGGGGATGGCGAAGCGGTGATTCTCCGGGAGGTCGGCGAACTCCTCGTTGCCATACTCCTTCAAGGCGGCAGCGTGCTCCTCGTCGTAGACGTCGGAGAGGCGCTTGAGGAAGACCAGCGGGAAGATGTACTGCTTGTAGTCGCCAGCGTCGATCAGCCCCCGCAGCAGCACTGCGGCACCCCACAGGTGGGACTCCAGTTCCCGCTGGGTAATCCGCTTCGGGCTTGTCGTGGTCATGCGCCCAGCCCCCACTTCGCCAGCTCGGCCTCCAGCGTTGCGCGGGTCTCGCGGGCCTTCGCGTGGGCGGTCTTCAGGTCGGCCAAGGCCTGCTCCAGGGTGATCTGCTCGCTGGTGTCGGCGGGCTCAACGTACAACGGGATATGCAGGTTCCAGCCGTTGGCCTTTACGTCTTCCAGGGTCGCGACCGCGGCCAGACCGAGTTGGTCGGCGTACTCGTGATAGGCCTTCAGGAGGGTCTCGGCGTGGTTCGGTTCGAGGGTGTTCTGGTTGCGGCCGCGCTTGCAGAGCAACTCTCCGTTGACGAAGAGCACCTGGTCCTGCTGCTCGGCGGGCCGCTGGCGACGCAAGATCAGCACGCAGGCGGCCAGGTCGGTGCCATAGAACAGTTTGGGCGCCAGGCCGATGACGGCCTCAACGAACCCTGTCTTGACGACGTGCTCGCGGATGCGGCCCTCGGCGCCCTGGCGGAACAGGGCGCCCTGCGGGAGTACGACCGCGGCCCTTCCTCCGGTGGGTGCGGCGGAGGTGAGCATGTGCTGGACCCAGGCCCAGTCTGCGTACCCCTTCGGCGGCACCCCACCCAGCTCATTACGACCCCATGGGTCAGAGGCCCACCTCTCATGGCCCCAGTTCTTCAACGAGAACGGCGGATTGGCGACCACGCAGTCGAACCCGGCCAGCCGGCCGTGATCGAAGTAGGCCGGGTCGCGCAACGTGTCGTCGCGCTCGATGTGGAAGTCCTCCATGCCGTGCAGCAGCAGGTTCATCCGGGCGATCGCGGAGGTGGTGAGCACCTTCTCCTGGCCATACAGCTTGCCGAGCACGGTCTTCGGGTCACCGCCGCGAGCCTTGATGTGCTGGATGACCTCGATCAGCATGCCACCGGTGCCACAGGCCGGGTCGTAGACCGTCTCGCCCTCCTGGGGATCGAGGATGTTGACCAGTAGCGCGACCACCTCGCGCGGGGTGTAGTACTCGCCGGCCTTCTTGTTGGACTGGTCGGCGAACCTCTTGATCAGGTACTCGTACGCCTGCCCCAGTACGTCGGGGGCGGCCTGCGAGATCGAAAGGTTCTTGATCGAGAAGTGCTCGATCAGGTCAATCAGCTTGCTATCCGGGAGCTTGTCCTTGTTGGTCCAGGTCGCACCGCCGAAGATGCCGTACAGCGTGCCCTGATTGGCCTGTTCGATCCCGCGGAAGGCGGCCTTGAGGGCCTCACCGACGTTCTCGGTGCGCTCGCGCACGTCTACCCAGTGGCATCCCTCGGGAATGGTGAACCGATGGTTCTCCTCGAACGCCGCATACGTGTGGTCTCCACCGGACTCGTCCAGCGCGCGGGCGTACTCCTCGTCGTACACATCGCTGATCCGTTTGAAGAACATCAACGGGAAGATGTACGCCTTGAAGTCCGCCTGATCGATGCTGCCCCGAAGCAGATCAGCCGCCTTCGCCAGATACGACTCCAGCTCCCCCAGTGTCAACGGCATCGGAAGCTCCTGCTCCCCCGTGCCGACCGCACTCGACCCCACTCGATCACTACTCGTTTCCATACTCTGCCTGGTCGGCTCGCCGTCCCGGCGAGCACGTGTTGGAGCGTAACGGGATCCGCGAGGGCTGTATTGAATACGCGTCAACCCCTGCGGACTCTGCGCGGACCGCAAAGGCCGCCCAACCCGCTCCACCGCAGGTCAGACGGCCTTTCGCCGGACGTGTCACACGTTGAAGCGAAACTCCACCACGTCGCCGTCCTGCATCACGTAGTCCTTGCCCTCCATGCGGGCCTTGCCCTTGGCGCGGGCCTCGGCGACCGAGCCGGTTTCGACCAGGTCCTCGAAGGAGACGATTTCCGCCTTGATGAAGCCCTTCTGGAAGTCGGTGTGGATCACACCGGCCGCCTCGGGCGCGGTGGCGCCCTTCTTGATCGTCCAGGCCCTGGCTTCCTTGGGGCCCGCCGTCAGGTAGGTCTGGAGGCCCAGGGTGTCGAAGCCCACGCGGCCGAGGGTGGCGAGGCCGGGCTCGTCCTGGCCCATGGACTGGAGGAGTTCCAGGGCCTCGTCGTCGTCGAGCTCGATCAGCTCGGACTCGATCTTGGCGTTCAGGAAGATCGCCTCGGCAGGGGCGACCAGGGCGCGCTGCTCGTTCTTGAAGTCCTCGTCGACGAGCTCGTCCTCGTCGACGTTGAAGACGTAGAGGAAGGGCTTGGTCGTGAGCAGGTGCAGCTCGTGGAGGAGCCTGCCCTTCTCGGTGCCCGCCGTGATGCCCTCGGCGAACAGGGTCTGGCCGGACTCCAGGATCTTCTGGGCCTCCTCGACCGCGGCGAGGACCGCGACCTTGTCCTTCTGGAGGCGGGACTCCTTCGTGAGGCGCGGGACGGCCTTCTCGATGGACTGGAGGTCGGCGAGGATCAGCTCGGTGTTGATCGTCTCGATGTCGTCCTTCGGCGAGACCTTGCCGTCGACGTGGACGACGTTCTCGTCCTTGAAGGCGCGGATGACCTGGCAGATCGCGTCCGACTCACGGATGTTCGCGAGGAACTTGTTGCCCAGGCCCTCGCCCTCCGAGGCACCGCGGACGATGCCGGCGATGTCGACGAAGTCGACCGTCGCGGGCAGCAGCCGCTGGGAGCCGAAGATCTCCGCCAGCTTGTTCAGACGCGCGTCGGGGACGCCGACGACTCCGACATTGGGCTCGATCGTGGCGAACGGGTAGTTGGCCGCCAGCACGTCGTTCTTGGTCAGGGCGTTGAACAGGGTCGACTTGCCGACATTCGGCAGACCGACGATTCCGATCGTGAGCGACACGTTGGCGACTTCCTGAAGGATGGGAGGGCGGGGTGGCCTCGGCCCGGGTGGGCCGATTCTCCAGTTTACGGGCGGGGGCGAGCGGCCGGTCCGGCAACCGGGCTCCGGGAGGCACGGTCCGAACCTCCGGCGGGCACAGCCCGGTCTCCGGGGCCCGTCGGTCACGGGTCGGCGTCTCGGCGGGTACGGACGGCCGGGCGGCCCAGGCGCCGCGCAGGCACGGACGGCGGGCTCGCGCAGGCACGGACGGCAGGCTCGCGCAGGCACGGACGGCAGGCTCGCGCAGGCACGGACGGCAGGCTCGGGCGGGAACGGCCCGCGAACCTCCCGTAGTCGCGGCGCCGCGTTCCGAGGGCCGTGGAATCCGGCGGGAAGTCGGCCGTTCGGGCCCGGAAGGGGCCCGGTTCGGTCAGGAGCGTTCGGTTCCCGTTCGGCCGTGTGGCATCGAACTCACCCCGACGTCACCCAAAGGGCGTGTCCCGCACCCGCTTCCTGCCGTCCGGCGACCTACGTTGTCACGGTGGAGCAGCCCAGAACACGTCCCCCGCAGCGCCCGCAGCGCGGCCAGTCCCAGCAGGCCCCGGTGTCCCCGCAGGGCACCATCGACGAAGCCGCCACCGTCTACCGGGTGGTGGACGCGAAGCCGGGTGGCCGGTCCCGGCCGGTGCCGCCCGTCGTTCTCGCGCTGCGCAGGCTGCCCAATCCCCGGCTGACCGGCATCGGCGCGGGTCTCTTCGCCGCCGCCGTCATGTTCGTGCTGGCATGCCTCGACTCGCTGCTGTTCGACGGTTCGGCGACCGTGTACGGCGTGCTGTTCCTGCCGGTCAGCGCGCTGACCGCGCTGTGGGTGCGGCCCGCGGACCTGGTGACCGCCCCGATCATCGTGCCGATCGCGTTCGCCGTCGGGATCATCCCGATCTCCGGCGGTGACGGAGGTTTCGCCGGTCAGACCATGGCGCTCGTCACCGCCCTCGCCGTGCACGCGGGCTGGCTGTACGGTGGCACGCTCGTCGCCGGACTCATCGCGACCGTGCGGAAGGTACGGATGATGCGCCTGCGGCAACGGCAGCGCCGGGAGATGTCCGCCGCGCGGGCGCCCCGCGACCGGAGGGAGACGCGCCGTCCCCGGCGCTGACCACGACCGTGGTGGTGCGGAGAACCTCAGGCCGTTGCCGAGGCCGGGCCCTCGGGCCCCGAGGCCGGGGGCAGAACTCCCGCGCCGGTCCCGGGGGCGCGTTCGGAGGTCGGCGTGTGCTCCTTCTTGCCGGGGCGTACGCACGCACGGGTGCGTTCCTGCGGGCGCGCTTGCGTATGGCTCACGGCTCGTACACGGCCGCCCGGCGGGCGGGCACCCTGCGCCCGGCCCCTCGCCCCCCGCGGCCCCTCCGGCTTCCGCGCCTCCACGCCCTGTCCGGTCCACGCCCTGTCCGGTCCACGCCCTGTCCGGTCCACGCCCTGTCCGGTCCGCGCCCTGTCCGGTCTACGCCCTGTCCGACGCCGCCATCGCCGCGCCCACGATGCCCGCATTGTTCTGCAGCTCCGCCGGCACCATCTCGGCCCGGACGTGTTCGATCAGCGGCAGGAACTTGTCGGCCTTGCGGCTGATCCCGCCGCCGATGATGAAGAGCTCGGGCGAGAACAGCATTTCCACGTGCATCAGGTACTTCTGCACCCTGCGCGCCCAGTGGTGCCAGCCGAGGCCCTCGTCCTCCTTGGCCTTGGTGGAGGCGTGCGTCTCCGCGTCGCGGCCCTCCAGCTCCAGGTGGCCCAGCTCCGTGTTGGGGACGAGCCTGCCGTCGGTGAACAGGGCGCTGCCGATCCCCGTACCGAACGTCAGCATGATCACGGTTCCCCTGCGGCCCCGCCCCGCGCCGAACGTCATCTCCGCGATGCCCGCGGCGTCGGCGTCGTTCAGGAGGGTGACGGGCAGGCCGAGCCGGTCGCCCAGGATCCGACGGGCCTCCGCGTCGATCCAGCTCTTGTCGACGTTGGCCGCAGAGCGGGTGCACCCGTCGGTGACGACGCCGGGGAACGTGATGCCCACCGGCCCCGACCAGTCGAAGTGCCCGACCACCTCGGCCACGTGGTCGGCCACGTCCTTGGGCGTGGCCGGGTGCGGTGTGAGTACTTTGTAGCGCTCCTGCGCCAGGTCTCCGCGCTCCAGATCAACGGGAGCGCCCTTGATTCCGGATCCGCCGATGTCCACGCCGAAGATCTCCATGGAATCCACGGTACGGGCAGGCGGCCCGGCCCACTTCCCGGAGCTCGGAACCGCCGGAGCCGCCGCAGCCGCCCCGCGTCCGCAGGCGTGGCTGTGGCGGCTCCGGCGGTTCCGAGCGCTTCTGCGCCCCCACCCTCATCGGTGGCTCCAGCGCTTCGGCGGGTCCGACCGCATCGGAGACTCCGCCGCTTCGGAGACTCCGCCGCTTCGGAGACTCCGCCGGCTTCGTCGGAGCTACTTACCCTCGACCAGCTCGGCGGCCTCGGCCCGCAGGTCGCGGCGGAGTTCCTTCGGCAGCGAGAACGTGATGGACTCCTCGGCCGCCTTCACGATCTCCACGTCCTCGAAGCCGCGCCGCGACAGCCACTCCAGGACACCGTCGACCAGTACCTCGGGAACGGACGCGCCCGAGGTGAGGCCGACCGTGGAGACGCCCTCCAGCCACGCCTCGTCGATCTCGTCGGCGAAGTCGACCAGGTGGGCGTCGCCGGCACCGGCGCCGAGTGCGACCTCGACCAGCCGGACCGAGTTCGAGGAGTTCTTGGAGCCGACGACGATCACGAGGTCGGCGTCCGCGCCCATCTGCTTCACCGCGGTCTGCCGGTTCTGCGTGGCGTAGCAGATGTCGTCGCTGGGCGGCGAGACCAGGAGCGGGAACTTCTCCTTGAGCGCGCCGACCGTCTCCATCGTCTCGTCGACGGAGAGCGTGGTCTGGGAGAGCCACACGACCTTCGACGGGTCGCGCACCTCGACGTTCGCGACGTCCTCGGGGCCGTCGACCAGCGTGATGTGGTCGGGGGCCTCGCCGGAGGTGCCGATGACCTCCTCGTGGCCCTCGTGGCCGATCAGGAGGATGTCGAAGTCCTGCTGCGCGAAGCGGACGGCCTCCTTGTGGACCTTGGTGACCAGGGGGCAGGTCGCGTCGATCGTGGCGAGCTTCCTCTCGGCCGCCTCCTGGTGCACGGTCGGCGCGACGCCGTGCGCGGAGAACATCACGATCGAGCCCTCGGGGACCTCCGCCGTCTCCTCGACGAAGATCGCGCCCTTCTTCTCCAGGGTCTGTACGACGTACTTGTTGTGGACGATCTCGTGGCGTACGTAGACCGGGGAGCCGTACTGCTCCAGGGCCTTCTCCACGGCGATCACGGCACGGTCCACGCCCGCGCAGTAGCCACGGGGAGCGGCGAGCAGGACGCGGCGGGGTGTGGGAGCAGTCATGGGCCCCATCGTAAGGCCGCGCCGGACGGGCGGAAGATCGACGGGGTCGCCAGACTGATGCGTACGCGATCTGGTGCGTGCGCGATCGACGGAGGGCTCATGTCGGGGACCGGAGGCGGCAGCGGCGACGGCGGGGGCAGCGGTGGCGTGGGCACGGAGGTGAGGGGCTCGCACCAGGAGCCGGGCCGACTGCGACGGACGCTCGGATTCCAGGATCTGGTGGTCTACGGACTCCTCTTCATCGCGCCGATGGCGCCCGTCGGGGTGTTCGGGACGCTCGACGCGAAATCGGGCGGCGCGGTCGCGCTGGTCTACGTCGCGGCGACGGTCGTGATGGCGTTCACGGCCTTCAGCTACGCCCAGATGGTGCGCGTGGCCCCGCTGGCGGGTTCGGTCTTCGCCTATGCGCGCAAGGGGCTCGGGGAGGGGGCGGGGTTCGTCGCGGGGTGGATGGCGATGCTCGACTACCTCCTGATCCCGGCCGTCGCCTACCTCTTCTCCGGGATCGCGCTGAACGCGCTCGTGCCGTCGGTGTCGCGATGGGTGTGGACGGCGCTCGCCGTCGTCGTGACCACGCTGCTCAATCTGCGGGGCGTACGGGCCGCCGCCCGGGTCGGGTTCGCGGTCCTGATGATGGAGATCTTGGTGCTGCTGGTGTTCCTGGTATCGGCGGTGGCGGTGCTCCTGCGGAGCGGGGCGCAGCGCGGCTGGCTGACCCCGTTCACGGGCGACTCCGGTTTCGCCTTGCCGGCGGTGCTGGGCGCGGTGTCGGTCGCGGTGCTGTCGTACCTGGGCTTCGACGCGATCGCCTCGTTCGCCGAAGAGGTGACGGGCGGCTCGGCGAAGGTGGCGCGGGCGGTGCTGTTCTGTCTGGTGCTCGCGGGCACGCTGTTCGTGGCGCAGGGGTACCTGGCGGCGCTGCTGGAGCCGATGACGTCGGCGGAACTGGCCACCGACCCGGCCGCGCAGGGGTCGGCGTTCTACGACACGGTGGACGCGTCGGTCGGGACCTGGCTGCACGATCTGGTGGCGGTCAGCAAGGCGGTCGGGGCGGCCTTCGCGGCGCTGGCGGGGCAGGCGGCCGCGGGACGTCTGGTGTTCGCGATGGCCAGGGAGCGGCGGCTGCCGTCGCTGCTGTCCAGGGTCGATCCGCGGTCGGGGGTACCGCGGTTCGCGATCCTGCTGGCGGCGGCGGTCACGCTGGTGGCCGCCGTGTGGGCGGCCCGGCGCCCCGACGGTCTCGACCTTCTGGTGTCGGTCGTCGACATCGGGGCGCTGACGGCGTTCGTGCTGCTGCACGCGTCGGTGGTCGGCTGGTTCGCCGTGCACCGGATGGCGGGGCCGCCGAGCTGGTGGCGGCATGTGCTGGTGCCGGTGGTGGGTGCGGGGGCGCTGGTCGCGGTGATCACGGCGGCGACCGCGAGCGCCCAGGTGGTGGGGGTGTGCTGGCTGGGAGTGGGGCTGGTGGTGCTGGCGGTGCAGTGGGGGCGGCGGCCGGCGTGATGGGGCCGTACGCCCCGCTCCCGACGGCTGTGCGCCCGACGCTGTGCGTTCCGGCGGACGCGCGGTACGGCACCCGGGCCGGGCGGGAGCGAGGTGGGGGACGGTGACGGCGTGGCCGGTTCGCGGGCGGCCGATTGTCGGTGCCGGCGGATACGCTCACTCGCATGGCTCTCCAAACGTCCGCCGAAGCTCCGTTGCCCGTCGGCGAGGTGTCGCGGCTCATCGGTGGCTGGATCGACCGGCTCGGGGCGGTCTGGGTCGAAGGACAGATCACCCAGCTGTCACGGCGGCCCGGCGCCGGTGTGGTCTTCCTGACGCTGCGCGACCCCTCGCGGGACGTCTCGGTGGGCGTGACGTGCTTCCGGCAGGTCTTCGACCGGATCGCCGACGTGGTGACGGAGGGGGCGCGGGTCGTCGTCCTCGCGAAGCCCGAGTGGTACGCGCCTCGTGGGCAGCTGTCGCTGCGGGCCACGGAGATACGGCCGGTCGGCGTCGGTGAGCTGCTGGTCAGGCTCGAACAACTGAGGAAGTCGCTGGCCGCCGAGGGGATCTTCGCGCTCGACCGGAAGAAGCCGCTGCCGTTCCTGCCCCAGCTGATCGGGCTGGTCTGCGGGCGGGCCTCGGCGGCCGAGCGCGATGTGCTGGAGAACGCCCGCCGCCGGTGGCCCGCCGTGCGGTTCGAGGTGCGGAACACGGCGGTGCAGGGGGTGCACGCGGTCAATCAGGTGGTCCAGGCCGTGAAGGAGCTGGACGACCTCCCGGATGTCGACGTGATCGTCGTGGCCCGGGGCGGCGGCAGCGTGGAGGACCTGTTGCCGTTCTCGGACGAGCAGCTGATCCGTACGGTCGCCGCGTGCCGTACGCCGGTGGTGTCCGCGATCGGTCATGAGCCGGATTCCCCGCTGCTCGACCTGGTCGCGGACCTGCGCGCCTCGACGCCGACGGACGCGGCGAAGAAGATCGTGCCCGATGTGGGCGAGGAGCTGGACCGGGTGCGGCAGCTGCGGGACCGGGCGTTGCGGTCGGTCCGGGGGCTGCTGGACCGGGAGGAGCGGGGGCTGGCGTACGCGCTGGCCAGACCGTCGATGGAGCACCCGCAGCGGATGGTGGACGAACGGGAGTCGGAGATCGACGCCCTGGTCGGACGGAGCCGACGGGTGCTGGGGCATCTGCTGGACCGGGCGGACTCGGAGCTCGCCCACACCCGGGCGCGTGTGGTCGCGCTGTCGCCCGCGGCGACCCTGGAGCGCGGATACGCGGTGCTGCAGCGTGCGGACGGCCACGTGGTGCGGACCCCCGAGGATGCGGGACCGGCGGGTGAGGTGCTCCGGGCGCGGGTGTCGGGAGGCGAGTTCGCGGTGCGGGTGGCCGAGTGAACCCCGACCGTGCCGCGCCACGAGGGACCACGCCACGACGGGCGGGAGCGCACCGCACGCCCTCGGCGCGGTGCGCGGACGGCGGCGATGACGGACGACGAGGTCGAGGGCCCGAGGCGGGCCGGAACGTAGGGTGGGGCATATGACGGACGACGGAGCCGCGACGGCCGGTGCCACGGGCACGCTCGGATACGAGCAGGCCCGTGACGAGCTGATCGAGGTCGTACGCCGCCTGGAGGCGGGCGGTACGACGCTGGAGGAGTCCCTCGCTCTCTGGGAGCGGGGCGAGGAGCTGGCGAAGGTGTGCCGGCACTGGCTGGAGGGCGCCCGCGCGCGACTGGACGCGGCCCTGGCCGGACCGACCGGCCCTCAGCAGACCGGCGACACGCCCTTGCGGGACGGTGGCGGCGCGGCGGGCGACGACGACTGAACTCCGGTGTCCGACGACGGCCGAGGACGGCCGGGGCCGACCGAGGACGTCCGGGGCCGCCGCGGACTTCCGGATGCCCCGCACCGACATGCCTGCCCGGCCCTGACGCACTGCCCCGTCCCACGGACGCTGCCCGCGTCCTGTGGAACGGATCACTCCCCTCCAAGTTTAGTTGAAAGTTAATACACCTCTGCCTTACGGTGTTCCGCGTTGCACGAACCACGCGCACAATCCGGAAGGCAGTACCTCACCATGTCCCTCGTTCTCGACCCCGCTGCGCAGGACCTCCTCTTCCGTGAGGCCCGTACCGCCAACACCTTCACCGACGAGCCGGTCACCGATGAGCAGGTCCAGGCGATCTACGACCTGGTCAAGTACGGCCCCACCGCGTTCAACCAGTCGCCGCTGCGCGTCGTCCTGGTCCGCTCCGACGACGCCCGCGCGCGCCTCGTGAAGCACATGGCCGAGGGCAACCAGCCGAAGACCTCCACCGCCCCGCTGGTCGCGATCCTGGCCACGGACAACGAGTTCCACGAGGAGCTTCCGGCCCTGCTGCCGCACTTCCCGCAGGCCAAGGACGCCTTCTTCTCCGAGCGCCCGGTCCGCGAGTCGTCCGCCACGCTCAACGGCTCGCTGCAGGCCGCGTACTTCATCCTGGGCGTCCGCGCCGCCGGTCTGGCCGCCGGCCCGATGACCGGCTACGACGCCGCGGGCATCGAGAAGGAGTTCCTGGACGGCGACCACAACGTGCTGATGGTCGTCAACATCGGCAAGCCGGGCGAGGACGCCTGGTTCCCGCGTCTGCCGCGCCTCTCCTACGACGAGGTCGTCACGACCGTCTGATCACGCGAGACGGACAGGAAGAAGGCCCCGGAGCAGCGCCCGCCCGCCGCTGGCCCGGGGCTTCTTCCATGCGCCGTAACGCGCCCTGGGACCACCTGAGCGCCCCGCGGGCCCGGAGCGCACCTCGGGGCACCGCGAGCGCTCCGACCCGCCGGGACGCCCCGGGGGCGACGCGCCGAAAATCCCGGCGGGTCGGGAATACTGCCAGGTCAGGGGATCCAGCGGGTCAGGGATCCAGCGGGTCAGGATTCCTTGAGCGCGGCGGCCATCTCCGCCAGCCGTTCCGTCGGGGCGGACCCCGTCACCACCGTGGTCGCGTCCTTGCCCCGGAGCACGAGGGCGTCGTACTTGTCGCCCTTCCAGTGCTGCCACGCCTCACCGGCGACCTGCCGGGTGCGCCCGGTGTTCCTGGCGTTCTGGCTGACCTCGGTCACGTACTTCTCCGCCAGGGAGGTGGACTGCTCCACCGCGACGTACTTGCCATCCGGGTCGAGGAAGCCCAGGTGCCAGCTGTCGCCGTTCTCGCGGTCGTAGCTGACCGAGGTCGGCTTCCAGCCCTTGGCGAGCCCGTCCGGGGCGGCCACCGGGTACGGCGCCGCGCGCCGCGCCGTCACCAGTTCCACCCGGTAGTCGATCGCCTTGACCGGGTTGGCGTTCCCGTCATGCGGAACGAAGATGTAAACAAGTCCTGCCGTGCCGGTGGCCACCGCCATCGACAGGAACATCCCCCGCACCGTCTGCTTGCCTCGCTTGCTAGCCACGGGTCCATGGTCGCATCAGAGACGACGAGCCCGTCGCTCGGGTCAAGCGCTCAAAAGTGACCCGGTCTGCTCATTTTATCGACCTGGCGATAGAGTCATTGCACCCTCTTCCGGTCGTCGCCGTACAGAAAGGTGCGCTCCGATGTCCGAGCATCATCTGCCGTCCCAGCTCGAGGTCTCCCCGGAGGCCCCCGACCGCAACCTCGCCCTGGAGCTGGTCCGGGTCACCGAGGCCGCCGCCATGGCGGCGGGGCGCTGGGTCGGCCGCGGAGACAAGATCGGCGCCGACGGGGCCGCCGTGAAGGCCATGCGAACCCTCGTTTCCACCGTGTCGATGAACGGCGTCGTCGTCATCGGCGAGGGCGAGAAGGACGAAGCCCCCATGCTGTTCAACGGGGAGCGCGTCGGTGACGGCACGGGCCCCGAGGTCGACATCGCGGTGGACCCGATCGACGGCACGACGCTCAACGCCAAGGGCATGCCGAACGCGATCGCCGTGCTGGCCGCCGCCGACCGCGGCGCCATGTTCGACCCGTCCGCGGTCTTCTACATGGACAAGCTCGTCACGGGCCCCGAGGCCGCCGACTTCGTCGACATCAACGCGCCCGTCTCGGTGAACATCCGCCGTGTCGCGAAGGCGAAGAACTCCTCCCCCGAGGACGTCACCGTCGTCGTCCTCGACCGCCCGCGCCACGAGGGCATCGTCAAGGAGATCCGGGAGACCGGCGCCCGCATCAAGTTCATCTCCGACGGCGACGTCGCGGGCTCGATCATGGCCGCCCGCGAGGGGACCGGCGTGGACCTGCTGATGGGCATCGGCGGCACGCCGGAGGGCATCATCTCGGCGTGCGCCATAAAGTGCCTCGGCGGTGTCATCCAGGGCAAGCTCTGGCCGAAGGACGAGGCCGAGCGGCAGCGCGCGCTGGACGCCGGGCACGACCTGGACCGGGTGCTGTCCACCGACGACCTGGTCAGCGGCGACAACGTGTTCTTCGTCGCGACCGGCATCACGGACGGCGAGCTGATGCGCGGCGTGCGGTATCGCGCGGAGACGGCGACCACCGAGTCGATCGTCATGCGGTCCAAGTCCGGCACCATCCGGAAGATCGACTCGACGCACCGGCTCTCGAAGCTCCGCGCCTACAGCGCGATCGACTTCGACCGCGCGAAGTAACCCCCCTCCCCGCGGACCCGGTGGGTCCGGCCCGTGGGCCCGTTCCCGAGCGCAGGGGACGTACGCGAAGAGGCGCCCCTGTTGTGCGGTGGGGCGCCTCTTCGCGTGCACGAGGGTGCCCGCGCGCGTGGACGGGCTCGCTCCCCGGCCGTCCGCTCGCCGGCGCTGCGCGGACGTGTGCCCGTCAGCCCGCCGCGGCGACGCGGTTCGGCGCCACGGTGGTCGCCGCCGACGCCTTCAGCTCCATCTCGCGCCGCCTGCGCCGGGCGAGCACCACGCGGCGCTCGGCGGCGGTGAGACCGCCCCACACGCCGTACGGCTCCGGCTGTATGAGCGCGTGCTCCTGGCACTCGACCATCACCGGGCAGCGCGCGCAGACCCGCTTCGCGGACTCCTCCCGCGCGATTCTGGCGGCGGTCGGCTCCTTCGACGGAGCGAAGAACAGCCCGGCCTCGTCGCGGCGGCACACCGCCTCCGAGTGCCAGGGGCCGGCCTGGTCCTCCCGAGCGGGAATGCGCTGGGGAGGAACGGCGGCGACCTGCAGGGGCTGATGCGGCAGTTGCAGCACGGTCTACTCCTGACGACGGCTTCGGAGCGAGAAGACGATGCAGCAGTCCCTACCCGCCGTGCGTGCGCCTATGCACTGAGTGGCTTTCGGTTCCGGGCCTCACAAGTGCCTCTGGTCAGGGATTTGGCTGATTTTCGAAGGAGACCCGAAGAAGACCCGAAGGCGGTTCCGGGGCGACGCCGGGGCGATGCGAAGGACGTTCCGAAGTGGGTTCCGGCGTACTTCCGAAGCGGCTCGGAATCGACTCGGAGGCGCTTTGGGAACGCCTCGCGAGCCGCTCGGATACAGCCGACGACGGTTCGGAGGTGACGCACCGGGGTCCGGTGGGAGTTTCGGGAATTCCGAACGGATCCCTCCCGCACGCCCCGCGCCACCGCCTCAGCCCAGGTGTTTGCGCATCTGCTTGCGCAGCCGGTCCTGGAGGTCCTCGATGAACTTCCCGCGCTTGGGCTTGGCGTCGACGCTGCCGAACACCGAATATCCGTTGACGACGACCACAGGCGCCTCGGGGTCGGCGGATTCCAGCGTGGAGACCTCGAAGCTGCCGAAGACACCGGTGCCGGCACCGCGCAGCGAGATGTTCTCGGGAACCCTGATGTCGACGCTGCCGAAGACGGAGGTCGCGTTGATCACCGTGAGCCTCTGGCCGAAAAGCGCCTCCGTCAGATCGATCTCCACACTGCCGAAGAAGGCGAAGGCGTTCGTACGGCCGCCGACCCGCCAGCGCCCCCTGCGGGTGGAACTGCTGAAGATCGCCACGAGGCTCTCCGCCGGGCCGCCCGGACCCGCTGCGTCCTCCTGACCGTGGACGCCGGGGGCGACGGTCGGGCGGGCGCCGCCGGGCGCGGGCAGATCCCGCACCAGCGGTTCGAGTTCGCCCACGGTCTTGGCGCGATAGACCGCGTCGACCCGCTCGGAGTGTTCCTGGGCGGTGAGCCGGCCCTCGGCCATGGCCTCGCGCAGGATGTCCGCGATCCGGTCGCGGTCCGCGTCGGAGGCGCGGATACCGGCCGGCTCGGCCGGGGCTACAGGCTTCTGAGGGTGCTTTTCGAGGTCCACCGCCCCAGCGTACCGAAACGCGATAGATCGCGACTACCCCTTGCTCCGCCCCGCCGTGTCGCGTCCATGCCCACGTCCATGAAACCCCTGGCCGGCCACACCGCGTGGGCGCCCGCGCCAACCCCTCGGGCAGACACACCCGCACGAGCGCTCCCGGACAGGCGTCCGGGCGAACCCCCCTCGTACGGGTGCCCGGACTGAGCCTTACCTCACAGCTTCGGTGTCCGTACGGGGTTCTACCCTGGTGGATGCGCTGCCCGAGGGAGGCCAGCCACCGTCTGCCGAGTGAGGAATGGCCGTAATGCCAGAGTTTGCGTACTCCGATCTGCTCCCCCTGGGAGAGGACACCACGCCTTATCGTCTGGTGACCTCCGAGGGTGTCTCCACCTTCGAGGCCGACGGCCGTACGTTCCTCAAGGTCTCCCCGGAGGCGCTGCGCACCCTGGCCGCCGAGGCCATGCACGACATCTCGCACTACCTGCGCCCCGCCCACCTCGCGCAGCTGCGGCGGATCGTGGACGACCCCGAGGCGTCGTCGAACGACAAGTTCGTCGCGCTCGACCTGCTGAAGAACGCGAACATCGCCGCCGCGGGCGTACTGCCGATGTGCCAGGACACCGGCACCGCGATCGTCATGGGCAAGCGCGGGCAGAACGTGCTCACCGAGGGTGGTGACGAGGAGGCGCTGTCGCGCGGCATCTTCGACGCCTACACCAAGCTCAACCTGCGGTATTCGCAGATGGCTCCGCTCACCATGTGGGAGGAGAAGAACACCGGCTCCAACCTGCCCGCGCAGATCGAGCTGTACGCCACCGACGGCGGCGCGTACAAGTTCCTCTTCATGGCGAAGGGCGGCGGCTCGGCCAACAAGTCGTTCCTGTTCCAGGAGACGAAGGCCGTACTGAACGAGACCTCCATGATGAAGTTCCTGGAGGAGAAGATCCGTTCACTGGGCACGGCCGCCTGCCCGCCCTACCACCTGGCGATCGTCGTCGGCGGCACGTCGGCCGAGTTCGCGCTGAAGACCGCGAAGTACGCCTCCGCGCACTACCTGGACGAGCTGCCCACCGAGGGCTCCCCCACCGGCCACGGCTTCCGGGACGAGGAGCTGGAGGAGAAGGTCTTCGAGCTGACGCAGAAGATCGGCATCGGCGCCCAGTTCGGCGGCAAGTACTTCTGCCACGACGTACGCGTCGTCCGCCTCCCCCGCCACGGCGCGTCGCTGCCGGTCGCGATCGCCGTGTCCTGCTCGGCGGACCGCCAGGCCGTCGCGAAGATCACCGCCGAGGGCGTCTTCCTGGAGCAGCTGGAGAAGGACCCGGCGCGCTTCCTGCCGGACACCACGGACGAGCACCTCGACGAGTCCGGGACCCGCGGCGAAGACGCTGAACGACACAGTGTGAAGATCGACCTCAGCCGGCCGATGGACGAGGTCCTCGCCGAGCTGACCAAGTACCCGGTCAAGACCCGGCTCTCGCTGACCGGTCCGCTGGTCGTGGCCCGCGACATCGCGCACGCCAAGATCAAGGAGCGGCTGGACGCCGGCGAGGAGATGCCGCAGTACCTGAAGGACCACCCGGTCTACTACGCGGGCCCGGCGAAGACCCCCGAGGGGTACGCGTCCGGCTCCTTCGGCCCGACCACGGCCGGCCGCATGGACAGCTACGTCGCGCAGTTCCAGGCGGCGGGCGGCTCCAAGGTGATGCTCGCCAAGGGCAACCGCTCCAAGCAGGTCACCGACGCCTGCGAGGCGCACGGCGGCTTCTACCTCGGCTCGATCGGCGGCCCGGCGGCGCGCCTCGCCCAGGACTGCATCAAGAAGGTCGAGGTCGTCGAGTACGAGGAGCTCGGCATGGAGGCGGTGTGGCGGATCGAGGTCGAGGACTTCCCCGCGTTCATCGTCGTCGACGACAAGGGCAACGACTTCTTCACCGAGCCGGCCGCCGCGCCGACGTTCACCAGCATCCCGGTGCGGGGCCCCGGCCTCGCCTGACGCCCCGGGAAGAACAAGCGCCCGGACGCGGAGGAGCACGCCCCTTACGACCTGGGGAGCAATAGGGGGCGGGCTCCCGACGCCGTGCGACTCCGCCTCCCGCGTCGTCGTCGGTCACCGACGCTCCTTCCCCGAGCTCTCAGCTGCTTTCGAGCAGCGGAGACCCCATCCGCCTCCCGCCTCCGCCTTGGATTCGAAGCCGCACGACGCCGCTCACTGATCCACTCCCTATTGTTCCCCAGGTCGTTAGCGCGAACGCGACACTGCGAGCCCGAGTGCCACGTCCGCGCGACAGGGGCCGTCCCCGTGTGCGGGCACGGAGCCACGAAGGTACGGAAGTACGGCAGCACCGCCGCCGCGTACCCCGGTCATGAGCGCGCACGCCCCCACGACCGGGTGCGCGGCGGCGCGCGTTCCGGCGTGCGCGTTCGGCATGCGCAGGGCCCTCCGCGGGCCCGGAGGATTCCGGGGGCCGGCCCGTGGGCCCCGGTCGCGGCCGGAACACGGGCCATGTGACGAGGGCCCGACGGCGGGACGCCGTCCCGCGCCCCGCCCCCCGAACCGGCCATGGCGGGTGGGCGTGACCAGCGATCATGTACGGCAAGTTTCAGCCAATTTCGCGGCGGTCCACGCGGGACCGGTCACCCGGCCCGGCGCAGGGGCGCGCGTCCGGTACGCGCGACCCCCACCGACCTGCGGGCCCCTCCTCGAACCCCCTCCGTACGGGCGCCGCGCGCCCTCGCACGCCCCGGTCCGGGGCTCCCGGGCGGCCGGTCCGGCACCGCCGCTTTCACGCAGCGGGCCGTGCCGGGGACTTGCGCGGTACCGGGCCCCTGCGGTGGGTTGTCGAGGGCCCCGACGTGCTCGGCGCTCCGCGGTAGCGGGGAACCGGGAGCCCTCGCCGGGAATCCGTAGCCGGAAGAAGTCCCGGAAACGGAAGAAGTCCCGGAGAACAGCAGCCCAGCCGCCACCCCCCACACCCCGGACCGCACCCGGCCCGCAGCGAGCGGCCGGACGCGGCCCGGGCACTGTCACCTCACCGTCGAACACCGGAAAGGCGGACGCCGTATGACGCCGCTTCCCCACCGCAGCCACGCCGACGACCTGCTGTCCTTCATCAAGGCCAGTCCCTCCCCGTATCACGCGGTGGCCTGCGCCGCCCAACGCCTGGAGAAGGCCGGCTTCCGAGAGCTGCACGGCACGGACGACTGGACGGGCACGACCGGCGGCTGCTTCGTCACCCGCGGCGGTGCCCTGATCGCGTGGTACGTCCCCGAGGGCGCCCCCGCCCACACCCCCTTCCGGATCGTCGGCACGCACACCGACTCGCCCAACCTGCGGGTCAAGCCCACTCCCGACACCGGGACGGCGGGCTGGCGGCAGGTCGCCGTGGAGGTGTACGGCGGCGTCCCGCTGAACACCTGGCTCGACCGCGATCTCGGCATCTCGGGGCGGCTGGCGCTGCGCGGGCCCGGCGGCACGGTCGAGTCCCGGCTCGTCCAGATCGACGAACCGCTGCTGCGGGTGCCCCAGCTGGCCATCCACCTGGACCGCACGGTCAACGAGGGGCTGGTCCTCGACCGGCAGCGCCATCTCGCCCCGCTGTGGGCGCTCGGGGCGCCCGAGGAGGGTGCGCTGCTGCGCCGGGTCGCGCGGACCGTGGAGGCGGACCGGGAGGACGTGCTCGGCTGGGACCTGATGCTCCACGATGTCCAGCCGCCCGGATACCTGGGCGCGGACCGGGAGTTCGTGGTGTCGGCGCGGCTGGACAACCTGGTGTCCGTGCACGCCGGTGTGACGGCGCTGGCGGCCGCGGCGACCGCGCACGACGAGCCCGCGTACGTCCCCGTCCTGGCCGCGTTCGACCACGAGGAGGTCGGCAGCGGTTCGGAGACGGGCGCGCAGAGCCCACTGCTGGAACGGGTGCTGGGCCGTACGGTCACCGCGCGCGGCGGCGGCCCGGAGGACTGGGCCAGGGCCCTGTCCGGCGCGTTCTGCGTGTCCTCCGACATGGCGCACGCCGTGCACCCCAATTACGCGGAACGGCACGATCCGGGTCACCAGCCGCTGCCCAACGGCGGCCCGACGGTGAAGGTCAACGTCAACCAGCGGTACGCGACCGACAGCACGGGCATGGCGGTGTTCGCGGCGGCGTGCGAGCGGGCGGGCGCGCCGTGGCAGCCGTTCGTCTCCAACAACGCGATGCCGTGCGGCACGTCCATCGGCCCGCTCACCGCGGCCCGGCTGGGCGTCACGACGGTCGACGTGGGGGTGCCCGGGCTGTCCATGCATTCGGCGCGCGAACTGTGCGGGGCCGCCGATCCCGGTCATCTGGCCGCCGTCCTGGGCGCGTTCATGGCATCCGACTGACATCTGACGGTCGACCGTGAGGCCCCGGCCGGCGCAGGGGCCCGGCACGGGCCCGAAGGGCCCGCGGCGCCCGGTCGGCACACGGGAGGGGTGGGGGGGGGGGGGCCCCCCCCCCCCCCCCCCCCCGGGGCCCGCCCCCCCGGGGGGGCGGCACGCGGGGGGCCCGCGCGGGGGGGGGGGGCGGCAGCCGGTGTTGGGGCCCCCCGG
>NZ_JBIARH010000003.1:65881-67555 GCF_042889785.1 Streptomyces sp. NPDC002476 | reverse complement strand
TGACTGCGGGGGGGCCCGGGGGTGCCCCCCGGGGGGGCGGGGGCGCCGGCGCGCCCCGCGGGGGGGGGGCGGGCGGGGGGCCCCCGGGGGGGGGGGGGGGGGGCCCCCCCCCCCCCCACCCCTCCCGCCGCTGTCATCGCGTCACGGCGTCATCGCCTCACGGCGTCACGCGAACCGCTGGTTCGCGCTCCCGTCGCAGTTCTGCAGCCGCAGCGTGTCCCTGGCCGACGCGAGCGTCAGGCAGAGCCCCGTCGCGGCGGCCGGGCGCAGGGTGCCCGCCTCCTCGACGAACCGCTGGTTGGCCGCGCCCGAGCAGTCCCACAGGATGAGCCGGGTGCCCGCCTTGTAGTCGGCGGCCGGCACGTCCAGGCAGCGGTCGTGGCTCAGCTCCGTGCGCAGGGTCTTCGTACCGGAGTCGTACCACCAGCCCTGGTTGCGGCCGCCGTGGCACTCCCAGCCCGCGATCGTGGTGTCGTTGCGGGTCACCGAGGCGGGTACGTCCACGCAGGTCCCCGTGGCCTGGTTCTTCAGGGGCTCGAAGACGTCGTCCCACGCCACCGGCTGGAGCACCGGTTTCCCGGTGCCGGCCGGGTCGGCGCAGCTCGCCTCGCGCAGACCCGAGTCGTAGAGCTGGGTCAGGCAGGAGGCGAAGGCGGCGTGGCCGCGCGCGTTCGGGTGGAAGGACTGCCGGACGGAGTTGGCGTCCGGCGGGAAGTGCCCCAGGTCGATGTACAGACCGCGGGCCCAGGTGTTCTCGCTGCACACCTCGTGGCCGTGGAACAGCCGCGAGTTGTCGAGGTAGACGGCCCCGGTGTCGGTCGCGACCTTCCGCATGCCGCGCTCGAAGGCGGGCACGGCGACGTTGCGGCCCCAGGCGGCGTCGGAGTCGTAACCGGCGCAGCCTCCGGGCAGCTTGCCGGGGAAGTCCGGGTTGTCGTAGAAGTCGGGGCCGATCGGGCTCGGGTATCCCATGACCACGAGCTTGTAGTCGCTGTCGCGGTACCCGGCGCCGGACATGACGGTCCGCAGGTCGCGCACCGTCTTCTCGACCTTGGGGACGAGTCCGTCGACGCGGGCCTGCCAGCCGCCCTCGTACGTCGGCCGGCAGGTGCCCTTGGAGAGGACCCAGCGCTCGACGCAGTCGGTCATGACCGGGCCGAACTGGAGGTCGTCGTTGGCCCCGGCGACCAGCAGGATCATCTTGATACGGGTGTTGCGGGCCTTGATGGCGAGGTTGTCGCTCTGCACGAGTTCGTCGGCGTACTGCTTCGACCCGCCGATGACGATGTTGCCCGTGTACGCGCCCGAGCAGGCGACGTTGTACGTGACGTCGGCCGCGATGCCGGTGCGGTGGATGGCGGAGTCGGGCGAGCGGTGACACCAGTTGTCGGGGCCGTTGGTGCCCGACTCGTACGTGCCGACGCCCTCGCCGGAGATCTCGCTGTCGCCGAGCGAGATCAGTCCGGTCCTGCGCTCGGCGAGCGGGCGCTCGGCCGGGTCGCCGTACAGCTCGACGGCCTCGGCGGCCCGGACGGCCTCCAGTTCCGGGGAGAGGGGGGTGGATGCGGCGGTGCCGGGGGGGGGGCGGGCCGCCCCCCCCCCCCCCCCCGCCCCCCCCCCCCCCCCCCCCCCGCCCCCCCCCCGCCCCCCCCCCCCCCGCCCCCCCCCCGGGGG
>NZ_JBIARH010000003.1:0-65872 GCF_042889785.1 Streptomyces sp. NPDC002476 | reverse complement strand
GGTGGGTGGTGTGGTTTGGTTTGTGGGGGGGGGGGGGGGCTGTTGGGGGGGGGGGGGGGGGGGGGGGGTGGTGGTGGGGGGGGGGGGGGGGGGGGGGGGGGGGGGCCGGGGGCGGCCCGGCCCCCCGCGCCCGCCGGCCCAGCCGCGACGGCCAGGCCGCCGAATGCCGCCGCCATGGCCGCGGCGGTCGCGACCATGCGGCGGAGTGTGTGTCTGGTGCGCTGCACTGCGCCTCCCGAGGGTTGTTGTTACCCCCGGTATTTACTGGCCGGTAGTCGTCTTGGGAATAGAAGGAACAAGATAAGGGCTCACCTTCTTCAGGAGGTTGCACTCATGGACGACGCACAGACCCCGGCACCGGACCCCGCGCAAAGCCCCGCGGAGAGGGCCGCGCAGGCCCCCGCCGACGGCGACGGCTTCCGCGTCGAGCACGACTCGATGGGCGAGGTGAGGGTGCCCGCGGACGCCAAGTGGCGGGCCCAGACGCAGCGCGCGGTGGAGAACTTCCCGCTCTCCGGGCAACTCCTGGAACGGGCCCACATCGAGGCCCTGGCCCGGATCAAGGCCGCCGCCGCCCAGGTCAACGCCGAGCTGGGCGTGCTCGACCCGGACATCGCCCGGGCCGTCCGGGAGGCCGCCGAGGAGGTCGCCGAAGGGCGCTGGGACGCGCATTTCCCGGTCGACGTCTTCCAGACCGGGTCCGGCACCTCGTCCAACATGAACACCAACGAGGTCGTGGCCACCCTCGCCACCGAGCGCCTGGGCCGCCCGGTCCATCCGAACGACCACGTCAACGCCTCGCAGTCGTCCAACGACGTCTTCCCCTCCTCCATCCACATCGCCGCGACCGCCGCCGTCACGCACGATCTCGTCCCGGCCCTGGACCACCTCGCCACCGCGCTGGAGCGCAAGGCCGCCGAGTTCGCGACGGTCGTGAAGTCGGGGCGCACCCATCTCATGGACGCCACGCCCGTCACCCTGGGGCAGGAGTTCGGCGGCTACGCGGCACAGATCCGGTACGGGATCGAACGGCTGCACGCCTCCCTCCCCCGCCTCGCCGAGCTGCCGCTGGGCGGCACGGCCGTCGGCACCGGCATCAACACCCCGCCCGGCTTCTCCGCCGCGGTCATCGCCGAGGTCGCCCGCGTCACCGGGCTGCCGCTCACCGAGGCCCGCAACCACTTCGAGGCGCAGGGGGCGCGGGACGCCCTCGTGGAGGCCTCGGGCCAGCTGCGCACCATCGCCGTCTCGCTCACCAAGATCTCCAACGACCTGCGCTGGATGTCGTCCGGGCCGCGCACCGGCCTCGCCGAGATCGCCCTGCCGGATCTCCAGCCGGGTTCGTCGATCATGCCGGGGAAGGTGAATCCGGTCGTCCCCGAGGCCGTCCTGATGGTCGCCGCCCAGGTGACGGGGAACGACACGACGGTCGCCGTCGCGGGCGCGGCGGGCAACTTCGAGCTGAACGTCATGCTCCCGGTCATCGCGAAGAACCTGCTGGAGTCGGTCCGGCTGCTGGCCAACGCCTCGCGGCTGCTCGCGGACCGCACGGTCGACGGGATCACCGCGAACGTGGAGCGGGCCAGGGAGTACGCCGAGTCCTCGCCGTCCGTCGTCACCCCGCTCAACAAGTACATCGGCTACGAGGAGGCGGCGAAGGTCGCCAAGAAGTCCCTGGCCGAGCGCCGGACGATCCGCGAGGTGGTGCTGGAGTCGGGCTACGTCGAGCGGGGCGACCTGACGGTGGAGCAGCTCGACGAGGCCCTGGACGTACTGCGCATGACCCGTCCGTGAGGTCCGCGGCGGACGGGGCCGTCGCGTCTTCGAGAGGGGCCGGCTACGGGCGGCACCTTTCGGGCCTGTTCCGAATTCGCCCGCAGCGTCGCGGCATCCGGCACCGCCGCCTCCCGCGTTGCCGCCGGTCGCCGGCGCCCCGCGTCGAATCCCTCCTCCGCCTTGGATTCGACGGCGCCGGACGCCGCTCCTCGCTCCACGGGCCGACTCGGAACAGGCCCTAGGATCTGCCCATGGCAGGCACCGGATACAACGAGCACTGGGCGCCGGGGGACCAGATCCTGTGGCGCTACCGCGGCAACGTCCCACCGCCGCGGGACGGGAACGGGGACGGCGGGACGGGCCGCGTCCCCGGACCGGTCCACATCTGCCGCCCCGTCACCGTCGTGCAGGACACCGACGAACTGCTCGCGGTATGGGTGGCGCCCGGCACCGAGTGCGTGAAGCCGGTCCTGACGGACGGCACCGACGTGCACGACGAGCCGCTCGCCACCCGCTACACCGCCCCGCGCACCACCGCGCGCTCGCCCTGGCTCGGTAACGGTGTGCTGAAACTCGCCCATCCGGGTGAACCCTGGTCGATCTGGCTGTTCTGGGAGAGCGGCTGGCAGTTCCGCAGCTGGTACGTGAACCTGGAGGAGCCGCGCACCCGCTGGGCGGGCGGCATCGACTCCGAGGACCACTTTCTCGACATCTCCGTCTACCCGGACCGCAGCTGGGTCTGGCGCGACGAGGACGAGTTCGCCCAGGCGCAGCGGGTCGGGCTGCTGGCCCCGGGGACCGCGCGGCAGGTGCGGGAGGCGGGTCTGGCCGCCGTCGAGGTGATCCGGGACTGGGGCACGCCGTTCCGTGACGGCTGGGAGCACTGGCGGCCGGATCCGGGCTGGCGGGTTCCGGCGCTCCCGGATGACTGGGACCGTACCCCCACGCACATGGCGTCATGAGACCCTTGTCGCACCCCAGGGGGGCAACCGTAGGATCGTCCTCCGAAGTGCCGCACCGCTCCAACCGGAGCGCGCGGCACCGGACCTGACCACAAGTCACCGCGCGGGCATCACGCACTGCATGAGCTGTATGGGCCACATCAGTCGTATGAATCGTATGAGCCACTACGAGGGGGTGGAGACGTGCCCGGTGTCGCCCGCCCCGTCGCCGGAAACGCCGTCACCGGACCACTCCGCGGGTATCCGGTTTCGGCCCCTCGTTCGGGGGCATCCGGTGACAGCCGTTGTTTTCGCCGCTCTTGCCGGGGCAAAGTAGCGCCCCACGAGGTGATTGCCTCATACAACCGGCCCGGACGGACGGAATCCCACGCGTGACGGAGCATCCCACCTCCCACGAAGGCCGGCAGCCTCTCGCCGCACGGCCGCAGGAACGCACCCGGCCGCGGCAGCAGGACGCCGCGCCGGCCGCCTCCCATGCCTCCGCCGCGATCCCCGGCCCGGCCGCCGCACCGGGCGCGGCCGGGAATCCGGTGGCCGCCGCGGCGGCCGGACCCGATCCGCAGGCCGCCTCCCGCCGTGAGGGCGACCGGCTGCGTTTCGTCGGGGCCGCCACCCGGCGGATCGCCCGCGGCATCGACCTCGACGAGATCGTGCTGGGGCTGTGCCGGGCCAGTGTGCCGACGTTCTCCGACGCCATACTGGTCTACCTCCGCGACCCGCTGCCGGTCGGTGACGAGCGGCCGGTCTCCCCGTTCGTGCTGCGGCTGCGCCGCTCGGACCGGCTGCGGCTGCACGAGGACGAGACCGACGCCTCGTCCGAGATCGAGCGGCTGCGCCTGCCAGTCGTCGACCCGCACGGCGATCTGCCGCCCGCGGCCGAGCTGTGCGAGGTCCGCTCGGGTGGCGCGCTGGCCGAGGTGCTGCGCGGGGTGCGGCCGGTCTTCGGGGACTCCGCGGCGGCCCGCGCGGCGCTTCCCGAGCTGCTGGGCGCCGACCGGTCCGTACCCACCGGGCATCGCGCGATCCTGGCCCCGCTGCGCGGCCGGCGGCGGGTGATCGGCGCCGCCGTCTTCCTGCGCGGCGCGGAACGGCCTGCCTTCGAGTCCAACGACCTGCTGGTCGCGGCCCAGCTCGCCACGCACACCGCGCTCGGCATCGACAAGGCCGTGCTGTACGGGCGCGAGGCGTACATCGCCGACGAGCTCCAGCGCACCATGCTGCCCGACTCGCTGCCGCAGCCGACCGGCGTCCGCCTCGCCTCCCGCTATCTCCCGGCCGCCGAGACGGCCCGGGTCGGCGGCGACTGGTACGACGCGATCCCGCTGCCCGGCAGCAGAGTCGCCCTGGTCGTCGGCGACGTCATGGGCCATTCCATGACCTCCGCGGCGATCATGGGGCAGCTGCGTACCACCGCGCAGACCCTGGCCCAGCTCGACCTGCCGCCGCAGGAGGTGCTGCACCACCTCGACGAGCAGGCGCAGCGCCTCGGCAGCGACCGCATGGCCACCTGCATGTACGCGGTGTACGACCCCGTCGCGCACCGCATCACCATCGCCAACGCCGGGCACCCGCCGCCCGTCCTGCTGCATCTGGGCGGCCGTGCCGAGGTGCTGAAGGTGCCGCCCGGCGCCCCGATCGGCGTCGGTGGAGTGGACTTCGAGGCGGTCGAACTGGACGCGCCGGCGGGTGCCACCTTGCTCCTGTACACGGACGGACTGGTGGAGTCCCGGCTGCGGGACGTCTGGACCGGCATCGAGATGCTGCGCGAACGGCTCGCCGCCACCGCGCGGCTGACCGGCCCGGACCACTCGCCGCCGCTGGAGGCGCTGTGCGACGACGTCCTGGACATGCTCGGTCCCGGTGACCGGGACGACGACATCGCGCTGCTCGCCGCCCGGTTCGACGGCATCGCGCCCAGCGACGTCGCCTACTGGCACCTGGAACCGGAGGAGACCGCCCCGGGGCGGGCCCGCAGGCTGGCCCGCCGGGCGCTGAGCCGGTGGGGGCTCGACGAGTTGTCCGAGTCGGTGGAGCTGCTGGTCAGCGAGGTGGTGACCAATGCGGTCCGTTACGCGGAGCGACCGGTGACGCTGCGGCTGCTGCGCACCGACTTCCTGCGCTGCGAGGTCGGGGACGACGCCCCGCAGCTGCCCCGGCAGCGCCGGGCCCGGGACATGGACGAGGGCGGGCGTGGCCTGTTCCTGGTGAACCGGCTGGCCAGGCGATGGGGCGCGACACGGCTGTCGACCGGCAAGGTGGTCTGGTTCGAGATGCCGGCCCGGAACCCGTAGGACGCGATCCGGAACCGCGGGCCGCACGGCCCGCGGTTCCGGGCGGACGGCCGGGCGCGGAGAGCCCTGCACGGACGGTAGCGAAATGTTGCCGACCTCCTGTCGGCAGAGTTGACTTCAGTCGTGGACAAGGCGACCTGAACGAAGCCCCCACCGACGGGAGGACGCTCGTGTCCGACGAAACAAAGACCAGGAACACTCCCTACACCACGAACAACGCCGGAATCCCGGTGGAGAGCGACGAGCATTCGCTCACCGTGGGCTCCGACGGTCCGATCCTGCTGCAGGACCACTACCTCATCGAGAAGATGGCCCAGTTCAACCGGGAACGGGTCCCCGAGCGAGTGGTCCACGCCAAGGGCTCCGGCGCCTACGGCTTCTTCGAGGTGACCAACGACATCAGCCAGTTCACCAAGGCCGACCTCTTCCAACCGGGCAAGCGGACCGCGATGCTCGCCCGCTTCTCCACGGTCGCCGGTGAGCAGGGCTCCCCCGACACCTGGCGCGACCCGCGCGGGTTCGCCCTGAAGTTCTACACGGAGCAGGGCAACTACGACATGGTCGGCAACAACACGCCGATCTTCTTCGTACGCGATCCGATGAAGTTCCAGGACTTCATCCGCTCGCAGAAGCGCCGCCCGGACAGCGCGGTGCGCGACCACGACATGCAGTGGGACTTCTGGACGCTCTCCCCCGAGTCCGCGCACATGGTGACGTGGCTGATGGGCGACCGGGGCATCCCGAAGACCTACCGCCAGATGAACGGCTACAGCTCGCACACCTATATGTGGGTGAACGCGGGCGGCGAGAGGTTCTGGGTCAAGTACCGGTTCAAGACCGACCAGGGCATCGACTTCTACACGCAGGACGAGGCCGACCGGATGGCCGGGGTCGACGGCGACGTCCACCGCCGCGACCTGTACGAGTCGATCAAGCGCGGTGACCATCCGAGCTGGACGCTGTACGTCCAGATCATGCCGTTCGACGACGCCCCGGACTACCGGTTCAACCCGTTCGACCTGACGAAGGTGTGGCCGCACGCGGACTATCCGGAGATCGAGGTCGGCCGGATGACGCTGAACGAGAACCCGGAGGACTTCTTCGTCCACATCGAGCAGGCGTCCTTCGAGCCGTCGAACCTGGTGCCGGGCATCGGTCCGTCGCCCGACAAGATGCTGCTCGGCCGGCTGTTCTCGTACCCGGACACGCACCGCTACCGGATCGGCCCGAACTACGCGCAGCTGCCCCCGAACCGCCCCCGGTTCGGCCGCAACTCCTACGCGAAGGACGGCCCCATGCGGTACGAGCCCGCGCGCACGGGAGCGGTCTACGCGCCGAACTCGTACGGCGGTCCGGCCGCGGACACCGAGCGCTTCGGCGACCCGGCGGGCTGGGCCACGGCGGGCGAGATGGTGCACGAGGCGTACAAGCTGCACAGCGAGGACGACGACTGGGGCCAGGCGGGCACGATGGTGCGCAAGGTCCTGGACGACGCCGCCCGCGACCGGCTCGTGTCCAACATCTCCGGCCATCTGCTGGAGGGCGTGAGCGCCCCGGTCCTGGAGCGCGCGCTCCAGTACTGGCGCAACGTGGACAAGGACCTCGGCGACCGGGTGGCCAAGAAGGTCGACGGCGGCTGATTCCTCCGTCCGCCGTGCTCCTTCGTCCGGCGGACGGACGAGCACGGCGCGAGAAAGGCATGGGGCGGGGGCGGCACCCGAAGGTGCCGCCCCTGCCCCATGCCGTCATGGCGGGTTCACCCGCTCAGCGGGCGGGCGGGTTGTTGTTGGCGCCGTTGTCACCCGGCCGGCCCGGGTCCGGGCCGTCGTCGCCCGGCAGGCCCGGGGTCTCGCTCGTCGGCACCTCCGGCGACTGGCTCGTCGGCGGCACTTCGGGCGACTGGGCCGGCGGCGACTCCGGTGTCCGGCTCGGGCTCTGCTCCGGCGGGTTCGGGTCCTGGGTCGGCGGCTGCGTCGGGCTCTCCGGCGCCGACGGCGTGTTCGACGGGGTCTGCCGCACGGTCGACTCACCCTGTTCGACGTCCTCCAGGTCGAACTTCGCGTCGGAGCCGCCGTTCAGCGCGGCCAGTGTGTAGTCCGCCCAGATCTGGGCCGGGAAGCCGCCGCCGTTGGCCCGGCCGGCGTTGGCGGTGCCGGTGAGGCTGACCTGGGCACCGCCCTGCGGGTTCTCGCCGAACAGCGCGACGACCGTGCTGAGCTCGGGGGTGTAGCCCGCGAACAGGGCGGACTTGTTCTCCTCCGCGGTACCCGTCTTGCCCGCCGCGTCGTAGGCCGTGGTGTTGGCCTCGCGACCGGAGCCCTCGTCCACGACGCCCCGCAGGACCGAGGTCACGGTGTCGGCGGACTTGCGGCTGATCGCCTGCTCGCCGATGCCCTCGACCGGCTCGTACGTCCGGCTGCTGTGCTTGGCGGACTTCACGATGAAGGGGTTGACCTTCTTGCCGTGGTTGTCGAGCGTGGCGTAGACGCCCGCCATGTCCCAGGTGGAGGCGTTCATCGTGCCGAGCGTGATGGCGGGGCGCTCGGGGAAGTTCTTGTCGGGCACACCGAGCGCCAGCGCGGTCTCCTTCACCTCCGCCGGGCCGACGTCCACGACCATCTGCGCGAAGACCGAGTTGATCGACTTGTTCATGGCGTTCTGCACGGTGACGTCGCCGTAGCTGATGTCGTCCTCGTTCTGCGGGGCGAACGGGGTGTTGCTGCCCACGACGGGCCGCTTGCTGGTGCCGTCGTACCGGGTGTTGACGCCGATCAGGTCGCCGTTCTGGGTCTTCGCCCCGTTCTCCAGCGCGGAGGCGAACACCAGCGGCTTGAACGTGGAGGCGGGCTGGTAGTCCTGGCGGGTGGCGTTGGACCGGTAGTGCTTGACGTAGTCCTCCCCGCCGTAGAGGGCGACGACCGCGCCGGACTTCGGGTCGACGGAGGTCGCGCCCGCCTGGACGGTCGCGTCGACCTTGTTGCCCTTGCGGTCGAGCTTGGACTCCAGCCGCTGGTCGACGGCCTTCTCCAGCTCCTTCTGGCGCTTCTTGTCGATGTTGAGGGTGAAGGTCCAGCCGCCGGCCTGCCGCACCTCCGCCGTGATGCCCTGCTTGTCGAGCTCCTGGTTGGCGGCCTCGACGAGGTAACCGGCCTGGCCCTCCATGCCGGGGGCGGGCTTGGGCTTCATCGGGACGGGGAACTTCAGGGTGTCGCGCTCGGCCTTGTCGAGCCAGTGCATCTCGACCATGTTGTCGAGCGTGTAGTCCCAGCGCTCCCTGACGAGCTTCTTGCCGGTCGGCGTCGCGGTCGCCCAGTCGTACTGGCTGGGGGCCTGGAGCAGCGAGGCCAGGTAGGCGCCCTGGGCGACGTTCAGGTCCTTGGCGTCGACACCGTAGTACGCCTGGGCCGCGGCCTGGATGCCGCTGGCGCCGCGCCCGTAGAAGGCGGTGTTGACGTACCCGGCGAGGATGTCCTCCTTCTTCATCTTCTGGTCGATCTTGAGAGCGATCACCAGTTCCTGGAGCTTGCGGCTGACCGTCGGCTCCTGCGACAGGTAGTAGTTCTTCACGTACTGCTGGGTGATGGTCGAGCCGCCCTGCTTGCCCTTGCCCATGAGCGTGTTCAGGATGCCGCGCGTGGTGCCCTTCAGATCGACGCCCTGGTCGTCGTAGAACGTCTTGTTCTCGGCGGCGACGAAGGTGTGCTGCACGTCCTTGGGGACCTCGGAGAGGTCCACGTTCTGACGGTTGACCCCGTCGCCGGTACGGGTCAGCAGGGAGCCGTCGCTGTACCGGTAGACGTTGCTCTGCCGCTCCGCCAGAGCGTTGGCCTCGTCGGGTATGTCCACATACAGGTAGAGCCCCACGCAGGCGCCCATGACCAGCAGGCAGAGCCCGAAGAAGGCGCCCAGCATCTTCCGCCAGGTGAAGAGTCCGCGTATGCCGCCCCTCTTCGGCGCCCGCCGCGCTCCGCGCCGCTGGGCTCGTCGCGCATCCGCTCGACCCATCGCTGTTCCGCTCCTGTTTCTCCGCTCGACCGGACGGTCGGCCCGACTCAGCTAACACCGTCCGCATGGACGAAAAGCAAGCGGTGCGGACTTTTCCGGACGTGACAATCAGCACGCGCTCTCTAGGGAACCGACTCACGAGAGGCGCCCAGGGTTGCGAAAGCAGAAAATGTGTTATCACATTGATTACACGTTGAATGCCTGACACACGGGGGGACCCCATGACCGACCAAAGCACCGGACACACGGTGTCCGCGCCGGCCACCGACCTCGCGCCGGACGCTCCGCAGCTGCCCGATCCGCAGGTGAGGGAGGTGACGGCGCACAGCATTCCCGGCGGACTCGGCCTGCTGCTGACCGTACTGGGGGTGTTCGCCGGTATCGCCCTCGTGATCGTCGGCGTCGTCGTCGGCTCGAACGGGAGCGACGCCGCGGGGGCCGTGATCATCGTCCTCGGGCTCCTGCTCGCCATCGCCTCGTTCTTCTGCATGACGGGTGTGAAGATGGTCGCACCGGGCGAGGCGAGGGTCATCCAGCTGTTCGGCCGGTACGTCGGCACGATCCGCACCGACGGACTGCGCTGGATCAACCCGCTCACCAGCAGCCAGAAGATCTCCACCCGGGTGCGCAACCACGAGACCGCGGTCCTGAAGGTCAACGACGCCTACGGCAATCCGATCGAGCTCGCCGCGATCGTCGTCTGGAAGGTCGAGGACACCGCGCAGGCGCTGTTCGAGGTCGACGACTTCCTGGAGTTCGTCGCCACCCAGACCGAGGCGGCCGTGCGGCACATCGCGATCGAGTACCCGTACGACGCGCACGAGGAGGACGGCCTCTCGCTGCGGGGCAACGCCGAGGAGATCACCGAGAAGCTGGCCGCGGAGCTCACCGCCCGGGTGCGGGCGGCCGGCGTGCGGATCATCGAGTCGCGCTTCAGTCATCTCGCGTACGCACCCGAGATCGCCTCCGCGATGCTCCAGCGCCAGCAGGCGGGCGCGGTCGTCGCGGCCCGGCAGCAGATCGTGGAGGGAGCCGTCGGCATGGTCGAGATGGCGCTGACCCGCATCGCCGAACAGGACATCGTCGAGCTGGACTCGGAGCGGAAGGCGGCCATGGTCAGCAATCTGATGGTGGTGCTGTGCGGCGACCGGGCCGCACAGCCGGTCCTCAACACGGGCACCCTCTACCAGTGACGGAAGAGCCCCCCGGACCTCCGGAGCCCTCAAAGCCGCCCGGCCCCCCGGGACCGGCCGGCTCCCCCGGGCCTCCGGAGCGGTCTTCGAACCCGTCCGGGACCTCCGGCTCCCCGGCACGCCGGACACCACCGCGGCGCAAGCAGACGCTGCTGCGGCTGGACCCCGCGGTGCACGACGCGCTGGCCCGCTGGGCCTCCGACGAACTGCGCAGCGCGAACGCCCAGATCGAGTTCCTGTTGCGCAAGGCGCTGGCGGAGGCGGGCCGCCTGCCGGGCACGGCCCGCCCGATCCCGCGCCGGGGACGCCCGCCCAAGCCCCCGGAGCGGGAGTAGGGCATCGCACCCCCTTGACGGCGGGGCCCGGAAGCGGACGGAATCCGCTCCGGGCCCCGCCGTCGGCCGTTCCCCTCGCGCTCGCCTCCACCCACGTATAAACCCGATGTATACACACCGTGTACAGTGCTCCGCATGTCTATCGGCCACACCCTGCTGGGACTCCTGGAGTCCGGCCCCCGCCATGGCTACGACCTCAAGCGCGCGTTCGACGAGAGGTTCGGCCACGACCGCCCCCTGCACTACGGGCAGGTCTACTCGACCATGTCCCGGCTGCTGAAGCACGGCCTCGTCGAGGTCGACGGCGTCGAGAGCGGCAGCGGTCCCGAGCGCAAGCGCTACGCCATCACCGAGGCCGGGATCACCGACGTCACCACCTGGCTCGCCGAGCCGGAGAAGCCCGAGCCGTACCTCCAGTCGACGCTCTACACCAAGGTCGTCCTGGCCCTGCTCACCGGCCGCAGCGCCGAGGCCGTGCTGGACACCCAGCGGAGCGAGCACCTGCGCCTCATGCGCGCCCTCACCGAGCGCAAGCGCGGTGGCGACCTCGCGGACCAGCTGATCTGCGACCACGCGCTCTTCCACCTCGAAGCCGATCTGCACTGGCTCGAAGTCACCGCCGCCCGGCTGGACCGGCTGGCCGCGGAGGTGACCGCGTGATCCCCGATGGTTCGCTGCTCGGCGCCGACGGCCTGTACAAGTCCTACGGCTCCACCCCGGCGCTCGACGGCGCCTCCTTCTCCATCCACCCCGGCGAGATCGTCGCCGTGCTCGGCCCGTCCGGCTCCGGCAAGTCGACCCTGCTGCACTGCCTCGCCGGAATCGTCACCCCCGACCGGGGCACGATCACCTACGCGGGCCGCGAGCTCTCCGCGATGTCCGACGCCGAGCGCAGCGCCCTGCGCCGTTCCGACTTCGGCTTCGTCTTCCAGTTCGGCCAGCTCGTCCCGGAGCTGACCTGCGTGGAGAACGTCGCCCTGCCGCTCCGGCTGAACGGCGTCCCGCGCAAGACCGCCGAAGGCACCGCCCGGCACTGGCTGGAGCGCCTGGAGGTCGAGGGCGTCGCCGGCCAGCGCCCCGGTGAGGTCTCCGGCGGCCAGGGCCAGCGGGTCGCGGTCGCCCGCGCGCTGGCAGCCTCGCCGAAGGTGATCTTCGCGGACGAGCCGACCGGCGCGCTGGACTCCCTCAACGGCGAGCGGGTCATGGAGCTGCTGACCGAGGCGGCCCGGTCCGACAACGTCGCCGTGGTGCTGGTGACCCACGAGGCCCGGGTCGCCGCGTACTCCGATCGCGACATCACCGTCCGCGACGGCCGGGTCCGCGACCTGGAGCACCCGGCATGACCGCACCCGTCCACGAGAAGACCCCTGTCGGGGCCCCGCCCCGCCCCAACGGCTCCGCCTCCTGGGCCCGCGACCTCGCCCTGGGCGTCCGGTTCGCCGCCGCGGGCGGCCGCGAGGGCTGGATCCGCACCCTGCTGACCGCCGTCGGCGTCGGCCTCGGCGTGGCGCTGCTGCTCGCGGCCGCCTCCGCGCCGCACCTGATCGAGGAGCGCGCCGCGCGCAGCCAGGCGCGCTCCGAGAGCAAGGTGTCCGACTCGCCGGACGACGCGGTGAAGAAGTCGGACACCACGGTGGTCCGGGCCGGCGCGGCGACGGAGTACCGCGGCCGCGACGTCGAGGGCTTCGTGATGCGCCCGGACGGCGCCCGCCCCGCCCTCCCGCCGGGCGTGGAGCGTTTCCCCGGAGCGGGCGACATGGTGGTCTCCCCCGCACTGAAGGAGCTGCTGGGCTCCCCGGAGGGCGATCTGCTCAGGGACCGGCTGCCGTACCGGATCACCGGCACGGTCGCCGACCCGGGCCTGGTCTCCCCCGGCGAGCTGCTCTTCTACGCGGGCAGCTCCACCCTGACCATCGACAACGGCGGCTACCGGATCGCCGGTTACGGCGACCCGGAACCGGGCAAGCCGATGCCGCCGATCCTCGTCATCCTCGTCATCCTGATCTGCGTCGTCCTGCTGATGCCGGTGGCGACCTTCATCGCGACCTCGGTGCGGTTCGGCGGCGACCGGCGCGACCGCAGGCTCGCCGCGCTGCGCCTGGTCGGCGCGGACATCCGGACGACCCGCCGGATCGCGGCCGGCGAGGCGCTCTTCGGGGCGGTGCTCGGCCTGCTGGCCGGTGTGGCGTTCTTCCTGGTGGGGCGGTACTTCACGGGCACGGTCACGGTGTGGGGCGTCAGCGCCTTCCCGGCGGACCTGGTCCCGGCCCCGTTGCTCGCGGCGCTGGTCGTGGTCGCGGTGCCGGTGGCGGCGGTGCTCGTCACGCTGCTCGCCATGCGGTCGGTGGCGGTCGAGCCCCTCGGCGTCATGCGGAGCGGCCGCGGTCGCGGACGCCGGCTCTGGTGGCGGCTGCTGATCCCGGTCGCGGGTCTGGCGGTGCTGGTGCTGACCGGCAAGGTGGAAACGCACGGCGACGTGAACCCGTATCCGGTCGCGGGCGGCGCCGTGCTGGTGCTGATCGGGCTCGCCCTGCTGCTGCCCTGGCTGATCGAGGCGTGCGTGAACCGGCTGCGCGGCGGTCCGGTGTCCTGGCAGCTCGCCACCCGGCGGCTCCAGCTCAACAGCGGCCCGGCCTCCCGCGCGGTCAGCGGCATCACGGTCGCGGTGGCGGGGGCGGTGGCCCTGCAGATGCTGTTCGTGGCGGTGGGCGACGAGTTCAACCGGCTCACCGGGCAGGACACGCAACGCGCCCAGTTCTACATGTTCTCCGACGTCGCCACCGGTGACACGGCCGCCCGGACCATCGAGCAGTTCCGGGCCACCAAGGGCGTCACCGGCGTCATCGGGATGGTCGAGGCGTACGCGATGAAGCCCGGCACGTACAAGGAGGGCGACGCCCAGCCCACCACCTCGCTGATCATCGGCGACTGCCCGACCCTGCGCGAGATCGCCCGGCTCCGCTCCTGCGCGGACGGCGACGTCTTCGTCGTCCACCCCGAGGACAAGGAGTCGGCCGACTGGGTGGACCAGACGGCGCGCAAGGGCAAGCCGGTCGAGCTCAACTCCCTGGCGGGCCGGCAGCCCGGCGAGAAGTCGTTGCTGTGGACCCTGCCCGCCGACGCCCCGACCGTCGCCGCCCGCCTCGACCCGATGGGCCAGGAGCACACGGGCATCGTGGCCACGCCCGGCGCGATCGACCCGGGCACCCTGCCGCACGCCCAGACCAACGCGCAGATCCAGGTGGACCGGGGCGTGAAGGACGTCTCGGAGTACGTGCGGAACACGGCGGCCCGGCTCGATCCCGCCATGCGGGTCGTCGCCCTGACCTCGACGGTCCATGACGAGCAGTACGCCACCGTGCAGCGGGGCCTTCAGGTCGGCGGGACGGCGACGCTGGCACTGATCGCCGCCGCGATGCTGGTCTCGCAGCTGGAGCAGCTGCGGGAGCGCAAGCGCCTGCTGTCGGTGCTGGTCGCCTTCGGCACGCGGCGGTCGACGCTGGGCTGGTCGGTGCTCTGGCAGACCGCCGTCCCGGTGCTCGTCGGCCTGGTGGTCGCGGTCGTCGGCGGTGTCGGCCTGGGGGCCGTGATGATCCGCATGATCGACAAGACCGTGACCGACTGGTGGCTGTTCCTGCCGATGGCCGGGGCGGGCGCGGCGATGATCCTGCTCGTCACCCTGCTGTCGCTGCCGCCGCTGTGGCGCATGATGCGCCCGGACGGCCTGCGTACGGAGTGACGGTCGTTCCGGCTGATCAGGGGTGCGGTTCCCGGAGTCCTCGGGAACCGCACCCCTTTCGTTCTGCTCACGCTCCGCTGCCTCGTCGTCCTCTTCGTTCCGGTCCCCGTTCCGGCGCTACTCCCCCGCCGTCACCCGCACCGGAAGCGTCCCCATCGCCTCGCGCAGCGCGACCGCGAACTCCTCGAACTCCTCGCGCCGCGCCGCGCCCGTCCGCATCCCCAGCGCCACCCGGCGCGAGGGCGCGGGCTCCGCGAAGTACCCGGTGGCCAGCGCGTCGTTGCGGCTGGTCTCGACCGTCACCGCGGTACGCGGCAGCAGCGTCACCCCGAGGCCGCCGGCCACCAGCTGCACCAGCGTGGAGAGCCCGGCCGCGGACGTGGTGACCGCCGCGCCCTCCGCGCGCCCCGCCTCCCGGCATATGTCGAGCGCCTGGTCACGCAGGCAGTGCCCCTCGTCGAGCAGCAGCAGCGGCAGCTCGCGCAGCGCCTCGCGCGGAATGTCGGCGCGTCCGCCCAGCCAGTGGTCCCGCTCCATGACCAGCACGAAGTCCTCGTCGAAGAGCGGGAGTTCGCTCACCCCCGGCACCCCGAGCGGCACGGCGAGCAGCAGCAGGTCCAGCCGTCCGGAGGCCAGCCCCTCCAGCAGCGAGGAGGTCTGTTCCTCGTGCACCTGGAGGTCGAGTTCGGGATAGCGGTCGTGGACCAGGCGCAGCACGGTCGGCAGCAGATACGGGGCGACGGTGGGGATCACGCCGAGCCTGAGCACTCCGGTGAAGGGGGCCCTGACCGCCTCGGCCTCCTCCATCAGCTCGCCGACCGCTTCCAGCACCGCCCGCGCCCGGACCGCGAGCCGCTCCCCCGCCGACGAGAGCAGTACCTTGCGCGTCGTACGCTCGATGAGCTGCACGCCCAGCGTGTCCTCCAGCGCCGACACGGCCCCGGAGAGCGCCGGCTGGCTCATCCCGATGGCCGCCGCGGCGTCCCTGAAGTGCAGATGCTCCGCGACGGCCGTGAAGGCCCGCAGCTGTGACAGGCTGGGCTGCTTCGTCCGGTGCCCCTGGCCGCCATGATTACCTCGCGCCACTGATAGGCACCTCCGATCATCACGACCGATTGTAGCTATTTCCGCTATCAATGCACTCTGTGCCAAGGTGGTGATCGTCCAACCCTCAGGAACTCCCCCGACCCGGGAGTTCCACGCTGCAAGGAGAGCGCGTGCTCACTGTCGGTGACAAGTTCCCCGAGTTCGACCTGACCGCCTGTGTCTCGCTGGAGAAGGGCAAGGAGTTCGAGCAGATCGACCACAAGACCTACGAGGGCAAGTGGAAGATCGTCTTCGCGTGGCCGAAGGACTTCACCTTCGTGTGCCCCACCGAGATCGCCGCCTTCGGCAAGCTGAACGACGAGTTCGCCGACCGTGACGCCCAGGTCCTCGGCTTCTCCGGTGACTCCGAGTTCGTGCACCACGCCTGGCGCAAGGACCACCCGGACCTGACCGACCTGCCCTTCCCGATGCTGGCCGACTCGAAGCACGAGCTCATGCGCGCGCTCGGCATCGAGGGCGAGGACGGCTTCGCCCAGCGCGCCGTCTTCATCGTCGACCAGAACAACGAGATCCAGTTCACGATGGTGACCGCCGGTTCCGTGGGCCGTAACCCCAAGGAGGTCCTGCGGGTCCTCGACGCCCTGCAGACCGACGAGCTGTGCCCGTGCAACTGGTCCAAGGGCGACGACACCCTCGACCCGGTCGCGCTCCTCGCGGGCGAGTGAGCTGACAGCACCATGGCACTCGACGAACTGAAGGCCGCCGTCCCGGACTTCGCCAAGGACCTGAAGCTGAACCTCGGTTCGGTCATCGGGAACAGCGGTCTCCCGCAGCAGCAGCTGTGGGGCACCGTCCTCGCCTGCGCGATCGCCTCGCGCTCGCCGAGGGTGCTGCGCGAACTGGAGCCGGAGGCGAAGGCCAACCTCTCCGCGGAGGCGTACTCCGCCGCGAAGTCGGCCGCCGCCGTCATGGCGATGAACAACGTCTTCTACCGGACCCGACACCTGCTGTCGGACCCCGAGTACGGGACGCTGCGCGCGGGTCTGCGGATGAACGTCATCGGCAACCCCGGTGTGGAGAAGACCGACTTCGAACTGTGGTCGCTCGCCGTCTCCGCGATCAACGGCTGCGGCCAGTGCCTGGACTCCCACGAGCAGGTGCTGCGCAAGGCCGGCGTGGACCGTGAGACGATCCAGGAGGCCTTCAAGATCGCTGCGGTGATCCAGGCGGTCGGCGTGACCCTCGATGCCGAGGCCGTGCTCGCCGAGTAGGACCGGCACCGCCCCTGGCACGGGAAGAGCCCCGAGGACGACCGACCGTCCCCGGGGCTCCTCCGTGTGTCCCGCGCCGCTCCTCCTGCTGCCTCGCTTCCCGCTTTCCGCCTCGCGTTTCCCGCAAGGGGTTCCCCGGCACCGGTCGCCGCCGGTCACGGCCCGTCGGCGCCGTGCTTCCCGCCACCGCCGTTCCCGGCGTCGCCGTCCTGGCCCTCGGGCGGTGAGCCCGGCGCGGGTGTGGGAGCGATGTCCAGCGCGGTCGCCCCGCGCGGCGGCGGGGAGTGCCGCAGGGCCTCCTCCTGTCCGTAGGCGCGCAGATAGCCGACCACCGTGTTGGTGACCGCGACCAGCGGCACCGCGACGACCGCTCCCCCGATGCCCGCGACCATGCCGCCCGCCGCGACGGACAGGACGACGGCGAGCGGATGCACGCGCACCGCGCGCCCCAGGATGAACGGCTGCAGTACGTGGCCCTCGATCTGTTGCACCGCGAGCACCACGGCCAGCACCATCAGCGCCGTGAACACGCCCTCGGTGACCAGCGCCACGACCACCGCGAGCGCCCCGGAGACCACCGCGCCGACCAGCGGGATGAAGGCGAAGAGGAAGATGAACACGGCGATCGGCACCGCCATCGGCACGTCGAGGAACCAGATCCCCAGCCCGATGAAGATCGCATCGATCAGCGCCACCAGCACCGTGCCCCGCACGTAGGCGGTCAGTGTCCGCCAGGCCCGCGGCCCGGCCCCCGCGAAGCCCGGACGGGCCTGGGCGGGCACCAGCTTGAGCATCCACTGCCAGATGCGCTTCCCGTCGTACAGCAGGAAGAGCGTCGAGAACATCGCCAGCAGCGCCCCGGTCAGGAACTCCACCACCACGGTGACGCCCTGCAGCCCCGCGGAGGTGATCTCCTCGGTATTGGTGCCGATGGTGTCGCTGAGGTTCTTCGCGACATCGTTGATCTGCTGCTCGGTGACGTGGAACGGACTGTCGAGCAGCCAGTGCTTCAGTTCCTCGATCCCCGCCCGCACCTGGTCGGAGAGGGTGTCGATGTTGTCCATCACCTGCCAGACCACGAACCAGCCGACCAGGCCGATGACGACGAAGCCCAGGACCGCGGTGACCGCGGTGGCGAGACCGCGCGGCAGCCCGCGCCGCTTCAGCCAGGCGACGGTGGGCTGGAGCATCGCGGTGACGAGCAGCGCGGCGACGAACGCCAGTACCACCAGTTGCACGGTGCTGATCACCTGCGCCAGCACCCAGAGCGTGCCCGCCAGGACGAGCAGCCGCCAGCCCGCCTCGGCCGCGACCCGCATGCTCCAGGGGATCGCCGCGACCGGATCGGGCCGGGCGGCGACCGACGGGGCGTACGCGGGCGGGGGCGGCACATGGTCGGCGGGTTCGCGCCGGACCACGTCGTCCGGTACGGGCGCGCTCGTCATCGGCGGCCCGACCGGCGCAGCCTCGTCAGCCATGGCACCCTCGCCCCCCTCGATCCCGGCCGTACGCTGTTCCAATCGCTCGCCCAGCGCGGTCAGTTCGGTGCCCAGGCGGCCGAGCCACCCCGGAAGTCTCGACATGATCGTTTCTCTTCCCCCGCTCCCTCTCCCCGCCGCGCGCCGCGCTCCCGCGCCCGCCCGGCCGTCCGTCCGGACCTGACCGTACACGCGCGAAGCCCCTCACCGTAGGACGGTGAGGGGCTTCGGAAGGTTCAGACCTCGGTACCGGGGACTCAGTACCAGTGGTTGGCCTGCCAGAACGACCAGGCGCCGCAGGGGCTGCCGTAGCGGCCGTCCATGTAGCTGAGGCCCCACTTGATCTGGGTGGCCGGGTTGGTCTGCCAGTCGGCACCGGCGGAGGACATCTTCGAGCCGGGCAGCGCCTGCACGAGACCGTAGGCACCGGAGGACGGGTTGCTCGCCCGGTAGTTCCAGGTGGACTCGTGGTTCACGATGTTGCTGAAGCACTGGAACTGGTCGGCGGGCACGATCTGCCGCGCGATCGCCTGGACCTGGGCCACGGTGTACGAGCTCTGCTGGGCGAACGTGGCCGTGCTGCGCATCTCGGAACGGCTGGCGCGCTCGGCTTCCTTCGCCTTCTTCGCCTGGCGTTCCTGCTCCAGCTTCGCCTCGGCCGCCTGCTTCTTCGTCTTGGCGTCCTTGGCGGCCTGGATACGGGCCGCTTCCTCTGCGGACTTCTTCGCCGCCGCGTCGGCCGCGGACGCCTGGGCGTCGGCCTGCTGCGTGAGCGAGGCGGTCTGCACCTGGGCCTGCTGGCCGGCGGGGATGTCCGCGAGCAGCGTGGTGTCGGCTGCGGTCGCCTCGAAGTTGTTGTCGTCGGCAGCGGGAGTGCTGCCCGAGGCAACGCCTACGACGGCGCCGACGGTGGTGACCGCGGTGGCCGATGCCACTGCGAACCCCCGGACCGAGATCCGGCTCACACGGTTTCCTTCCAGCATCGCCCGCTTAGGTGACCTCGCGGGCGCAATCGTGCCCCTGGCACTGGCCTCCCTACTGCTTGGGTCACGGGAGGCACGGGCCCGGTGGGCGCCCCCGGAGGGGGAGCGCCGCGTGGTACTCGCGGGCGGCATACGGCGGACGGTTGTTGAGTTGTGTGGTGCGCGGCACCTCTGGAGGTGCGGGTGTGCCGTATGCGGGGCCTGACGGAAGCAAGACTCTGCCGGAACGTCACGCCAGGAAGCAATTCTCCGTTGCGTGTGAAAGCTCACACCTCGTTTGGAGCAAGTGATTTACGGAAATGCCACCGCAGCACGATGCCGCCCGGCTAAGCTGCTGCGCTCGCCGGGCGGCATCAACTGTGGTATCCCGTATCAGATCTGGCCTTCCTCCAGCATTTCGGTCACCAGTGCGGCGATCGGGGAACGCTCGGAACGGGTGAGCGTGACATGCGCGAAGAGCGGATGCCCCTTCAGCTTCTCGACCACGGCGACGACTCCGTCGTACCGGCCGACCCTCAGGTTGTCCCGCTGGGCCACGTCGTGCGTGAGGACCACGCGGGAATTCGTCCCGATCCGCGACAACACGGTCAGAAGGACGTTCCGTTCGAGCGACTGCGCCTCGTCGACGATCACGAAGGAGTCGTGCAGCGAGCGGCCCCGGATGTGGGTGAGCGGCAGGATCTCCAGCATCCCCCGCCCCAGCACCTCCTCGATCACCTCGCGCCCGGCGACCGCGGACAGGGTGTCGAAGACGGCCTGCGCCCAGGGACTCATCTTCTCGGCCTCGGTGCCGGGGAGATAGCCCAGTTCCTGCCCGCCGACCGCGTACAGCGGGCGAAAGACCATCACCTTCTGGTGCTGCCTGCGTTCCAGCACGGCTTCGAGACCGGCGCAGAGGGCCAGCGCCGACTTGCCGGTGCCGGCCCGGCCGCCCAGCGACACGATGCCGACGTCCTGGTCGAGGAGGAGGTCGAGCGCGATGCGCTGCTCGGCGCTGCGGCCGTGGATGCCGAAGACCTCGCGGTCGCCGCGCACCAGGCGGACGTTCCCGTCGGCGGTGACCCGGCCGAGGGCCTTGCCGCGCTCGGACTGGAGGACCAGCCCGGTGTGCACCGGCAGGTCCGCCGCCTCGGGGACGTAAAGCGTCTCCTCCCCGTAGAGCAGGTCCACCTGTTCGGCGGCCAGGGGCAGGTCCGACATGCCCGTCCAGCCGGAGTCGGTGATGGCCAGCTCGGCGCGGTACTCCTCGGCGAGGAGCCCGACCGAGGACGCCTTGATGCGCAGCGGCAGGTCCTTCGACACGACCGTGACGTCGTATCCCTCGGCCTGGAGGTTGCGCGCGACCGCGAGGATCCGTGAGTCGTTGTCGCCCAACCGGTAACCGGCGGGCAGTACGCCGGGGTCGGAGTGGTTGAGCTCGACGCGCAGCGTCCCGCCCAGGTCCCCCAGCGGGATGGGGTCGTCCAGGCGGCCGTACCGGGTCCGCAGGTCGTCCAGCCGGCGCAGGGCCTGCCGGGCGAAGTACCCCAGCTCCGGGTGGTGCCTCTTGGCCTCCAGTTCCGTGACCACCACGATCGGGAGCACGACCTCGTGCTCGTCGAACCGGGCCATGGCGTTGGGATCGGCCAGCAGGACGCTGGTGTCGAGAACGTAGGTGCGCCTGTCGGACATGCGGCGCTTTGTGCTGGTCACCACGGAAGGACGTACCCCCTCGGACGAGGTTGGGGTGGACGGCGTCGCGGAACATCCCTATGGGAGAGGACGGACCGGGCTGCGGCCCCGATGCACGGGCCGAGCGCCGGCCCTCCGCGTCGGACGCACTGTGTACGGTCCTTCGTGTGCAAAGGGCCTCCCGGGCGAGCGGACTCCATGCCGCTCACTTGGACACGACGTCCGCCTTGCCTGCGACCGGACGTCGACCTGCCAGAGGTATTCCCTCGAACACGCGAAGCCATGCCGCGCCGTGGGCGCGGGGGGGGGGCCGGGTGAGGTGTCCCGGGCATGTGACGGCCCGGTTGTGCGGTGCCGCTGTCCGGGGCATATGACGTCCTGGCAGGTGCTGTCTCCGCGAGTGCCGTCCCCCGCGGGTGATGTCCCCCGCGGTTGTGTCTCCGCGGGGTTCCGTTCCCCGCAGGCGGTGCTCCGGGCGCGGCGGTGCCCCGCGCCGTGCGGTGTCAGCCGCCGAAGCGGCGGTGGCGGGCCGCGTAGTCGCGCAGGGCGCGCAGGAAGTCGACGCGGCGGAAGGCCGGCCAGAAGACCTCGCAGAAGTAGTACTCGGAGTGGGCGCTCTGCCAGAGCATGAAGCCGGACAGCCGCTGCTCGCCGCTGGTGCGGATGACCAGGTCGGGGTCGGGCTGGCCCCGGGTGTAGAGGTGCTCGGAGATCAGGTCGGTGGAGACGATCTCCGCGAGGTCCTCGAAGGACGTGCCCCTGGCCGAGTGCTCCAGCAGCAGCGAGCGGACCGCGTCCGCGATCTCCTGGCGCCCGCCGTAGCCGACGGCGACGTTGACCAGTATTCCGTCGACGCCGAGGGTGGCCTGTTCGGCCTCCTTGAGGACGGTCTGGGTGTGCGCGGGCAGCAGGTCGAGCGTGCCGACGTGGTGGACGCGCCAGCGGCCGTCCGCCGCGAGGTCGCGCACGGTGTTCTCGATGATGCGAAGAAGCGGGGTCAGCTCGGACTCGGGCCGGTCGAAGTTGTCCGTGGACAGCAGCCAGAGAGTGACGACCTCCACATCGGTCTCGCTGCACCAGCCGAGCAGCTCCTGGATCTTGTCGGCCCCGGCCTGGTGCCCCTGCGCGGCCGTGCCGCCGGACGCCTTCGCCCAGCGCCGGTTGCCGTCGAGGATGACGCCGATGTGCTTGGGCACCTGGGTGTGGTCGAGGCGGGCCTCCACCCGGCGCGCATAGAGCCTGTACACCAGGTCGCGCAAGTTCACTGAGTTCACCTCTCGGTTCCATCCGGGCCCGCCCGCCCCATCGACCGGGGTTCGGGGTCGCCTCTCTGGGGATCGCCGCACCGCCCCGCAAAGTCCATCGCTCCGCGCGTGCCCTCGCTGTCCCCGGGACCGCAACATTACTGCGCGGGCGGCAGACGGGCCCAACCCGGCCTGTCACAAGTCCGTGATAAGGAGGGATACGTGACTGATTCTCCTCTCTTCTACCGCGCTGCCGGTTCGCGCTACGACTCCATGGAATACCGCCGCACCGGACGCAGCGGGCTCAAGCTCCCCGCCGTCTCCCTCGGCCTCTGGCACAACTTCGGCGACGACCGCACGCTCGACTCCCAGCGGGCGATCCTGCGCCGCGCCTTCGATCTCGGCGTGACCCACTTCGACCTGGCGAACAACTACGGGCCTCCGCCGGGCTCCGCCGAGCTCAATTTCGGCAAGATCTTCCGGCAGGACTTCGCCCCGTACCGGGACGAGCTGCTCGTCTCCACCAAGGCCGGTTACGAGATGCACCCCGGCCCGTACGGGGAGTGGGGCTCCCGCAAGTACCTGCTGTCGTCGCTGGACGCCTCGCTGCGACGGACGGGGCTCGACTACGTCGACATCTTCTACTCGCACCGCTTCGACCCGGACACTCCGCTGGAGGAGACGATGGGGGCGCTGGCCTCCGCGGTCCAGCAGGGCAAGGCCCTGTACGTGGGTGTCTCCTCCTACGACGCGGAGCAGACCGCCGAGGCCGCCCGGCTGCTGAGGGAGATGGGCGTACCGGCCCTGATCCACCAGCCGTCCTACTCGATGATCAACCGCTGGATCGAGAACGACGGGCTGCTCGACACCCTGGAGGCGGCCGGTATGGGCTGCATCTCCTTCGTGCCGCTGGCCCAGGGCCTGCTCACGAACAAGTACCTGGCGGGCATCCCGGAAGGCTCGCGCGCGACCCAGGGCAAGTCGCTGGATCCCGGGCTGCTCTCCGAGGAGGTGGTCCGCCGGCTGAACGGGCTGAACGACATCGCGGCCCGGCGCGGCCAGTCGCTGGCCCAGCTGGCGCTGACCTGGGTGCTGCGGGACGGCCGCATGACCTCGGCGCTGATCGGTGCGTCGAACGTGCGGCAGCTGGAGGAGAACGTCGCGGCGCTCGCCGGTCCGCCGCTGTCCGCCGAGGAGCTGCGGGAGATCGACGCCTTCGCCGTGGACACCGAGGGCACCAACATCTGGGCCGGACGCGGCTGACGGACGGGGCCGGGGACGGGTGCGGAGACCGGGCGTCTCCCGGTCCCGGTCCTGCGTGGGGCCGGGGCGGAGCCGGGGACGGGGGCGGGGCCGAACCCGGGACGGAGGCGGATTGCCTTCGGGGTGCGGCCTTGACGATCCGCGTTGACGGCCCCGTCCGGGAGGGTGGCCCGGCCGGATGGGCGGGCGTCCTTCCCCGGGGCAGGCGGGCTGTCTTCCCGCCGGACGGGAGCGGCGCGGAGGGCCGTGGCACAGGGCTCGGCGCGGATACGGCGCCTGGACACCGAGCCCGGATCCGGCGCAAAAAACGGGCCGGTCCGTGGGGGGGGTTACGGACCGGCCCGAGGGGGGGTTTCCACCATAACCCTTCGTAAGTGGTGCTGCGTGCCACGCCACTCCGCAATTACTCTGCGAACTCGCAGGACTCCGATGCGCTCCCGGCCGCGGAGCGGCGCGTCACGGGGCCGGGAGGGTTCAGAGCCTGTCGGGTGACCTCTGACCAGGCGGCCACGCCCTGGCACGCACTCCCCCAAGGCCTTAAGGGCCAGGGGGACCCCCTCCGGCGTTGCCGGAATGCCCTCGTAGCTCCACTACGAAGACATCCCGGCGCCTTGGAATCGCACGCACCATGCCGCGTCCACTTTCCGATCGAAGGTCACCCGACACGCTCTCAGGCGGTGGCCGGTGCGCCGCGGTGGTCGCGGCTGAAACGGACCGCCAGGGTCTCGCCGCCGATGACGACGAAACGCCCGTCCTCGCACCGGATGACGGCCTCGCACACCTCGCCCCGCTCGTCCCTGCGTTCCTCGGTACGGGTGACGGTCCAGCCGCCTTCGGGGGGCCGCGGCAAGTTCGGCACGGCGGCGAACTCCCACTGCCCGGACGGCACGCACCAGCTGGGCAGCCGCGGCCACGAACCGGGACCGACCCGCAGGGTCCAGTCGGAGGCGCAGGTCAGCAGCACCGATTGCCCGTCGGCCAGCAGGAACTCGACGGCCTCGGGCTCCCCCATCAGACCCTCCGGCCGGTAGCGGACGCCGTACACCCCGACGATGCGCGCTCCCCTGAGCCAGTCCGCCCTGCCCTGCCGCGGTACCCGCGGCGCTCCCTGTTCGTCGCCCGTCCTCATGGCCAGTTCCCTCCCACGTACTCTCCGTACAGGGTCGCACCCCTGTCCGTGAGCAGAGACCGCGGCCTACCCGGGTTTGCGTGCCTCGATCAGGTACCGGGTGGTGTGGGCGACGAACGGACCCTCGGTCTCGATCCGGTGGTGCAGTTCGGCGAGTCGCGGGCGGTACTCCTCGACGGTGAAGCCCGGCACCATCCAGATCACCTTCCGCAGGAAGTAGACGACGGCGCCGATGTCGAAGAACTCGGTACGCAGCTTCTCCATCCGCAGATCGACGACGTCGAGCCCGGCCGCCTCGGCCTCGGCCCGGGCCTGTTCCGGGTCGCGGGCGCCGCGCACCTCGGGCGGCTGCGGGCCGAGGAAGTACTCGACCAGTTCGAAGACGCTGGCCGGGCCGACCTGCTGCGAGAAGTACGTGCCCCCGGGCGCGAGCACCCGTGCGATCTCCGGCCACCAGGTGGTCACCGGATGTCGGCTGACCACCAGGTCGAAGGCGCCGTCCCCGAACGGCAGCGGCGGCTCGTCCGGGTCGGCGACCACGGCCACGCCGAGCGGGTGCAGCAGGGCGGTGGCGCGGGCGACGTTCGGCGACCACGCCTCGGTGGCCACGACGAGGGGCGGCAACCTCGGTACGGAGGCGAGGACCTCGCCCCCGCCGGTCTGGATGTCGAGCGCCGCCCCGGCGCGGCCCATCCGGTCGGCCATGGCGCGGGCGTAACCCCAGGAGGGGCGCTGTTCGGTGGCCCGGCCGTCGAGCCAGGAGAAGTCCCAGCCGTCGACGGGGGCGGTGGCCGCCTCGTCGACGAGGGCGTCGAAGCGTGCGCGTTCCGACGCCGCTCGCGCCCCCGTCGCCTCTGCCGTCGCTCCTGTCGCTTCGGCTCCCGGTCCTGGCTCTGGTCGTGGTGTTTCTGCGGGTGTCCCGGACATACAGGGATCGTGCCAGCCGGGGCACGGCGGGCGCGACCGCGATTCGGCGGGCAGGGTCAGGCGGCCAGGCCGCCGAGGAGGACGCCGATCAGCGCGCCCGTGATCATGAAGGGGCCGAACGGGATACCCGTCTTGCGCCCGGCCCGCTTCAGGACCATCAGCCCGAACCCGTACAACGCGCCGAGCAGGAAGCCCGCGAAGCCGCCGACGAACAGGACCGTCCAGCCGTACCAGCCGAGGGCCACGCCCAGGGACAGGGCGAGCTTGACGTCCCCGAAGCCCATTCCGTTCGGGTTGATCAGGAAGAGCAGGAAGTAGAAGCCGCCGAGAGCCGCCCCGCCGAGAAGGCCGGACACCCAGTTCCCGGCGTGCGCCGGAAGCAGCGCGGCGACGCCGAGCAGCGCGGTGACCGCTCCGGCGGCGGGCAGGGTCAGCTGGTCGGGGAGCCGGTGGACCCGGCGGTCGATGGCCGCGAGGAGCACGCCGACGGGGGCCAGCAGCAGCCACACGGCGAGCTCGGGGCGGGGGCCGACGGCCGCCGCGAGGACGGCACAGGCGAGGGCGGTGACCAGGGGCACGAGCACACCGGCCGCGTAACGGCCCCCGGGCCGCACGGCGTCCGCGTCCTTCGGCACGTCGCCCGGGTCCGGATCCGCGTCCTTCGGCCCGGCGGCCGTGCCCTCCGCAGCGTCGGCCGGCTCGCCCGTACCGCCGCCCGCGGCTCCGGACCCGGCGGCCGTGGCGGTCGTCACCGGCACCGCCCCCGCGCAGGCGGCACACCGCGCGGAGCCGAGCCAGCCGCCGAAAGCCCCGGTCAGGGCATGGCCCGCAGGGCAGGTGTCGCGCCAGGTCTCCTCCGGTTCGACGGAGAACCGGTAGGCGGCGCGCGGGACCAGCAGCCCCGACGCCGCTCCCCAGAGTGCGGCGAGCGCTGTCAGCATGGCGTACACGTTGCCGACCCTAGGCGGGCGCCGGACACGGGTCATGGGCCCTGGGGCCCACCTCGTACCGTTCCGGACCCAGCGGCCGTCACCGGACGCTACCGTCGTGGCCATGGCTCAATGGCGCAATGGCAACGGCACGTTGACGGTCACCGACGCACGGGAAGGGCAGGGGCCGAGAGCACCGGAGACACCAGCGATACCGCTGCGGGTCGCGGCCACGTACCGGACCAGGAGCCGGGGGCTGCTCGGACAGGACGGGATCGACGGCGCCCTGCTGATCACCCCGTGCGGGAGCGTGCACACCTTCGGGATGCGGTTCACCATCGATGTGGCGTACGTGGACCGGAAGTTCAACGTGATAGCCGTCCGCACGATGAAGCCGGGCCGGCTCGGGCTGCCCCGGCTGCGGGCCCGGCACGTGATCGAGTCGGAGGCGGGGGCGATGGAGTCGTGGGGGCTGCGGCCGGGGACGCGGGTGAGCATCGTCCAGGAGGAGACGGACCGGTCGCGCCAGGGCGTGTTTCGAAAGTAGCGTCGTCGGCCCGAAGGGCGGGGCCCGCGGCGTCCGGTGCGGTGCATCGCAAGGCGGAGGGTCGCCCTCGTACGGAGCGTACGTGGACGATCCCGACAACGTGGCGAGGCGCCGTGCCAGGCGTCGCGGGCCGGACGGGACTTTCGCAACACGCCCTAGCCGCGCACGAAGGGCGGTGGGTACGTACCGGGCGCGGTGGCCGCGTACACAAGCCGGAAGTGGCGGAGCGGGCGGGAACGTTCGCGAACGACCTGGACCGACCTCCGCCACCCGTCCCGCACTTCCCGCCCCGGCCCTCCCCGCGCCGCTGCCCCGCTCTGACCCGTATCCCTCGCGGGCGGTGCGGGGCATCGGCCGTTGGGCCCGAGTTTGGGGCCAAGGGCCCAGGTCACCCGGTTCGTACGTCCGTACGCTCACGTCCACACCCGCATGCACAACCGCGGGTACGGGCAAGGCATGTGGGCGTCGGAGAGGAAGAACCGTGACGGGTGGCGGGGGCTGGGGAAGCGGTAGCGCGGGCCACATACCACCGGGGGGCGGAGGTGGTGCCTCCGGTGCGGGCAGCGGCGTCTTCTTCGCCCTGACCCGCAGCTGGGCCGCCGGCGCCCTGGTCTACATCGCCGCCGGATACCTGGTCTCGCGCGGGCTCGTCGAACTGCTCGCCACCGAGGAGCGGCTCGCCTCGTTCGGCTGGCGCCTCGGCCTGCTGCACGTGCCGAACGTCATCACCACGGTGCTCACGGTCCTCGCCTCAGTCCGTGTGCTCCCGTACGAGCGGCGCGAATCCCGGGTGCTGACGCTGCTCGCCGCGCTGGGTGTCCCGGTGGCCGCGGTCGTCTACGGACTCGCCGTCTCCTGGCATCTCGTGGACTTCGAGGGCACGTTGATGCCGGTCGTCACACTGGCGACCGGCTCCGCCGCGGGACTGGCCGTGCACCGGCTGCTGGAGGACCGCGAGGACCAGGAGTCGCCCACCTCCTACCCGTACTCCTGGCGGGACAGCGGGGCCACCGCGATGGAGTACCTCGGGGTGATCGTCCTCGTCGTCACGATGATCGGCGCGATGGCCGTGGCGGGCATCGGCGGACAGATCGGCGAGCGCATCCTCTGCGTGATCAGCTCGATGGGCGGCGGCGGTGGCAGCTGCTCCTCGGGCGGCGGCGGCGACACCACCGCGAAGCCGAAGACGGACGCCGACTACGAGCCCAGGATGTGCCAGGTCTCCAGCATCTCCGACACGGTCGGCGGCAAGGTCAAGATCGGCTGGTTCGAGTGGGGCAACGAGTACGGCTTCCAGCAGAAGGTCAGCCAGGCCAACACGGACGTGAACGGCGACGGCAAGGTCGACGACAACGACAAGCTGGTCTACATGACGTTCACGGACGCCATGTCCGCCGGAGCCACCGCCAGCACGCCCGGCGCCAAGCTCGGCAAGCTGGGCAAGGCGGACGTGGACGTCGGCGGCGGCATCAAGATCACCAACGGTGACACCTGGGTCTTCAAGAGCGAGGAAGAGGCCCAGAAGATGCGCGACGACATCGAAGAGATGAAGATGTGGGAGACCTCCACCAAGTACAGCGGTGGCTACGGCGGTGGCTGGTACTCCGGCATGAAGTGGGCCGACAAGAAGAAGGACGTCGAGAAGAAGATCGGCGACAAGAAGATCTCGTACTCGACGATCGGCCTCAACGCGTACGCCGACGGCGGTCTCTCCATCAGCTCGGGCGACGAGACCAGGCTGGGCGCCAAGCTCGGCGGCAAGGCCAAGTTCTCCCCCGAGGTGACCATCACCAAGGACGACGTCAACGGCAACGAGTCGTACACGTACACCGCCAAGCTCGAACTGGAGGGCAAGGTCAGCGGCACGGTCGGCCCGTACGGCGGCGCCGCCTCCGCGAAGGACAGCCGGACCGGGGCGATCACCGTCACCCGCGACCAGAAGACCGGCAAGATCGTCCGCATCGACATGACCCAGACCCATGAGGGCGGTTCGACGGCCAACAAGGGCGACATCAGCGGCGACAACGGCAAGAAGGACGGCGACAAGCGCGGCGGCAAGGTCAGCGGCGGCGACTCCTCCGGCGACACCGGCATCGAGGTGACGACGAACTCGATCATCTTCGGCAAGGACACCGACCAGGCCACCGAGGACAAGCGGGCCATCGCGGAGCAGTGGCTGGACGGCTCCGGCAACAACACCGCCCCGTTCGAGTACTTGTTCGGCGACCACTCCATGCAGCAGAAGCCGGCCGGAACCGACCCGTTCAAGCAGCTGATGTTCCAGGACGGCCTGTCGAGCACGATGAAGTACCACGGTCAGTCGGATGCCCAGGAGTTCGGCTTCGAGGTGTCGCTCGGCATGAGCCTCGGGTTCTCGATGTCGGACGAGCACAAGAAGGAGACCCTGACGGACGCGGAGTTCCTCGGGGCCCCGAACGGCGACAAGCGCTCCTACCTCCCGTACAGCTACTGCGCGAAGTAGCGCGGAACCGCTGGACGAGGGAGCACGGCCGTGCCGGCGCGGGTCGCCGGCACGGGTGGCCAAAGAGGCGGCCGTACCTGTAGCTGTAGTGCCGGGAAGGGCGCGGGTGCCACGAGAGGCGCCGGCGGCCGGTAAGGGCACCGGCCACGGGTACGGCCGCCCGTTCGACGGACGGCGCACGGAAATCACGCACGACGAAGAGGCGATGGACGATGACGACGACGATGAAGATGTCCCGGGCAATCGGCGCGGTCACCGCCGCCGCCATCGGTCTCACCCTGCTCACGGGCTGCGGCGACGAGGCCGCTTCCGTCCCGGAGGGCTGGGGCACACTGGATACGAAGAGCCTGTCCGTCGGGTACCCCGAGAAGAAGGGGTACAAGGAGCAGCCCGCCGCCGAGCGCGCGAAGGCGAACGCCGCCGTGGCGCTCAAGGAGGAGGGCGGGCTGCGCACCGGCATGGTCTCCGTGCAGCTCGACTTCGCCACGGGCGTGGACGACGCTGCTGAGGCGGCGGCCGCCGCGGGTGCGGGCATCGGCCTCGGGGCGACCCGCAAGGAGACCTCGGACGTGCGGCTCACGGGGGCGGAGAGCGCCCGGGACGCCCGAAGGATCGACTACGAGTTCACGTCGAGCGGCAAGGACCGGACCCCGGCGCAGGGCACGCCGATGACGGGCGTCGTGATCGCGGGTGTCGATTCGAAGCACGTGCCGTTCGCCGTGCGGATCAACGCGGTCAAGGGCTCGCTGAGCCGGCAGGACCTCGACGCGTTCGTCGAGTCGATCACGGTCAAGTAGCGTCGGGCGGACACGCGGCGGCGTCCGTGGAGCAGTCCGGCCGCGTAACGGCGCGCTCAACAGCAGCGCACTCAGCAGCAGCGCACTCACGGAGTCGAGTCGACGGATCAGGCGCACCCGGTCGAGTCGACGGATCAGGGGCACTCGTTCATGCAGATCCTGCCCGGGGGCACGGCCACCTTCCTGCTTCTGTTCGGCCTGCTCCTCGGCGCGTTCGCCGTCCGGTCCGCGCTGCGGCTGCGCCGGGTGCTGCGGCTGATCCGGCACGGTGAGCGCGTCGAGGGGCGGTGCGCGGACCGCCGTACGGTCGACCGGGGCCCGGGCTCGGACCGCGGCTACGCCGTCGAGTACGTCTTCGCGTTCCGGACCCGCGACGGCCGCGAGATCGAGTTCACCGACCACGCCCCGGGGCCGTTCGGCTTCGAGGTCGGGGCGCCCGTCCGGGTCAGCTACGACCCGGCCGACCCGGCGAAGCACGCCACGGTGGCCGGGCCGGGGGCATGGGGCCCGGTGGTGATGCCCGCGCTGTTCGCGCTCATGCTGGGGGTGTTCGCGGCGGGGCTGCTGGCGGGCTTCGCGGCGATGCGGGGCTGGCTCTGAGGGCGTAGCGGCCCGCGGGGACGCGGGTCGGTGGCGGTCTGCGGTCGCGGGTCGGTGGCGGTCTGCGGCCACGGATTCGACGGGCCCGTCCACGGTCACGGGTCCATCGGCGTGCGCGGACGACCGGCGGCAGGCGGCAGGCGGCAGGCGGCAGGCGGCAGGCGGCAGGCGGCAGGCGAGTCGAACAGGCCGGCGTCGGCCGGACCCTTCGGCCGCGTGGACCGCCCCGCCGCCTATCGGCTGGGGACCTCGCTCCCGAACAGCATCCACGGCGACTGGTCGAACGACGCCACCCCGGACAACTGCGGCTGCAGCGCGGCGATCTCGTGCCGCACGGCGAGCGTGTCGGGCCAGCTGTCGAAGAACGTCGTCCCGTTGACGACGACCCTGTTCCAGTCGGTCGCGGCGGAGGCGCCCTCTCGGTCGACGACGAACCCGATGCAGAGGACCGATGCCCGCCCTATCGCCTCCCGGATGGCCCGCGCGGCGAGTTCCTGCTCGTCCCGCGTCAGCTGCCCGAGGCCGAATTCGAGCGCGACGACGCCGTCGCCCGTCTTCCTGATCCGTGCCGGAACGTCGGTCCCGCCGTCCGTCCAGAGCAGGAAGTCGACGCTGTCGATCCGTTGCAGACCGGCCAGCAGAACGAGTTGTTCCCGGGTCACCCACGACAGGGTGCCCCACGGGTCGGGCCCCGGCCCGACCAGCGTGACCCGCCTGGTGACGGGGTGGTTGAGCCGGAGTCCCGCCGCGTCGAGGTCACCGAGAAGCGACTCGGCGTCGGGGCGGCTCCAGCCAAGGTGGTACGAGTAGAAGAAACCATCACTCATCGACACATCACCCCATGAAACGGAATCAGGTGGAGCGTGCAGATCAAGGTGCGTGTGGCACACCGGACGGGCGCTCGTGGCGGCGCCATCCAGGGGGCTCACTGTTGGTCGGTACGAGCGTAATGAGCCACGCCCGCCCGGGCGTGGGCCCACGGACCCAGCCACGGGCCCCATTGGGAGAATGCGGTGGACAGAGGCTCCCGGATGCCAGATCGTGTACGCCGATGACACGCACCGATTCGCCTCCCGCTTGGGACGAGCGCACCCAGCTGGCCACCTTCCTCGACTACGCACGCGACACCGCGCGCGCCAAATGCGAGGGGATCTCGCCGGAGGACGCCCGCCGGGCCCCACTCCCCGGCTCTCCCCTGATGACCATCGCCGGGCTGATCAACCACCTCAGCTGGGTCGAGTACTACTGGTTCGAGGTGGCGTTCCTCGGCGGTGAGGACGAGGGGCCCTGGACGGAGGAGGACCCCGACCGCGAGATGCGCATCGCGGTGGACATGCCGCTCGCGGACGTGCTGTCGGCGTACGAGGCACGGACGGCCCGCTACCGCGAACTGGTCGCGTCCCACGACCTGGACACGCCCGCCAAGCGTCCGCGCGCGGACGGCAGACATCCCGACCTGCGCTGGATCGTTCTGCATCTGATCGAGGAGACAGCCCGGCACAACGGCCATCTCGACCTGATCCGGGAGATCGTCGACGGCACCACCGGCGTCTGAGCAACGGGCCGGGGCCCTGCCCGGGACCGGGACGGGGCCCTGCCCGGCACGCATGGGGCCCCGGCCCGGACACGTAAAACCCTGCCTGTCCGTCCGGCCCCTCGGGCCTGCCCCGGACGCATGGGTCCCGGCCCGGGTCGCCCCTGTCAGATCAGCGCCGCCCGGGGCGCGATGTGCTCGGCGATCTGGTGGGTGAAGCTGACCGGATGGCGGTCCGGGAGGACCTGGATCTCCCCGACGCCCAGACGCGCGTACGCCTCCGCGTCGGCGAGGAACCTGTCCGGCCTCTCCAGTACCGGCCCGTTGTACATCACGGTCTTCTCGATGGCGTCGTAGTCGCGGTCCTCCGCCGCGCAGTGCGCGCGCAGCACGCCGAGCTTGTGGGCAACCTCCTCCGGGCCGGTGGCGAACAGGTTGCAGGCGTCCGCGTACCGGGCGACCAGGCGCAGCGTCTTCCGCTCGCCTCCGCCGCCGATCATGATCGGCGGGCGTTCGCCGATCGGTTCGGGTACACACAGGGTCTCGGCGAGCTGGTAGTGACGGCCCCGGAACGGGCCATTGTCGTCGCTCCACATCTGCAGGCAGATGAGGATCGTCTCCTCCAGCCGTTCGAACCTTTCGGCGACCGGGACGACCGGCACGCCGAGCCCGTACTGCTCCCGCTCGTACCAGGAGGCCCCGATGCCGAGCCTGGCCCGGCCGCCGGACAGTACGTCGAGCGTGGTGACGATCTTGGCCAGCAGGCCGGGGTGCCGGTACATCACGCCCGTGACCATGAGGCCGAGCGTCATCCGTTCGCTGAGCGCCGCCGCGTAGCCGAGGGTGGTGTACCCCTCCAGCATCGGATCGTCGGCGACGGTCTGCCCGGTCTCCATCTGGAAGTAGTGGTCCATCACGGTGAACGAGGCGATGTCCGCCTGTTCGGCGACGCGTACGGACTCCGCGAGGGTCGGCGCGATGAGGGCGGGGTCGGCCGGGGTCGAGTAGTTCCAGTAGTGCAAGCCGAGCTTCATGTGCGGCCTCCGCGGGTCGGGGAGGGCGGCCGGGGCGGAAGCCGGACCGCGGGCCACCCGCACACCGGCCGACTGCTCCGGGTGCCCGATGGCCACGCTATGCGAGGCCGCGCGCCTTCTGCCGCCCGGCCGAAGCAAACGGGTCAGGGGCGTCGGCGGGGCGGCAGGCGCCTGCCGGTCCGAATGACTGTGCTCGGAGAACCCGTGCTCGGAGAACCCGGGCCCACAGCGCGTACGGGTCAGTCCCTGGCCCGGTGCCACGGCCGGTCGGGCCGGGTGGGGCGGGCGTCCGCGGACAGCCGCACGGCGTACACCGGCTGCTCGCCGGGAACGGGGCCGAGGTACTCGTGGCCGGTCATGTGGCACCAGGCGGGCAGGTCGAGCGGGGCGGCCGGGTCGGTGGCGATCACATGCACGACGGTGCCCGCCTCCGCACCGTCGATCGCCTTCCTCAGACGGAGCAGGAGCGTGACGCAGAGCAGTCCGGTGCCGTCGACGGTGAGACCCGCGGGCAGCGAGGGCCCCTGCCCGTACATGCCCGGATGCGAGACGTAGGTCCGCCGCCAGTGCTCGCGCCGGGCCTCGCCCAGCTCCTGCCCGTCGCCGCTCACGCTCCGCGCCCTCCTCTCGCTCCCCGGCCGGTGCCGTGGCCTCCACCGACCACCCTAGAACGCCCACATCCGCGCCGCTCCGGCCCCCCACCGGCCCTCGCCCCTCCGGTGCGGTCGGCGCTTCGAAGTCCACTTCCGGCTGATCGAAGCCGCTTGAGGGGCCACGGGGCTCTCTGCCGTGTCCCCTCGCGGAGCACGTACTCACGCGCTCCTTCCTGGTCAACGCGGCAGCACCACCCATGACTTGGTGCCACGATGCGGCGAGGGGGCGTCACAGGCGCCCCGCTCACCACCCCAGTCGTCCACGACGGCCTCCATCAGCCAGAGCGCCCGCCTGCGACGCGCCTCGCAGAGCGCGGCCATGTCCGGGTCGGCGTGGCGCGGATGTTGGTCCCACACGACGATGCGCAGCGCGTCGTCGCGGTGGCGGACGGATACGTAGACCTCCTTGTCCGGACTCATCCTGACCGCCACCGCGACCAGCTCGGACACCACATGCACGGTCGGCCAGACGTACGGGCCGAGCCCGTGCCCCGCCAAACCGGCGCCGACCGCCGTACGGCTGATGAAAGCGCTGCGGACGTCACCGGGAAGCGTGAAACCCATCGCGAGCGCCCGGCGGGAGCGCCCCTGGGAGTGCAGATACGGCCCCGGGGACTGCCGCGCGTCCGAACGACCACCGGACTGCGGAAACGGAGGCGGATACGGACTCGGGCCCGGCATTCCCGACTCGGCGGCAACCGGGCACAGACGGGTGAGCGGATACGTACGCATGGCGAACTCCTCGATCTGCATGGCGAGTTGATGGCTTCCCTCTTGGGCGTGGGCGCGCACGAGTGGCTCTCGCACTGCGGACGAGCAGTGGCCTGTCTCCCTGGCACGGACCTGCCCCTCCCAGGGCAGGAGGCTGCGGGCAGAACCGCGCGATGCACTTCCGACTCATCACTGCGTGAGCGGTGCGTCACCCAACGTAGCCCAGGAGTGGCACTCGTGTCATCGAATCAGAGGCAATTGCCTCCTGACTGTTGGACGAGGCGCCTTGCGCGACGGCAGACTGTGCCCACAGTCCGTGGAAGAGAGGGCACATGCCGAGCAGTTCCACTCCTACGGAGCGCCAGAAGCGACTTGGCGCCGAACTCCGCAAGATGCGCATCGCAGCCGAGGCGACCACTGTTTACGCGGCCGGATTGCTGGGAATCGACCGAACGAAAATCTCCAACATGGAGGTCGGCGTCCGCCCGATCACCCCCGCGCGCGTCCGCACGTTGGCCTGCAACTACGCCTGCCCGGACGCCGAATACGTCGAAGCGCTTGTAGAGATGGCCGAGCAGCGCGAACGTGGATGGTGGGAGCAGTACAGGGGCACGCTTCCGTCAGGTCTGCTGGATATCGCCGAGCTCGAATGGCACGCGGCTCGCATCCGCACAGCGCAGACCGTGCACCTCCCGGGCCTGCTCCACACCGACGGATACGCCCGCGCCGTATTCGGTGCGGTGCTACCCGAACTGTCGTGCCTGGAGATCGAGTTGCGGGTGACGCACCGGATGGAGAGGCAACAGGTACTCGACCGTGAATCACCAGTCCCCTACGTGGGATACGTCCACGAAGCCGCCTTGCACATGCAGTTCGGCGGCCGGGACGTCACGCGTGAGCAGCTGCTCCATCTCTGCCACATGTCTGAACGCGAGCATGTCGACGTACGTGTGATTCCGGTGGACCGAGGCGCGTTCCCCGGAGCCGGGCACGCCCTCCTCTACGCGCACGGCGCCGTACCCCACCTCGACACAGTCCAGCTCGACTCGGCTCACGGCCCTGATTTCATGCACGCGCCTGCACAGCTGGCCAAATATCGTGCGCACCTGGACTGGATGGAGGATGCCTCACTCCCCTCCGCCGAGTCCCGGGATTTCATTCACGCTATCGCTCGTCACATCTAGGGGATTTCAAGATGCCAGAGATCAGCTGGGAAGAAGCCTTCTGCGGCGAAGGAAACAACTGCTTCCGCCTGGGCACAGACGCAGAGGGAAATGGCTTCATCGCCATACGGGGCGAGGAGGAACACTTCCTCACCGACAGCCGCGAGGCGCTTCAGCAGATGATCCGCGACATCAAGGCCGGCAAAGCCGACCACCTGCTGTAACAGCAGGGGCCCGGCGCCGCGAGACGCGCTCGCGGTGCCGGGCCCCTGTGTGAGCTCGGGTGCGTCAGGAAGACGTACTGCGCGGGAAGGAGACCTCCACGCGACGGTTCTTCTTGCGGCCTTCCTCCGTGCTGTTGCTCGCGACGGGGTACTGCTCGCCGTACCCCCGGATGTCGAAGGCGACGGTCGGGCCCAGGTCCTTGACCAGCACCGACTGCACCGCGTTGGCGCGCTGCTTGGACAGCACGTCACCGTGGGCCGCCGAACCGAGATTGTCGGTGAAGCCGAACACCCGCACCTTCGTGGCGTTCTGCTTCTTGATCTCGGCCGCGATGGCCGCGATACGGGAATGGGCGGCGGGGCTCAGCTTCGCGCTGTCCTTGCCGAAGAGGACCTCGGCCTGGAGCGCGAACTTGACGTTCGCGTTGCTGTCCTCGCGACGCTCCTCGCCGCCCTCGTCCTCGATCACCTGGACTATGTCGAGGACCTTCGCGGGTGCGAGCGTGCCGCCCTCGGGCATCTTCAGATCGGGATCGTTGGCGTCCACCTGCACGGGCGGGACGGAGTTGGCCTCCATGCCCGGCGGCACTGTGGGGACATCATCGGCAACCGCGTTCGATGCCCCCAAGACCATGGAACTCGCCGCGAGCAGAGCGACCGCGACGACATGGCCCGCGAGCCGCGTTGGCCTGCGGCGGGTCAAGGTGTGGGTCATGTCGGCCATCACCCAGAGATCTTCAGCGAGGTGGTGGCGAAGGTCGGCAGAGTGAAGTCGACCTCGGTGGTGGTGGCGGGAGGTGCCGGGAACTGCATGAACACCGAGGTCGACTTGCCAACTTGGAGCGGCACGAGGTTCGTCGTGCACAAGCAGCGGTTCTCGGTGTCGCGAAGAACGTAGTAGCGCTTCTTCCCGACCTTGTCGATCAGCGCGGCGCCTGCGACGGAGTTCGGATTCTTCTGCACGATCAGACTCTCGGAACCGGCCCACCCCGCTACGGGCCGGGCTTCGTCGCTCTCGTTCTTGATCTCGCCCTGCACCGTGACGAAGCCGCCGGAGTCGCGCTTGACCTGGTGAACGATGAGCGTGACCCCGTTCTGCCCCCTGACCTCAGCGAGCTTCACATTCGGGTCCACGTTCTCGCCGGCAGCGGTGTCCTCCTGCTTGGCGCCCTTCTCCTCGTCAGAGGAGTCGGAGGACGTGGACGGCACGGCGGAGGACGGTGAACCGTTACTCTCCGACTTTCCGCCGTCATCTGTACCGCAACCGGCCACAGTGAGAGTCAGGGCCGCCGTCAGCGAGACGGCCGCCACGACTCTTCGGGACCTGGTGGAGCACCGAATGCTCATGGATTCTGATTCCTTTACTCGTCGTTCGCTGTCAGTCGTCGACCAGACGCACGTCAAAGAGGATCTTGCTCACCCGGTCCCACGGGGGCGGACTGCTCGGCCGGATCTCCAGGAAGTCCCCTCCCTTGCAGGAGAAGAAATAGATGTCCTGGACGCCGTCGTCGTTGAAGTCCACAGAATCCCAATCGGGGCAACGCCACTCGATCACGGCCGTTGCCGTGCGCTCCGCCCGATTCCTCTCGGAACCAGGAAGCACCGGTGAGTCGACCGAACCTCGGCCTGTGACCTTGACCTCGATCCGATCTCGATAGCCGCCAGGCATCGCATGGCATCTGTCAAGTTTCGCATCATTCTCAGATGCGAACCCGCTCGCGGCGGGGCAGCCGAGTACTGGGTGACCCTGGAGAAACGCGTCCAGCATCTTTCCGGGGAGCGAAGCGAGGAAAGGCCCCTCAAACTGCTTACGGGACTCGGATGCGGCGGCCAGCGCTGCTGAGTCCGCCGCACCCTGAGCCCCGTTGCGCAATGCCGCAGCCTTACCGACAGCGAAGAACGCAAACGCGAGCAAGAGCAGGAATGCCACCATCATCATGTAGATGGGGAAAACCTGCCCTGCATCGCGGCCTTGGCGACCAATCATCAGGCGGCGGTGATGGAATCCACCAAGCCCTTGATGCGCTCCGAGATCGCGCTGCCGATGCCCGTGGCGACGATCGCACCGATGATCGCCACGACCACCAGGATGATGCCCAGGTACTCGAACGCCGTCTGACCGCGGTCCTTGGCCTCGTAGCGCTTCTGGATGGCGCTGACCGCCGTGTTGGCCCAACCGTTGACGCGAACGGCGGTCTTCAGGGTGATGTTCGACATGGTGTTCCCCTCCGGATTCGGCCGACCGGTGGACGGCCGACTCGCACGTTTCGTGGGTGTCGCCCGCGGATCCGGCTTCCTCCTGGCCGGAGCCGCCGGCGACGTGAGAAACATACGGTGGCTCACCCAGTCCGCCGGAGGGTCCCAGGGCCCATTCCCGGGCCCAAAGCGTCAGTTGGGTCTCGGCCGGTGCGCACTGGGCCCCACGCCCCGCACGTACGCCGGCGATCCGGTTGCCGTTCGCGCTCGCACGATCAGCCACGGCGACCACCGGACCCACGCGCCCCGGGCACCGTCGCGGGAGCCGTGCCGAGCCAGCGGGCGATGGCCTCGCTGCGGCTTGCGCTGTGCAACTTGGTGAAGATGCGGTTGATGTGGTTCTTGACCGTCTTCTCGCTGATGAAGCAGGTGGCGGCGATCTGCTGATTGCTCATGCCGGACGCGATCAGCTCCATGACCTCCACCTCCCGTGAACTCAGCCCGTACTGCTGTCTGTTGAGGGGTGCGTTCGATCCCCCGGCCATGGAAGACTGTGCCACAATCGGTTGCAGATGCGAAAGACCCTGCGGCGATCGAGCTTCTCGCGTCGCAGGTGGGGCGGCTTCGGGCTCGGGGACGTATGCAGGCGCATCGTGGTGCCCGGCGAGGCCCGGGCCGTGGCCGTCGGCGCCCATGTTCTGGTACGGAACGGCCGTGGTCAGGGCCGTGCCGAGCCCCTCCGGAAGGGGCCGTCCCTGCGGGACCGGGCCCTGACGCATGTGGGCGAGGAGGGCGTTGGCTGCGGTGGCGGTGAAATGGGCGCGACCGTTCTTCGTGTCGCGTACGGCCTGCACCAGTTGGTCGGCGGTGAATTCGCCGTGGACCAGATAGCCGCTCGCGCCCAGACGCAGCGCCTCGTGGACTATTTCGTTCTCGCGGCTGTAGGTCAGCATCATGACCGGTGCCACCTGCACGAGGTGCGGCAGCGCGGATATGCCGTCGACGCCGGGCATCCGGACGTCGAGCAGGATGACGTCCGGGCGGTGCCGGACAGCCATGTCGTAGGCCTGCCGTCCGTCCACGGCCTCGGCTACGACGTCGATGTCGTCCCGGCCGGACAGCAGGACGCCCAGGCCGGCCCGGACGACGGGGTTGTCGTCCGCGACGACGACCCGCAGGGCGCCGACGGCCGGTGGGGCCGGCGGCGCGGGGAAGGGGGGCAGGGACTCGGATGCCGCGGACTGCTGGGTGACGGGTACGGGGACCGGGAACGCTTGGGCACCGGTCTTTGAGGTGAGCGGGGTGACGTGCGAGGACATGTGCTGGGAGGCGTGGTTCCGCGCCGTCCAGTCCTGGTCCGACGCGCGGGAGACGTCGTCCGGCATCTGCGACCTCCTCTCAGGGTTCTATGGGGGGTGAGGGTGGATTTCGATCGGTTGGGTCCGGCCGCTGTTCGGGTTCAGTGGCCTGTCGAAGGCCGGTCATCCGGGTTGCTTCGTCTCTGTCGTGGTGCTGAGAGCGGCGATCGGAAGTTCCAGGCGGACCTCGGTGCCCTTGGCCGCCTGGCCCTTTCCGATGCGTATGCGGGCACCGATGGTCGCGGCCCGTTCGACCATGCCGACGAGGCCGAAGTGTCCGGCGTGCCGCAGGTCGTCGAGGGTGATGCCCGCGGGCAGGCCGCAGCCGTCGTCGTACACGCTGACGCGCAGGACGTCGCCCTCCACGCCCGCGAGCACGACGAGGTAGGTGGGACAGGCGTGGCGGTGGGCGTTCTCCATCGCCTCGGAGGCGACGGTGAGCAGCTGGCGCGCGACCGCCTGGGGGACCTTCGGCACCGGGACGTCGTTGTACAGGCGGAAGGTGGCCTTGAGGTCGTGACGGCGGCTGAAGTCCTCCGTCCGGGCCTGGAGCTCGCGTACGACGTCCACGCCTCCGTCGAGTCCGGACTCGCGGCGCAGGTCGGAGAGGAGCTCCCGGGATTCGGCGGCGGCGCGCCGGGCGGCGCGGGCGACCAGTTCGGCCTGGTGCTTGATGGTGGACGAGTCCATACGGTCGGACGAACCGGCCAGACCGTCGGCGGCCAGAGCCAGGCCGTGCAGGGTCTTGGCGACCGAGTCGTGCATCTCGCGGGCGAGGCGCGTGCGTTCGCTCTCCACGGCCTCGCTCACCGCGAGGCGGGCACGGGTCTCGGTCAGGGCCTGGCTGGCCGTTCCGAAACGGAGAAGCAGATTGCGCAGGGTGACACCGAGTGCGCCCGCGATGACGCAGAAGCCCGGCAGGAGGACCGCCGTGGCGTCGACGGAGTACAGCTTCGGACCGGTGGCGTACACACCCAGAACGATGACGGCCTGGAGAACGGCGAAGACCGCCGCACCCCGCCAGCCGGAGACGAGACCGGCCAGCAGCGGGGTGCACACGGTGACATAGGCGAGTGTGGATTCGGGCGTGGCCGTGACCAGCAGCAGGGCCCCGAAGAAGGCGTCGATGCCGAGCAGCCAGGGGTGGCGCAGCAGCACGGGGCCGAAGCGCTCCCAGTCGCGGAACAGGACGTAGCTGCCCATGAACGTGACGAGGACGGCCGAGCCGATCAGCCAGATGGGCGCACCCGGGGCGGTATGGGCGATCGCGAACGGCGTGGCCATGGCGATCATCGCGAGCCGGAAACCGAAGACCTGCCGACACATCGCCTGGAGCGCGTTGAGCTGGATCGCGAACGCCGGGCGCGAACCCGGGTCGGCTATCGCCCGGCGCACCTCGGCGTCCAGTCCGGTCTGGGTTCCACCGAGTGGAAAAGACATGAGCCTGTCACCTCCCCTGCCCCGTCCTGCCCGCCGGACTCGCCGGCCTCGCCGTTCACGTCATCCGCCCGTGAGGAAGCCGAAGTCGACGTTGGCTCCGTAGACGAAGCCCACCGTCAGCAGCACCAGCGTTCCGGGGAGCAGGAAGGTCGTGACCGCGAAGGTCGCCTTGGGGACTGCCCTGGCGGCCTTGCGGCGCGCGTTCTGGGCGTCGGTACGCCGCATGTCGTTGGCGATCTGGATCAGCGTCTCGACGATCGGGGCACCGAGCTCCTCGCCCTGCTGGAGCGTCGTCACGAACATGGCGACCTGCTCCGAGTCGTTGCGCTTGCGGAGCTGGTCGAAGGCCTCGCGGCGGCTGACGCCCATGTCCATCTGACGCAGGGTGATGCTGAGCTCGTCGGCCCAGGGGCCCTCGTACTTCTCGGCGACGCGGGCCAGGGCCTGGCGGAAGCCGAGGCCGGCCGAGACCACGACGGCCAGCACGTCGAGGAAGTCGGGGAGGGTGCGGTCGATGTGGTCACGGCGTACGCGCACCGCGGACCAGATGCCGACCTCGACCCAGAACAGGCCGAACGCGATCAGCACCAGGGCCAGGAAGAGCTGGCCGCGCATGAGCATGGTGAGGGCGCCGAACGCGCCGAGGCCGCCGTAGACGGCGCGGCGGGCGGCGTAGCGGTCGATGGTCAGACCGCCCGGATTGCCCGCGAGGTCGATCTGGCGGCGCTTCTTGTTGACGGCCTTGGGGCCCATCATCCGCAGCACCGCGGGCGCCCAGCGCATGCCGAGCCGGTCGATGCCGGAGCCGACGGCGCTGGTGCGGGTGGCGCCGACCTCCAGGGCGACCGCGAGGTCGCCGGGGAGCTTCGCGTCGCGCCGGTACATACGGATACCGGCGGTGATTCCGTAGACCGCGAGGCCCATCAGGCCGGCGAGCAACAGGGCCATGTTTCCCCCGCCCATCAGACGTCGATCCGGGACATGCGGCGGATCACGATGAATCCGATCGTGTAGAGGGCGATGGAGATGACCACCGCGACCTGGCCGATGAAGGCGCCGGTCATGCGGTCGAGCGCGCCGGGCATCACCGCGTTCATCAGGAGCATGGCGCCGAGGCCGAATATCGGGACGGCGTAGGCGGTGACGGTCACCTGCGACAGCTGGGTCTTGACCTCGCGCCGGGTCTCCTTGCGCTCCTCCAGCGTCTCCGTGAGGTTGCGCAGGGAGCTGACGACCGTACCGCCGGCCCGGTTGGACAGGACGAGGGTGGTGACGAGGACGACGAGTTCGCGGGAGGGCAGCCGGTCGGTCATCTCGCTCAGCGCGTCCTCGAGGGGTTCACCGACGGCGAGACGCCGGGCGACCCTGGCCAGTTCCTCGCCCGCCGGGTTCTCCATCTCGTCGGCGGCCATGCCGATGGATGTGCGCAGGGCGAGGCCGGCCTGGGTGGCGTTGGCCAGGATGCGGGCGAGTTCGGGCAGTTGGTTGATGAAGCGTTCGGTGCGCTTGGTCCGCTGCCAGTTCAGGAAGGCGTTGGTGCCCCAGAGGCCGATCAGGGCGGCGACCGGGCCGAAGAAGCTGGCGAGCATGGACGAGGCGATCATCCACAGCCCGGCCATGGCGAGGATCGCGTAGACGAAGAACTCGCCGGGGGTGATCTCCAGGCCGGTGGTGGCCAGCTTCAGTTCGAGCTTCTCGCCGAGGGCGGTCTTGCGCAGCCTCCTGTCGATGGCCCGGAAGCGGCGGGCGCGCCCGCCCTCCGTGACCGGGCCGGTGCGCGAGAGCCGGTCCACCAGGGCGTCGCTATCGGCCTTGCCGCCGGAGTAGGCGTGCAGACCGGCGACGCCGGTGACGCCGGCCAGCAGGGTGACGCCGATCGTGAGAAGAGGGAGATTGGTCATGGCTCGGTACCTAGTTGGCCTCTCGGGTGGCGAGCTGTTCGGCGGAATCGGCGACCCCGAAGGCCTGCGGGATGGGCTGGCTGGCCATGTAGAGGCGCTGGGCGATCCTGCGCGGGATCGGGAGGTACTGGAACTCGCCGTTGATCCGCCCCTCGGAGTCCATCGGCCGGGCGTCGAAACGGGCGACGGAGACGATGCGGTACGGGTCGCGGCCGTGCGAGTCCAGGACGGCGATCTCGGTGATCTTTCGGGAACCGTCGGCGTGCCGGGTGAGCTGGACGATGACGTCGACGGCGCTGTTGATCTGGTCGTGCAGCGCCTCGAACGGGACGTCGATCTCGGACATCGACGCCAGGGTCTGCAGACGCATCAGCGCGTCCTCGGCGTTGTTGGCGTGGACGGTGGCGAGCGAACCGTCGTGACCGGTCGACATGGCCTGGAGCATGTCGAGCGACTCGCCGCCTCGGACCTCACCGACGACGATGCGGTCGGGGCGCATACGCAGGGAGTTGCGGACCAGGTCGCGGATGCTGATCTGGCCCTTGCCCTCGACGTTGGCCGGGCGGGACTCCAGCCGGATCACATGGTTCTGCTGGAGCTGGAGTTCGGCGGAGTCCTCGATGGTGACGATGCGCTCGCTGTTCGGGATGAGTCCGGAGAGCGCGTTGAGCAGGGTCGTCTTTCCGGTGCCGGTGGCGCCGGAGACGATGACGTTGAGCTTGGCCTGGACGAAGCCGGACAGCAGGATCAGCATCTGCTCGTCGAGCGAGCCGATGCTGATCATCTCCTGGAGCGTGAAGGCCCTGGGGAACCGTCGGATGGTGAGCGTCGCGCCGGTCAGCGACAGCGGCGGGATGATCACGTTGACACGCTCACCACTGGGCAGACGCGCGTCAACCATCGGGTTCGACTCGTCGACACGGCGGTTGACGGTCGACACGATGCGCTCGATGGTCTGCATCAGCTGCTCGTGCGAGCTGAAGCGCATCGGAAGCTGTTCGACCCTGCCGCTGCGTTCGACGAAGATCTGGTCCGGCCCGTTCACCATGATCTCGGTGATGGAGGCGTCTTCCAGGAGCGGTTCCAGGATGCCGAGGCCGAGTGCCTCGTCGACGACCCGGCGGATCAGCTGGGTGCGTTCGACGGTCGAGAGGACCGGACCTTCGCGGCTGATGATGTGGCTGAGGACGCGCTCCAGCCTCGCCCGCCGGTCTGCGGCGGCGAGCGAGGACATCTCGGCCAGGTCGATCTCTTCGAGCAGCTTGGCACGGTAGGCCGCCACCATGTGGCTGTCCTCCCGCCCCCCGCCGTTCTTCTCGGGGGCGTTCATGCGTGCCCGCAGGCTCATTGCGTCACTCCTCTTCCGACTTGCTTGTTGAACCGCCTACGGGACGGCCGTGCCGTACGGCCCGGGGTCAGGTGCGGGGCATCGTGGAGCTGCGTTCGGCCGTGCCCCAGATGTTGACGCCGGGGATGATGTCGGGCACTTCGACCCTGACCGTGCAGGTGACCTCGTCGAAGGAGGAGCCGCCTGGGCGGAATTTGGCCCGCTTGGCGGTCCAGCCGCTCATCGCGTCCCTGGCCGCTCCCTTGTCGCAACCGCCCATGGACATGCTGGCCGCGCGGGCCCCCGCACGGGCCCCGGTGCCCGCCTGGTTGGCGGCGTACGCGGCGATGCCGGTCTGGATCGCGAGAAGGCCGACCAGGAGCAGCAGGGGCAGGAAGCCCAGGTACTCGATGGCGACCTGTCCGCGGTCGCGGCGGGTGGCATCAGTGGTGTTCGGGGCCGTACGGCCGGGTGTGCGCGCGCTCATCGCTCAGCCCTCCATCGGGTAGGCGCCGCGGCCTGTGACGGTGAACGGCCAGTTGAGCACTCCGGGCGCCAGCACCGGGACCTTGAGCCTGACCTGGGCCGTGTACATGCCCGACGAGTTGCGCCTGCACGTCGTCCTCATCGTCTCCTCCCAGGCATCCGGGAGGTCCTCCTTGGCCGCCTCCTGGCATTCCAGCGTCCGGATCCCCTCCGTGATGGCTCCCTGGTGCGCGGCCTGGTCGGCGGCGTTGCCGGCGAGGGAGAAGGTGTAGCCGATCAGGGCGCACTGCCAGAGCGCGATGCCGAGCAGGATGATCAGCGGGGTCATGCCCAGGCCCTCGATCGCGGTCTGGCCCCGGTCGCGCTCGCGCCCGGACATCCGCTCACGCAGCCGCGGCCGCCCGTGCACCCGCTCGCGTCCGTTCAGCCCGTGGCGCGACCGGCCGCGCACCCGGGAAACCCCGTGGGCGCCCGGCCGGGAAGGATCAGCGCAATGCCTTCCCGGTATCCCCGTGTCTGTCGTCTCGGTGAGTGCCATCGGTCAACTTGCCCCCTTGGTCGTCGCCCGGTTCCGGGAGTCGCCGTCGCGTCGGCCGCCGCGGGGGCGGCCGATCGAGCCCCGGTCGTTCTTGAACTTCGCGCCGCTCCTCGCGCCGTTCTTCTCCGGCTTCTCAGGAACCTTGACGATGCCGAGCTCGCCCGCAAGGGCCCAGAGGGCCTGTTTGACCGTGCTCTTGGAGTCGAGTTCGTGGAGCCGGCCGGCGTCGACGACGGCCTGGAGTTCCTTGAAGTTGGCGGGAACGGCCGTCTCGGCCATCCGCGTTCCGGTGATCTTCTCGACGAGGGGCGGCTGGATCTCGGTGTTGCGGGTGAAGCGGTTGACGAGGGTGACCGTCTCCTCCGCCTTGCGGATCTGGAGCCGGTCCCACATCCGTACGAGGCGCTTGGCACCGCGCACCGCGATGACGTCCGGGGTGGTGACCAGCAGGGCCGTGTCGGCCATCTCGATGGCCGCCGCGTTCGCGCCCTGCAGCTGGCTGCCGCAGTCGATCACCACAACCTCGTAGCGCGTGCGCAGCGCGCTCACGATCTGCCGGGCCGAGCGGTCGCTGACCTCCTCGGCGCTCTCGCCCTCGCCCGGTGCCAGGAGCAGGGACAGCCCGGTGCCATGGGTGAAGACGACGTCGGACAGGACGCGCGGCGTGATGTCGGTGATCGTGGAGAGGTCGACGACGGACCGCCGGAACTGCACGTCGAGGTACGAGCCGACGTCGCCCGCCTGGAGGTCCATGTCGACCAGGGCGACATTGCGCCCGGACGCCTGGGCCGCCAGGGCGAGTTGTACCGCGGTGACGGTGGTCCCGACACCGCCCTTGGCGCCGCTGACCGTGACGACGGCGCCGCCGGGGCCGGTGAAGACCTCGGCGCCGGTGCTCAGGTGGCGGCGGACGCCCGCGGACCACTGGGCCGCGGACTGGACGCGGTTGACGAGTTCCTCGTAGCTCAGGGGCAGGGTGACGACGCCTCGCGCACCCGATTCCATCGCGGACGAGAACAGGCCGGGGGTGACGTCGGCGGTGATCAGCACGACCCCGATCGCGGGGAAGCGCAGCGAGACCTCCCGGATCAGTTCCAGTGCCGGCACCGGACCGATCCGCTCGTGGACCAGCACGACCTCGGGCAGCTCGTCGAGCGACTCGCCGGCCAGCCGGGCGAGGGTGTCGATGAGCTGCGTCGAGTCGCCGACCGGGGCGGCCGGTTCGGCGTCGGGGAGCTGGCTGAGCAGGGTGGTGACGGATCTGGCCGCGTCGACGTCACCGACGGCCGGGAGGATCCTCGTGGTCATCCGATCCTCACTTGTCCTTGTCGAGCGTGTAGGTGCGGTCACCCGGACGGATGGTGCTGTCGCTTCCGGAGGCCAGGAGCGCGAGGCGTACGTGCTGCGCGAAGGACTCGGCGTAGGCGATGCGCTGGGTGTCGAGCGTGTTCAGGGCGAAGGTGATCGGGACGGCCTCGGTGCCCATGTTGGACTTGCCGTCGCGGCTCGGCTCCAGGGCCGTCAGCTTGCCGACGTCCAGCACCTTGGCGTTGGAGACGATGACCTTCGACTGGGAGGGGTCCCCGTCGCGCTCACCGGCGAACGTGGCGTAGATGTTGACGGTGGCACCGGGCGTGATCTTGCCGGCGACGCCGGTCGCGGCGTCGATCATGATGGCGATCTCCTGCTCCCCGGGCTGGAGTTCGGGGCGCTTCTGCATCATGTCGGACTGGAGCAGGGAGCCCTTGCGCAGCTGGGTGACGGCGATCTTGCCGTTCACCTCGGAGAGGTCGGTCACGGCGTTCGTGGAGAGCCAGCGCTTGGGCATCGAGATCTTCTCGAACTGCCCGGACGACAGGGCGGTATAGGGGGCGACGTCGGACTTGAGCTGGTAGGCCGAAACCTCTGGGCCCACCTTGGAGTTGACGTCGCTGATCACCGAGAGCACGCCGGCGAAGGCGCCGAAGGCGCACAGAACCGACAGGAGCAGGAGTATCACGCCGCGGCGCTGGCGGGAGTTCATGGGCCGGACAACCTCGTTCGATTCGGATGCGTGGGGCAGCGGACAGGAGGGCGTCCACGGAGGAAAGCGGAAGCGCTAGGACCGTGGTGGTACGGGCGCTCCGTGGCCGAGGACACCGGCGTGGTGCATTCGGTTCTCCGCCGCGGGCAGCGGCGAGGAGCAGAACCCGCAGAGGTCACCTATGAGTTCCATTCCGCACCAGCGGCAGATGTCCCGGCGTACGGAGCACACCAGTTGGTGCAGGACGGAGATGTCTGGCAGGTAGGCGGCGAATTCCACCAGCTTTCCGGTTCCCCACCAGCCAGGGGAGCCGGAGGGAAGTGCGGCCTCGTGAACGGTCTGGACCTTCCACGCGGGCGCGAGGGTCTGTTTGACCCACTCGGACTGCGACTGCCCCTTGGCGGTCATCAGTTCGGTGGGGAATTCCGGGCCGGTCGGCGGTTCCGCCTTCGGGCCGATCGTGACGAGCTGTGGCTCCGGACTCGCGACCACCGCGAACTGGGAGCCGGGCACCCAGGACTTGGCATGGGTACGGAGGTCGACCGGCACCCTGTCGAACTTGGTGACGGAGTGCAGCAGCGCGCCCGCATGGATGTAGTGGGACAGCAGCCGGGCGGCGGAGGCGACCACTCCCGGGCTGAAGTCGCAGATGGACAACTGGCGCAGTTGCCGCACGAGCACGGCGACGCCCAGTGGAGGAAGGTCCACCTTGAGCAGAGCGATGCGATCGCTCTCCAGAACAGAACGCACGGAGTATAGCCGACGTTCATGGGCGGGAGCGATGCTACCCGGGTAGACAACGACGACGTAGCCGTGCTGCTCCAGCAGCACATGCATATCCCCGATGGCCATCTCCAGCGGCTGGGCGTCCGGAGCCTGCAGCAGCGCGGCGGTCGGCGTCTGCTGGTCGGTCGGAGGCAGTACCAGATCAGCACTTGTCACTGCTATTGCGGTCGGCACACCGTTCCCCGTTTCAACTCCGGCCAAACATCGGTCTTGACGCCGGCCGCAATTACTTCTGATCCGCGCTCTGCCTCAGCACTTTATCCACGTCTTACCTGGCAGAGAACACTTTCTGAAGGCCAGTACGACAACGTGAGGAAGACACCGGGTCAACGCCCGCGCGTCAAATCGGATCAAATCGAAAATCGTTAACTTCTGTACCACTGCGGAGAGTTACGGATCGGCCTTCCGGCGGCCCGTGAGCCCGCATTCGTCTCCGCATGTCAGGCCGGATGCGGAACCGGCGCGCCCGACGACCCGGCGACGGGCGGGCGGTCACTGTCCGAGCACCTGGACCACCTCACCCGCACGGGGCGGGCCACAGTCAACAAAACGTCAATCCATGGAGGCCCGGCGGCGATCGTGAAGGGTTCGCGGGGTGTTCACGGGACGTTCGCGAACGACCGGCGGGCCGACTGGGAATCCGCCCGGCCGGTCGGGCACCCGACCGCGGTCGCTGCCAGAGCCCTTGACAACTCGATTGGTCTGGACCAGCTTTAGCGGCCGGCGGCGACCGCCGCCGCCCGGATCCCCCGCCCCGACCACTCCCCGGTCCACCCCCGGACACCGGCCCGTGAGCCGCGTCCGCCTTCCCCACCCGCCGGACCCCACCCGTCGGCTCTCACCGTCCGATTCCCCCCGACTCCCCCACGGAGGCAGCGAAGTGGAACTCTCTCCCGCCCACGGGCCCCGAGCCCGGATGCGCCACACCCGCCCGCTGTGCGGCACCGCGATGGCCGTCCTCGCGGCCGGCGCGCTCACCGCCACCGCTCTCGTCGGCAGCGCCCAGGCCGCCGACGTCAACGTCGCCAGGAATCCGGGCTTCGAGGCGGGTCTGGCCGACTGGACGTGTTCCGGCGGCACCGGCGAGGCGGTCTCCTCCCCCGTGCACGGCGGCACCGGCGCTCTCAGGGCCACCCCGGCCGGCCAGAACAACGCGCGCTGCTCCCAGACCGTCAAGGTGAAGCCGGACTCGACCTACACGCTCAGCTCCTGGGTGCAGGGCGGGTACGCGTACCTCGGCGCCGACGGCACCGGGACCACCGACGTCTCCACCTGGTCGCCCGGCTCCACCGGCTGGACCCAGCTGACGACCACGTTCAAGACCGGCCCGAGCACCACCTCGGTCACGGTGTACACGCACGGCTGGTACGGGCAGGCCGCCTACCTGGTCGACGACGTCTCGGTCAGCGGCCCCGACGGCGGCGGTGGCGGCGAGACGCCGCAGGTGCCCGGCGCGCCCGCCGGTCTGGCGGTCGGCACGACCACGGCCTCCTCCGTGTCGCTCTCCTGGAACGCGGTGTCCGGCGCGACCGGCTACACGGTCTACAAGGACGGCGCCAAGGCCACCACGGCCACCGGGACCTCCGCCACCATCACGGGCCTGACCGCCGACACGGCGTACCAGTTCGCCGTGACCGCCACCAACGCGGCCGGCGAGTCCGTCAGCTCCGCGTCCGTCGGCGCCCGTACGGCCAAGGACGGCGGCGGCACCCCCAATCCGAACCCCTCCGTGCCCAAGCACGCGGTGACCGGCTACTGGCAGAACTTCAACAACGGCGCGACCGTGCAGAAGCTCAGCGACGTGCCCGCTAACTACGACATCATCGCGGTCTCCTTCGCCGACGCGACGACCACGCCGGGTGCCGTCACCTTCAACCTGGACACGGCCGGGCTGAACGGCTACACCGTCGACCAGTTCAAGGCCGACATCAAGGCCAAGCAGGCCGCCGGGAAGAACGTCATCATCTCGGTCGGCGGCGAGAAGGGGACCGTCTCGGTCGACAACGACGCCTCCGCCGCCAACTTCGCGAACTCGATCCACACCCTCATCCAGGAGTACGGCTTCAACGGCGTCGACATCGACCTGGAGAATGGCCTCAACTCCACGTACATGACGAAGGCGCTGCGCCAGCTGTCGCAGAAGGCGGGCTCCGGCCTCGTCATCACGATGGCGCCGCAGACGATCGACATGCAGTCGACCTCGGGCGAGTACTTCAAGACGGCGCTCAACGTCAAGGACATCCTGACCGTCGTCAACATGCAGTACTACAACAGCGGTTCGATGCTCGGCTGCGACGGCAAGGTGTACTCGCAGGGCTCGGTGGACTTCCTGACCGCGCTCGCCTGCATCCAGTTGGAGGGCGGCCTCGACCCGTCGCAGGTCGGCCTCGGCCTCCCCGCCTCCACCAGTGGCGCGGGCAGCGGCTACGTCTCCCCGTCGGTCGTGAACGCGGCCCTGGACTGCCTGGCCTCGGGCACCAACTGCGGCAGCTTCAAGCCCTCGAAGAAGTACCCGGGCATCCGCGGCGCGATGACCTGGTCGACCAACTGGGACGCCAAGTCGGGCAACGCCTGGTCGAACGCGGTGGCCCCGCACGTCCACGGACTGCCGTAACCCCGCCACGGCTCGACCACCGTGCAGCCGGGGCCGCGGGAGCGCGGTGCGGTGCTCCGCGGCCCTGCGGTGCCGTACGGGGTCGGATCAGCCGAGGACCGCGAGCGCGTCGATCTCGATGAGCAGGCCCTTGGGGAGGCCGACGTAGACCGTGGTGCGGGCAGCGGGCGGGGCCTTCAGGTCCTGCTCGGCGAAGTAGGCGTTGTAGATCTCGTTCATCTCGGCGAAGTGGTCCACGTCCGTGAGGTAGACGCGCATCATCATCACGTCGTCCCAGGTCGCGCCGCCCTCCTCCAGGATCGCCTTGACGTTGGCGAAGGTCTGGAGGGTCTGCTCCCGCAGCGTCGGACCGGCCGGGGTCGGTGCCTGGCCCTCGACGGCGGGGAGGAAACCGACCTGGCCGGCGACCTGGAGGATGTTGCCCTTCTTCACCCCGTGCGAGAACGTCGCCGGCGGCGTGGTGTGGGTGCTCGGGGTGAGGGCGATCTTCTCGGTCATGGCTGTTCAGGCTCTCCTGGTCGGTTGGTGCCGGAGTAGTCCCGGCTGATGGCGTCGGCGGTACGGCGCACCAGCGGGAGCAGGGTGAGGAGTTCCTCGGCCGTGACGACGACGTTGGGCGCGGAGACCGACATCGCGGCGACCACGCGTCCGTCCGCGCCCCGGACGGGGGCGGCGACACAGTTGATGGACTCCTCGTGGCCGCCGAGGTCGGTCGCCCAGCCCTGTTCGCGGACGACGGCGAGTTCCTTGAGAAAGGCACCGGCGTTCGGGGTCGAACGAGGCGTGTGCATGGGGTAGTCGAGCCTCTCGGCGACGGCGCGCCGCTCGGGTTCGGGAAGGTCGGCGAGGAGCAGTTTCGCCACGGCGGCGACGGTGATCGCGACGGGCTTGCCGATCCGGGAGTACATGCGGACCGGGTAGCGGCTCTCGACCTTGTCGATGTAGAGGACCTCGTTCTCCTCGTACACCGCGAGGTGCACGGTGTGACCGCAGCTCTCGTTGAGCTCGACGAGGTGGGGGTGGGCGATCTCGCGTACGTCGAGGTTCTCCATGGCTTCCTGCGCGAGGGCGAAGAGGCGGGCACCGAGGCGGTAGCGCTGGTCCTGCTGGCGGTGGACGAGGCCGTGTTCGTGGAGCGTACGGAGCAGGCGCAGCGCGGTGGACTTGTGGACGCCGAGCCGCTCGGCGACCTGTCCGAGATCGGCGGGCCCCTGGGCGAGCAGCGGCAGGATGCTCAGCGCGCGGTCGACGGTCTGGCTCATGCGCGCGCCTCGCTGTCCCCGCAGTACTCGCTGTCCTCGCTGCTCATGTGGCCCTCGCCGCTCCTGAGGCCCTCGCCGCCCATGGCCGGATGCCCGGACGGCTGCTCGGCCGAAGGCCCGGAGGGGCGCTCGGCCGGATGCTCGCTCGGGGCGCCCGGCCGGCCCGTGCCGCCCGTTCGCTGGTCGCGGTCGCTCACGTCGTACGTACCTCCTGCTCCTCCCCCGTCCACCCGGGGCCGAGACGAAGTCTCCCCCAGGCGTCGTCGTCCAGCGCGGCGAGGGCGTCGGCGCGGGCGCGGGACGGTGGGGCCGTGAGGTCCCCGGGGACGGTGAGCACGGCGGCGGCCATGAGGTGACCGTGCCGGACCCGGTCGCGTACGCCCAGGCCCCGCAGGGTCGCGGAGAGGAACCCCGCGGCGAAGGCGTCACCGGCGCCGACGGGTGCGACGACATCGACGCGGAGGGCGGGGACGCTGGTGACGGTGTCCGTCGGCCCGGTATCGGTCCGTCCGGAGTCGGTCCGTCCGGAGTCGGTCCGTCCGGGGTCCGCTTCTCCGGCATCCGCTGCTTCGTCGCCCGCCTCCTCTGCGACCGTGCCTCCCGTACGCGAGAAGACCGTGGCCCCCTCGGCCCCGCGCTTCACGACCAGGACCGCCGGCCCCGGGAGCGCCGCACGGATCGCCTCGGCCCCGTTCAGTCCCCACGCCTCCTCCGCCTCGTCCTCGCCGACGAAGACCAGGTCGCAGCCGCGCGCCAGGTCCAGCAGCACTCCGGGGCCCGCGGCGGCGTCGCGCCACAGGCCCGGCCGGTGGTTGACGTCGAAGGAGACCAGCGGGCGGCCGGGGCGGGGCGAGGTCAGGTCGCGGAGCAGGGCCAGGCAGTCGGCGGAGAGCGCCGCCGTGATGCCGGACAGGTGCAGGACGCGGGCCGCGAACAGCGCCTCGTACGGGACGTTGTCCGGGGACATCGCGGAGGCGGCGGAACCGGCCCGGTAGTAGGCGACCTCGTGCACGTCGGTGCCCCGGTCCGTCGCCGTACGGAAGTAGATGCCGGTGGGCCGCGTCGGGTCGCGCCGCACTGCGGAGGTGTCGACCCCGTACCCCGCGACGGCCTCGACGAGGTGGTCCCCGAAGCCGTCCGCGCCGACCCTGCTGACCCAGGCCGCCCGGTGGCCTGCCCCGGCGAGCGCGCAGGCGACATTGGACTCGGCGCCGCCGATGCCGCGGCTGAAGGAGGGCACGTCGGCGAGACGGCCGGGCCGCGACGGCAGGAACGTCACCATGGACCCTGCGGCTGGTGGGCGTGGCCGGGTACGAGGGCGAGGTGCCGGACGCGTCGGGCGAGCGGGTCCGCGAGTGGCTGCGGCGGCTCGTCGCGCTGGCCGTCGCCTTCGACCGGGAGGGCAGGTTCGGCCGGAAGGTCCGGGGAGGCCCGCTCGCGGCATCGGAAACGGCACCGGAAAAAACCGGAGCGGCCACGGAAGCGGCCGAACCGGCCGGGGGAGAATCCGAACCGGACGCGGCAGAGGCCGGAGCGGCCACGCGACGCGTGGCGGACGCCCCCGACGACGGCATCGTGATCAGTGCGGGCGGCAGTGCGTGGTTCGACGCGGTGGCGGACGTGTTCGCGCAGATCCCCGAACTCTCCCGGCCCGTACTGAAGCTGCTGCGCTCGGGGGCGTACGTCTCGCACGACGATGGCCACTACCGCCGCCTCACCCCGTTCAACCGTGTCCCCGAGGAAGGAGCCCTGCGGCCCGCCTTCCGGCTCTGGGCCCAGGTCGTCTCCCGGCCCTCCCCCGGGCAGGCGTTCCTCAACGCGGGCAAGCGGGACGCGGCGTACGACCAGCACACCTGGCTGCGCACCGAGCCCGGTGCCGAGCTGGAGGTCGGCGACTGGGTCGGCATGGGTCTGTCGCATCCGTGCACCAGCTTCGACAAGTGGCAGCTGATCCCGCTGGTCGAGGCCGACGGCACCGTCATCGACTACATCCGCACCTTCTTCTGATCCCCGATCGCCCCCGATCCCCCATCGGCCCCGATCCCCGATCGGCCCCGATCCCCGATCAGTCGCTCGATCCACAGACAGGCGATCCCGTGGACCTGGTCATCCGCGACGCGTACGTCATCGACGGCACCGGCTCTCCCGGCCGGCGCGCCGATGTGGCGGCGGCGAGGGCCGGACCGTACGGGGGTGAGGGCCGGGGCGAGGGCTGGGCCCTCGCATGAAGGCCGCAGCGGCCCCCGGGCCCCGACGGAGCCCATGAGGGCCATGAAGCCTATGGGGGCCATGAGGCCTATGGGGCTACGAGGTCTCCGTCACCTCCGCCGCCTTGGCCGCCTCTGCCACCTCCGCCGCCCGTTCCCTGGCCCAGGCCAGGTCCTCCTCGGTCGGCGCGTCGTCCTGGGTCAGGTTCGCCCGCCAGTAGCCGCTGAACTCCACGGCGTTCCGGGGCAGTCCGCGTTCCCCGACCAGGTGACGGCGCAGCGCCCGTACCGCCCCGGCCTCACCGGCCAGCCAGGCGGCCCCCGGCCCGGCGGGCAGCTCGGCCGCCCGTACCGCGTCCACCAACGCCCCGCCCCGGTCCCGGTCCACCCAGTGGACGGACACCTCGCCCGGCGAGTGCAGCATCTGGCGCTCCGCCGCGTCGGCGACCTCGGCGTACACGACCGCGCGCGCCCCGGCCGGCAGGGACTCCAGGAGCGTCCCGATCGCCGGGAGTGCCGTCTCGTCACCGGCCAGCAGCAACCAGTCGGCCGCGGGCAGCGGCCGGGCGTACGCCGCCGACGGGCCGACCATGCCGAGCACGTCCCCCGGGCGCGCGCCCCGGCCCCAGCGGGCGGCGGGGCCGTCGTCACCGTGCAGGACGAAGTCGACCGTCATCACACCGCTCGCGCGGTCGTACCCGCGCACGGTGAAGCTGCGCATGAGCGGACGTTCGGGCTCGGGGATCGCGAGGTACGCCTCGTACCACCGCATGCCGTGCGCGTCGTCGGTGTCGGGCACCGGGAGCCGGGGCACGCCCTGCCCCTCCCGGGGGAAGCACAGTTTCATCTGCTGATCGGGGCGGTCCTCCAGGATCTCCGCGAGACTCCGCACGCCCGCGCCCACGCCCACGTCCGCGACGAAGGAGACGCGCGCGACCCGTGGAGTGATCCGCTCCACGCCCACGACCCGTACGTATGACACAGGCAACGCGTGCCCCATCCCGACACCGACCTCTCCTGATACTTTACGCCATAAGGAATTGAAATCGCCTCGGCGAGATTACTTTATGGCGTAAGGAGTTGCAAGTGGTGGTCTATGCCGGACAGGGCGACGCCCGGCGTTCGATGTCCCTGTTGTGGCGCGCGGAGCGGCCGGAGCAGCCGCGCCGCACCCCCGGTCCGGGCCCCCGGCCGGGGCTGAGCGTGGACGCCATCGTGACCGCCGCGATTTCCGTCGCCGACGAGGAGGGCATGGCCGCGCTCTCGATGCGCGCGGTGGGCGAGCGGCTGGGCCGCACGGCGATGGCGCTGTACACGTACGTCCCCAGCAAGGGCGAGCTGCTGGACCTCATGTACGACGCGGTCCACGCCGAACTGCCCCGGGACTACGCGGCCTTCACCGAGGCACACGCACCGGAGGGCGGCAGGCACCCGAGCACCGAAGGAGAGCGGCCGGGCGGCGACGACTGGCGGGGCGGGCTGACCGCATGGGCGCGGGACACGCTCGAATTCCTTCTGCGCCACCCCTGGGTGCTCCAGGTCTCCCAGGCCCGTCCGGTCCTCGGCCCGCACGAGTACGCCGCACTGGACACCCTCGTACGCCTGCTGACCGGAACCGGGCTCGAAGCGCGGCTGGTGCGGCGACTGGTGGGCACGCTGACCCATTTCGTGCGGGGCTGCGCCGGAACGGTCGCCGAGGCACGGGAGGCGGCGGTGGCGACGGGCGAGCCGGACGAGGAGTGGTGGTTCGCCCGCTCGGCGCTGCTGGGCGAGGTGGCTCCGGACTTCGCGGACCGTTACCCGAGCCTGAGCGCGATGGAACGCGCCGACGCGCCGCGACCGCCGTCCGCCACTGACAAGGGCGAGGACGAGGACGAGGGCGTCTGCGGAGGCGGGTACAGCGAGGAGACGGGCGGAGGATCGGACGGGGGCGACAAGGAGACGATGCCGTTCCTGGAGCGCGAGGCACGGAAGACGTTCGCCGTCGGCCTCGACGTACTGCTCGACGGGATCGAGGCAGCGATCAGGCGCACGGGCAGGCCCTGAACCCGCAAGCCCCGAACCCGCAAGCTCTGGGCCCGCGAGCCTCGGGCCGCGACGCACGGCGTCGCCGCGGCCGCCCGGTCGGCACGGGCGGCCACGGCGACGGAGGGCTCAGCGGCTCACGGCTTGGGCAGGGCGCATCCCGCCCGGTTGAGGTCGAACTTGTTGCCCGGGCCGATGCACGGCACGATGCCGTAGGTCTGCTGGGCGTAGTTGATTCCCTCACGCACCGTCACATTGCCGCTCTCGTCCACCTCGCACGGGTTGTTGTCCGTGCAGCTCTGGCCGTCCTCGTTGCCGGTGTTGTTGACCGCGACGACCTTGCCGGTGGCGTTGTCGATCACCGGGGAACCGGACGTGCCGCCGATGGTCTGACAGGCGGAGGTGTAGCGGACCGAGTCCTTCCAGGTCCACTGGCCCTCCTTGAGCCGGTAGACGAATCCGTCCACGTTGCAGGAGTACGTGCGCTTCCAGTAGCCGGAGACCACCGTGATCGCGGTGCCCTGGACGGGGTGCGCGGTGTTGAGCTCCAGCGCCTTGATGCCGTACTTGCTCTCGATCTGCGCGTAGGTGCTGGTGAGTTGGTACACCGAGATGTCGGTGTCCGTCATCGTCCCGTACGCGATCTTGCTGGCCCGCAGCGTGGCGACGCCGCTGCCGGAGGCGTTCAGCAGGGTGAAGCTACGGCTGGACGACCGGTTGAACACCACCTGACCCGGGCCCGGGAAGCCCGTCTCCATGCAGTGCCCGTTGGAGAGCACCAGCGCGGGGTCGGAGGGCTGGGAGTCGGGCGTGCGGACGACGGAGCCGGAACAGTTGCTGAGCGCCACGGTCCCGGCGAAGTTGACCGCCTGGGGCGTGACCTTCGCCTTGACCGTGTCGGCCGCGGCCGGGCCGGCCGCTGCCTTGCCGGCCGTCGCCGCTTCCTGACCGGTGGCCGCGACGGCGGGTGCGGTTCCCGCCCCGAGGAGCAGAACGGCGAAGAGCGCACCGACGAGAGGCTTCTTCATGTGGGGGTCCCCTCCAGCGACATGCGCGGGGCCTCGACGACCCCGGCTACCGAAGTTCCTTCGATTTGACATGCGCATGCTTGCGTACGGAAGGGATCCCCAACAAGGGGCGATTTCCGGCCAGCGCCCCGGCCCGGCCCTCGACGGGCCGGCCCGGAGTCGCCATGTGTCTCAACCGGACGGAGCTACGGGGGCATTTCGGCACCGCCGGAGGGGTCCCCCTGGCCCTCAATGCCCCGGACGAACGCGACGATGGCCGGGTTCGCCCCCTCGTGCACCAGCGGAACCCGCGCCTTCCTGCCAACCACACGGAATGCTTCCTTCTCCACGATCCGGTATCGCATACTTCCGCTCCCTTCGACTACGAGCCGGAAGGACATCCGGGGCTGGGAGCGCAGAACCGCACCGGTCCGCCTGGCCTCGCCGGGACCGACCCCGTGCATCGCCCGGAACGCCCGCGCGAACGCCTCCCCCGAGCCGTAGCCGTAGCGCACGGCGATCTCCAGCAGCGTCCGTTCCCCCGCCAGCACCTCGGCCCCCGCGAGCGTGAGCCGCCTGCGCCGGATGTACTCGGACAGCGGGATCCTGGCCAGCGCCGAGAACATCCGCCGGAAGTGGTACTCCGACGTCATCGCGATCCGCGCCAGCTCGGCCGCCTCGATCCGCCGACCGAGGTCGCCCTCGATGTGCTCCATGGCCTGATTCAGCCGCTCCAGCACCCCGGACTCCTTCCCTTGCGAACAGTCACGCTAGGGAATGCGACTCCCCGCGGACCCGACAGTCCGTGCCCCGTTCGGTCGGGTCCCCGGTTCGGTCGGGCCCCCGGTTCGGCGCATGCCCGGACCGGGGCCCTCGGGGACGTCCCGCCCACGCGAGCACCCGGCACACGCACGTGTCCCATCTCACCCGTCCGCGTGCGTCACGTCCCCGTTCCGGCCCATTCCAAGCCGCGCCCCCGTCCCCGACCGGCGATCCCACGGTCCGGGGACGGGGGACACATGGCTATGGAAGACACGGTGGCGGCGGCCCGATGCGCCGGGCGGGGCAACCGGCGACGAAAGCCCGGCGCCCCCGGAGGCCCGGCCGTAAGCTCCGGGACATGCAGGTCATCCAGTCCACGAAGCTCGCCAACGTCTGTTACGAAATCCGGGGCCCCGTGCTGGAGGAGGCGATGCGGCTGGAGGCGGCCGGTCATCGCATCCTCAAGCTCAACACCGGCAACCCCGCCGCGTTCGGGTTCGAGTGCCCGCCCGAGATCCTCGAGGACATACTGCGCAACCTCTCCGGGGCGCACGGCTACGGCGACGCGAAAGGACTGCTGTCCGCGCGGCGGGCGGTGGTGCAGCACTACCAGACCAAGGGCATCGACCTCGATGTCGAGGACGTCTATCTGGGCAACGGTGTCTCCGAGCTGATCCAGATGTCGATGCAGGCGCTGCTCGACGACGGCGACGAGGTGCTGGTACCCGCTCCGGACTACCCGCTGTGGACGGCGTCGGTCTCGCTGGCGGGCGGCACGGCGGTGCACTACCGCTGCGACGAGCAGTCCGACTGGATGCCGGACCTCGCCGACATCGAACGGAGGATCACCGACCGCACCAAGGCGCTCGTGATCATCAACCCGAACAATCCGACGGGCGCGGTCTACGACGAGGCGATGCTGCGCGGGCTCACCGAGATCGCCCGGCGGCACAACCTGGTCGTCTGCTCGGACGAGATCTACGACCGGATCCTGTACGACGGCGCCACCCACACCCCCACCGCGACGATCGCCCCCGACCTGCTGGTGCTCACCTTCAACGGGCTCTCCAAGAACTACCGGGTGGCCGGATACCGGTCGGGCTGGCTGGCGGTCTGCGGCCCGAAGGCGCACGCCGCCTCGTACATCGAAGGTCTGACGATCCTCGCCAACATGCGGCTCTGCGCCAACATGCCGTCCCAGCACGCCGTGGCCACCGCCCTCGGCGGACGGCAGTCGATCGACGAGCTGGTGCTGCCGGGCGGCCGGATGCGGGAGCAGCGGGACGTCGCGTACGACCTGCTGACCCGGATCCCGGGCGTGACATGCGTGAAGCCCAAGGGGGCGCTGTATCTCTTCCCGCGCCTCGATCCCAAGGTCTACAAGATCAAGGACGACCGGCAGATGGTGCTCGACCTGCTGCGCGCCGAGAAGATCATGGTCGTGCACGGCACCGGATTCAACTGGCCGGAGCCCGATCACTTCCGCGTCGTGACCCTGCCCTCGGCCGAGGACCTGGCGGACGCGGTGACCAGGATCGCGCACTTCCTGGACGGATACGGCCAGCCTTGACGGGTCGATGCCCGCCACGCCGAACGGACCCCGCCACGCCGAACAGACCGGCCACGGCGTACGGCCCCGCCGCAGCCCTCGGGCCCGCCGCGGCCGGACATCACCCCCGCCTCGATCACAGACAACTTTAGACTAGATCCAATGTAGGATGGTCTCACAGCGACACCAGGAGGCCATCCATGTACGAACCGATCCGCACCAAATCGGTCCACACACCGGCCGACCGCGCCGGCGACTTCCCGCACCGCTCCCGTGAGGAGGAGCTGGACATCCAGCTCGCCGGACACCTGGCCGCGCTGCTCGCGGTCACCGACGAACTGGGGCTGGACGCGGCGGGCGACCGCATCGCCGAGCAGGTCGCCCGGCTGCGCGGTACTCCGCCGACCCGGCACGCCGGCCGGAGCGAAGCACCCGCGCCCGCCCTCCACCGCCGCGCACACGCCCTCGCGGGCCGGGCGCTGGTGGTGGCCGCGTCCCGCGCCGACACCGTCGCCGCGATCCTCGCGGCCGAGCGCATGGACGCCCACACGGCGGCGATGGCCTCGCCCACCGCGTCCGGCACCCCGTCACGACTGGTCGGCGCCCTCTGACGGCGCCGGTCCACGGGCCGCCGAGGCACGGCGGACCGGGCGTCATTCAACTAACGGAGAAATACCCCTTTCGCCGCTTTCTTCGAACGCCCCGGTGAATGGCCGCGGACGGACAGATGTCACGCGCGCCATCGTTGGGATCCGCTGTCCGCAGCGGGCAACCCTCCCCGCACACCGACCGTCTGGACGGTGTCACGCCCGTCCGGAGCGTGAGAGCAACTGCGGAGAGGTCGACATGAGTGACGTAGCGGTCACCGTGATCATCCCGGTCTACAACGCTGCCGATTTCCTGGACGAATGCCTGGAGTCGATCGCGCGGCAGAGCCTGGGATTCGAGCGCATCGAGGTCGTGGCCGTGAACGACGGTTCCACCGACGCCGGCGGTGCGGTACTGGACGGGTGGGCCGAGCGGCACACCAACGTCAGGGTCGTGCACCAGAGCAATTCCGGGGCCCCCGGCGGTCCTCGCAACCGGGGTATGGACATGGCGAGGGGCGAGTTCCTGTTCTTCGCCGACCCGGACGACTACCTGGGCCCGGACGCGCTGCGGCGGATGGTGGAGATCGCCGAGCGCAACGACTCGGACGTGGTGCTGGGCCGGATCCGGGGCGTGGGCCGGGGCGCCCCGACCGAGCCGTTCGCCGCGACCGTCGAACGGGGCGACGTGTGGTCGACCAGGGCGATGTTCAGCCTGACCCCGCAGAAACTCTTCAGGCGCTCGCTCGTGGTCGAACACGGTCTGCGCTTCGCCGAAGGAGTGCGGCTGGCGGAGGAACAGCCGTTCATCGTCCCCGCCTATCTGCGGGCGCGGGCGATCTCGGTGGTCGCCGACTACGACTGCTACTACCTCGTCGATCGCGAGGGGTTCGCCCATCTGACGAAGCAGCAGCCACCGGCCGAGTCGTTCTACTCGGCGGTGCGCGCGGCCCTGGGCTCGATCGTGGAACTGACCGAGCCCGGCGAGCGGCGCAACGAGCTGCTCGTGCGGTTCGCCAAGGTGGAGCTGATGGCGAAGTTCGGTCCGAACTACCACCGTTGGACCTCCGCCGAGCGCCAGGAGTCGTACGCCCGCATCGCGGGCGAGGTGTTGCGCGAGTTCATCCCGCAGGAGGTCATGACCGGTTTCTCACCGCTCGTCCAGCTGCGCGCCCGGCTGCTGCGCGAGGGCGGGCGGATCGATGAACTGCGCTCCCTGTCCCGCCACGACAGCCTCGCCTGGGCCGAACTCGAACCCGGCCCCGACGCCCTGGAATGGCTCGACGGCGGACGGCGGACGGCCCTGCTGGTACGCAGCTCGCACTACCGCGGCACCGGTTCGCGACGGGTCCGGCACAGCGTCGTGCTGCGCCACGCCGACGGCCACGAGGTGCTGATTCCCGTGGGGAGGGCCACGCCCACCGACGCCCCGCTGACCGCCCGTGTCGTCCTGGACCCGCTCGACCTCCACCGGTACGCCCACCGCCCCGGCCGGTGGGAGATCCTGCTTCGCGTGACGGCCGACGTCGGCCCGGGCAGCCATGACGTGCCACTGCTGCTCCCGGCACCCGACGGGGGCGGGAAGCGGCGCCCCCTCCCGAACCGGGCACGCGCCAAACGGCTGTACGCGCACGGGGTCCGGCCGATGGCGGCACGGATGGCACAGCGGCCGGACGGGCGTGTGGTGCTGGTCGCCGCGGACTGGCGCACGGTCGCGCGGAAGGTCCGCAAGCGGCTGCGTCGCCACTGATCCATGTGCGGGCCGCGTCCCTCCGCCTCCCGCACCACCCGTACTCCGCCCTGGGCGCGGGACCGTACACCCGTCACCCCCGTACGCCGTTGTACGGGGGTGACGGGCGAGCCAAGTGCTGTCCTTGGGGCGGCCCCCGGAACCGTGAGGGGGTTCCGGGGGCCGGACCGCGGCGGGCCGTCGGCCCCACAGGTCAGGGCGGATGTCCGATGGCCCGGCCACGGGGCGTGCGAGGGCGCGCCCGCCCACGGGGCGCGCCCCGTGGGGTCAGCCCAGTCGCTGGACCAGGGCGCGGTACTCGTCCCACAGCTCCTTGGGGGTGTGGTCGCCGAAGGTGTTGAGGTGCTCGGGGACCAGGCCCGCCTCCTCGCGCCAGACGTCCTTGTCGACCGTGAGCAGGAAGTCCAGGTCGGCGTCGGAGAGGTCCAGGCCCTCGGTGTCCAGGGCGTCCTTGGTGGGCAGGATGCCGATCGGCGTCTCGACGCCCTCGGCCTTGCCCGCCAGGCGCTCGACGATCCACTTCAGGACGCGGCTGTTCTCGCCGAAGCCGGGCCACACGAACTTGCCCGCGTCGTTCTTGCGGAACCAGTTCACGTAGTAGATCCTCGGGAGCTTCGACTGGTCCGGCTTGTCCGCGCCGACCTTCAGCCAGTGGGCCATGTAGTCGCCCATGTTGTAGCCGCAGAACGGCAGCATGGCGAACGGGTCGCGGCGCAGCTCGCCGACCTTGCCCTCGGCGGCGGCGGTCTTCTCGGAGGCCACGTTGGCACCGAGGAAGACGCCGTGCTGCCAGGTGAAGGACTCGGTGACCAGCGGAACGGCCGAGGCGCGGCGGCCACCGAAGAGGATCGCGGAGATCGGCACGCCCTTGGGGTCCTCCCACTCGGGCGCGATGATCGGGCACTGGCCGGCCGGGACGGTGAAGCGGGCGTTGGGGTGGGCGGCCGGGGTGTCGGACGCGGGCGTCCAGTCGTTGCCCCGCCAGTCGGTGAGGTGGGCCGGAGCGGTCTCCGTCATGCCCTCCCACCAGACGTCGCCGTCGTCGGTGAGCGCGACGTTGGTGAAGACGGAGTTGCCCCACATGGTCTTCATGGCGTTGGCGTTGGTGTGCTCGCCGGTGCCGGGCGCGACGCCGAAGAAGCCGGCCTCGGGGTTGATGGCGTAGAGGCGGCCGTCCTCGCCGAAGCGCATCCAGGCGATGTCGTCGCCGATGGTCTCGACGGTCCAGCCGGGGACGGTCGGCTCCAGCATGGCGAGGTTGGTCTTGCCGCAGGCGGACGGGAACGCCGCGGCGATGTACTTCGCCTCGCCCTGCGGCGGGGTGAGCTTGAGGATCAGCATGTGCTCGGCGAGCCAGCCCTCGTCACGCGCCATGACGGAGGCGATACGCAGTGCGTAGCACTTCTTGCCGAGCAGGGCGTTGCCGCCGTAGCCGGAGCCGTAGGACCAGATCTCGCGGTCCTCGGGGAAGTGCGAGATGTACTTGGTGGAGTTGCACGGCCACGGGACGTCCTCCTGGCCCTCCTCCAGGGGCGCGCCGAGCGTGTGGACGGCCTTGACGAAGAAGCCGTCGGTGCCCAGCTCGTCGAGGACGGCCTGGCCCATGCGGGTCATGGTGCGCATGGAGACGGCGACGTACGCGGAGTCGGTGATCTCGACACCGATCGCGGAGAGCGGGGAGCCGACGGGGCCCATGCAGAACGGCACGACGTACATCGTGCGTCCGCGCATGGAGCCGTGGAAGATCCCCTTCTCACCGGTGAAGATGGCCCGCATCTCGGCGGGGGCCTTCCAGTGGTTCGTCGGACCGGCGTCCTCCTCCTTCTCGGAGCAGATGAACGTACGGTCCTCGACCCGGGCGACGTCGCTGGGGTCGGAGGCGGCGTAGTACGAGTTCGGACGCTTGGTCTCGTCCAGCTTCTTGAACGTTCCCTTGGCCACGAGCTCCCCGCACAGGCGCTCGTACTCGGCCTCGGAACCGTCGCACCAGACCACCCGGTCCGGCTCGGTGAGGGCAGCGATCTCGTTCACCCAGGAGACGAGGGCCTGATGGTTGGTGGGGGCAGTGAGGGGAGCCGCGATGTCGCGCGCCACGATCGCTCCTTGTCGAGGGTATTTGCTGTTCGGCCCCGTGGGGGCTGCGACCCGGACGCTTCGTCCCCTTCGAATTCGTTGGCGCTCATCCGGTGCCGACCGCACTCATTTGATCATCCGACCCTTGTGCCCATATGTCCAGAGGGCCGCACACGTGAGCATGGCCACTTCCGTCCGTTACCTACGGTCCCGTAGGTACGATGCGGGAATGACTTCCGCCACAGCCGCGCCCGAGCCGGCCGGACCGGACACAGCCGCACCCGACGCCGTTTCGACTGTCCCGACCGCACCGACCGTCCCGCTGAAGCCACGGCTGCGTGGCTGGCTGCACGCCGGGATGTTCCCCGCCGTGATCGTCGCGGGGATCGCGCTGATCGCGCTGACCGACAGCGCCCGGGGCCGCATCGCCTGTGCCGTGTACGCCCTGACCGCGTGCCTGCTGTTCGGGGTGAGCGCGCTCTACCACCGCGGCACCTGGGGCCCGCGCGGCGAGGCGGTGCTCCGCCGCCTCGACCACGCCAACATCTTCCTGATCATCGCGGGCACCTACACCCCGCTGACCCTGCTCCTGCTGCCCGAGTCGACCGCGCGGCCGCTGCTGTGGGCGGTGTGGGCGGCGGCGGCCGCGGGCATCGCCTTCCGGGTGTTCTGGGTGGGCGCCCCGCGCTGGCTCTACACGCCCTGCTACATAGCCATGGGCTGGGCCGCGGTGTTCTTCCTGCCGGACTTCCTGCGCACCGGGGGGATCGCGGTGCTGGTGCTGGTCGTCGTCGGCGGGCTGCTCTACAGCGCCGGCGGCGTCATCTACGGCATCAAGCGGCCGAACCCGTCACCGCGCTGGTTCGGCTTCCACGAGGTGTTCCACTCGCTGACGCTGGCGGCCTTCATCGTGCACTACGTCGGCATCTCGCTGGTGGCCTACAACCACTCCTGAGCCGCCCAGCCTCACCCGGCTGCGCACTCACGCCTTCCCGCGCCGCCCACGTCTTCCCATGCGGGCCCGCTCCCCCGCTTCCCGACCCTCGTGGCCCCGCCGACCCGCCCGGCCCGCTCCCTGGCCTTCCGCTTCCCGCCGTTACCCGTCCGCCGTTACCCGTCGTCCTCGCCCAGTGGCCGTGGCTCCCGAGCCGCGGCCACGCCTCGTTCGGGGCCGTTTTCATGGCCGTCCATGGCCCCCGGACCCATGGATGGCCGACAATGACGACCATGGCCGTCACCTCCCGTACCCCTTCCGTTTCCGTTCCCGGGGCGCCGTCCACCGTGTCCGGGGGACAGTCCGCCGTGTCCGGGATTCCGTCGCAGCCGGGGCTGCGCGAGCGGAAGAAGCTCAAGACCCGGACGGCGATCCGCCGGGCGGCGTACCGGCTGATCGCCGAGCAGGGGTACGAGACGACGACGATCGAGCAGATCGCGGAGGCGGCCGAGGTGTCGCCGAGCACGGTGTGCCGCTACTTCGCGACCAAGGAGGACATCGTCCTCACCGACGCGTACGGCCCGGTCCTGGAGGCCGGGCTGCGCGACCGGCCGGCCGGTGAACCGCCGCTGGAGTCGCTGCGGATCGTCATGACCGAGATACTGCCGACGTTCCTCGTGAGCGACGAGGAGGAGGTGTGTCGGCGCACCCGACTGGTGGTGGAGGTCCCCGCCGTCCGGGCACGGATGACGGAGACCATGTCGGACACGGCGAGGATGCTGGCCCGGGTGCTGGCCGAGCGCAGCGGGCGCGGCGCCGACGACCTGGTGGTCCGGGTGTTCGTCGCGGCGGCGCTGGGCGTGCTGCGCGAGGTGACTCTGTACTGGGGCGAGCACGGTCAGCAGGACGATCTGCCGGCGCTCATCCGGCAGGCGCTGGGCGCGCTCGAAGACGGCCTGACTCTTTGACATCCTCGCCCCCGTGAACGAGGGCGATTCCCGTCTACCGCGCCGTTGAAGGCTGCGGTGTCGGGTGGGTTCCCGCTTCGCTGCGCGGTGC